>JBAUCK010000354.1:0-14165 GCA_049677525.1 Xanthobacteraceae bacterium
TGCGCCGGCAACCGCGCCGCCTACACCACGGCCGACGGCGCCGCCAATGATGCCGCCAAGCGCTCCGCCAACAATCGCGCCGCCGATCGGATCTTGTGCCGCCGCCTGCTGCGCCGGCATCACCGCCGCCAGCGCCAACAACACGCCCGCTCCCAACATGCGCTTCATGCTCTTCTCCCTCTTCGTGTCATGGTCCGAATTTCGCGCCGCTGCCCACGTCACTGCCGTTGGGTGATGGCCGATGTGTGATGGCCGATACCTGGCACCAGCTTAGCCAAATCTCAGGGACTTTGATTTGGAACAGGATGTAGACCAGCCGAAGGCAAAAATATCAAACAATCTTGGCGTGCAGGCGGCCCGCCATGCTACGCTCACGTCGCGAGCCGCGGCATCAGGCTGAGCGCGGTCCCGGAATTGATCGAGGCGCGCTCGGCGTCGCTGAATTTGTAAGCGGCAAAGCCATCGGCGGCCTCGATCCCTTTGCGGAACGGAAAATCCGAACCGAACATCAATTGCGAGAGGGGAACCATGTCCAACAATGCCGCGAATTGGCCGGGCTGATTGCCTTGCGCGATTTCGTAGAAATATTTCTGCACGATGGGTGCCGGGCCGTCCGGCATCCGCGGATCCTTCTTCACCACCTGTTCGCGCATCAGGCGGCCGATCAAAAACGGCAGCGTGCCGCCGCTATGCGACCAGATGAAGCGAATATCCGGGCAACGGAATGCCGTGCCGCCCTGGCCGAAGATCAGGCTCGCGATGGTGCGGGTCGTGTCGGTGGCAAATTCGATGGTGCCGGGCGACACGCCCTTGATCATATTCGTGCAGCAGACCGGCGTGGTCGGATGTGTGTAGACCACGGCTTTGCGCCGATTGAGTTCCTCGAACACCGGCACGAAGGCCGGATCGCCGAGATATTTGTCGCCGTAACTCGTGAACAGCCCGATGCCGTCGGCCTTGAGCACATCGAGCGCATATTCGATTTCGCGCAGGCTGCCCTCGGTATCGGGCAGTGGAATGGCGGCGAACAGGCCGAACTTGCCGGGATAATCCCTGCGCAATTGCGCGCCATAGTCGTTGCAGGCGCGCGACAGCTGTCGCGCTTCTTCGGCATCGCCGAACCAGACGCCCGGTTGCATCAGTGAGAGCACCGCTGTCGTGGCGCCGGCTTTTTCCATATCGGCCAGCGAGAGCTGGGGACTCCAAGCGGGCGGCGGTGCACCGACGCGGTTCTTCGTCATCGCTGCGGCGTGAACCGGCGGCAAATAATGATGATGCACATCGATACGCAGTTTTGGCGCGGCCGGTTGCGCCGCGGCCGGCCGCGAAGCGGCGGCATTCAGTCCAAGTCCACCAAGACCAAGTCCGCCAAGGCCCACGAGAAAATTGCGGCGCGCTGGATTTGCCGGAATTTCCGCGATCTCACAGCAGGCGCATCCACGATAAAGCCGATGCCGCGCCGATTCCCGTGAAGCGCTTTGCGGTCGTGCGAAAGCGGACATTCCCTGCCCCCCATTTGCGTTGGTTATGCGTTGCCCGGCGCGACATTAGCCGCCGTCAGCCGTTCGGCAAGAGGCTGGCGAGAAAGAACAGCGAGGTCTCGGGGTTTTCACGGCGAGGAACAACGATCGTGACAAAGCGTTAAAGGTTTTCTCGCAGAATCTACTTGACTATATACGGCTGGTATTTATGTGGGGATTCAGCCGCTATTGGTCGGTTCGCGGGGACTGATCGGGCGGCTTTCGCTTTCTTGTGTTTCGCTTGCCGTGGCGCCGGATTGCCGGCATCTCGGGTTCTCTTATCTGGTTGGGGAGGACGGCATGAGCCAGAACGCCCTCTTGCGATCGGTGAAGGGCTTGGGGATCCCAGGTACCGCCCGAAAGGAAGATAAAAAAAACAAATTGAAAGTGGCGTCCGCGGTGCCGGAGCACGATCGTCTAACTTCCAATCTTCAGAGCCAGAATATTGCCGACGCCCTGCTGGCCGAGAAGCTGGCCAAAGACCACTTTGCTGTCCGCAACGGCGTGCGTTGCGCCGGCGTACACTTGATCATCGATCTGCACGGCGCCAGGCGGCTCAACGACCTTGAACATATCGAGGCGAAGTTGCGGCGCTGTGTCGAAGCCGCGAGCGCGACACTTCTGCATATCCACCTGCATCACTTCCAGCCGGGCGGCGTCTCCGGTGTCGCGGTGCTGGCGGAGAGCCATATCTCCATCCATACTTGGCCGGAGGCTGGCTATGCCGCGCTCGACGTCTTCATGTGCGGCTCAGCCGATCCGGATAAATGCATCCCGGTGCTGCGCGAGGCCTTTTCGGCAAAGCGAGTCGGCGTGAACGAATTGTTGCGCGGCCAGAAGGCTTAGAGCGTAATTGTTTCAGATTGAATCGGTCGCTTTAGGATTTTGATTGAGTATGATCTTTTCGGAAAACCGGCTTCCACTTTTCCGGATCGTGCTCTAATCGGCCCGCCAAGCGGGAACGGGATTTGCGCGGCCGGGCCAAAACCCGGCCATTTTGTTAGCGGAGGGCGTTTTGACCAAAGCATTGCCGGAGAAACGTTGGATCGCCGAAACGCTGTTCGACGCGCTCGGTTTCCGCATGACCTATCAGGTCGACAAAGTGCTCTACGAATTGCGGACCGCGCACCAGCATCTCATGCTGTTCGAGCAGCCGTTCTTCGGCAAGATGCTGATGCTCGACGGCGCGGCCCAAATCTCGAAAAAGGACGAGTTCATCTACCAGGAGATGATGGCGCATGTGCCGCTATTCGCCCACGGGCGCGCGCGCGACGTGCTCATCATTGGCGGCGGCGATTGCGGCATCGCCGAGGAAGTGCTCAAGCACAAATCCGTCAAGCGCCTGACCCAGGTCGAGATCGACCCCAAGGTGGTCGAATTCGCCAAGGAGCATTTTCCCGAATTCACCCGGCCGGTTTTTGCCGACAGGCGTTTTGAATCCGTCATCGACGACGGCGCGAAATATATGGCCAAGACGGAGCGCGTCTTCGATGCCATCATTGTCGACTCGACCGATCCGCAAGGGCCGGGAAAGATTCTGTTCAGCGAGAAATTCTATGCCAATTGCCGGCGCTGCCTGACCAAAGGCGGCGTCTTGGTGACGCAGTGCGGCGTGCCGTTTTTCCAGCAGCGCGAACTCGTGTCATCCATTGCCAAGTTCCGGCGGCTGTTCGCCGACGCGAGTTGCTATGTCGCCGCGATTCCGATCTATATCGGCGGCCATATGACGATGGGATTTGCCAGCGACAACAAAAGGCTGCGCCGGCACACGGTGACGACGATCGCATGGCGCTATCGCAAGGCCGGCGGCTTCAAGACGATGTATTGGACGCCGGAAGTCCATATCGCATCGTTCGCGCAACCGCGCTTTATCGCCGAGGCGGTGGCGAAGGCAGGCAAAGCGCGCGCGAAATCGTGAATGACAGGCGTCACCACCTGCCTCTAGGATAGCGCCACGCAACAGCGCGTGAGGCCAAATCTCGAGGCATGTCATGAGCTTCTTCCCGGCGAAAGACCCGACATTCGGCGATGCGCCGTCGTGCGACGCCATCGCGCAGGTGATTATTCCCCGCACGGTCGATCTCGGCGGCTTTCAGGTGCATCGCGTGCTGCCCTCGGCACGCCAGCGCATGGTCGGCCCCTTCATCTTCTTCGACCATATGGGGCCGGCGGTATTCCGCGCCGGCGACGGTGTCGACGTGCGGCCGCATCCGCATATCGGGCTGTCGACCGTCACCTATTTGTTCGACGGCGAAATCGTGCATCGCGACAGTCTCGGTTCGGCGCTGCCGATCCGGCCGGGCGCGGTCAATCTGATGACGGCCGGCCGCGGCATCGTGCATTCTGAACGCACCGGCGCCGATCATCGCGACGGCGGCGAGCCGCTCCATGGGCTGCAATTGTGGGTGGCGCTGCCGGCCAAAGACGAAGAAATGACGCCGGCCTTCACGCATACCGCTGCAGCCGATATTCCCGAATTGCGCGACAACGGCCTGACGCTGCGCGTCATCGCCGGAAAGATGCACGGGCTGACTTCACCGGTCGGCACCACCTCGGAAACGATTTTCGCCGAGGCGCATCTCAAGGCCGGCACGGCACTGCCGATAAGCGCTGAGCACGAAGAGCGCGCGCTCTATGTCGTGGCCGGCGAAATCGAGATCGCCGGCGACCCTCACCGAGCGGAACGGCTGTTGCTGCTCAAGCCCGGCGACCGCATCGACGTCAAAGCGGTGAGCGACGCACACGTTATTCTCGTCGGCGGCGCACCGATGGACGGCCCGCGCCATATCTGGTGGAATTTCGTCTCCTCGCGCAAAGACCGCATCGAAGCCGCCAAGGCTGACTGGAAGTCCGCACGTTTCGACACGGTGCCGGGCGACTCGACGGAGTTCATTCCGCTACCGGAAAAATAACCGCAGCCCAGCTCATACCCCGATCGCTGCCTTGATGCGCTCACTCGACAACGGCAGATCGCGGAAGCGATGGCCTGTGGCATCGGCGACGGCATTCGCAACAGCCGCCGCTGCCGGCCCCTGCCCGGCCTCACCGCTGCCGAGAAACGGCACGCCCGGCCGATTGATGATGTGGACTTCCATCGAGTCAGGCACCGCAGAAAAGCGCAGGATCGGATAGGTCGCCCAATCGACGCTGGTGATACGCCGGTTGTCGAAGCTCACATTCTCATAAAGCGTCCAGCTCATCGACTGCAGGATGGCGCCTTCGATCTGATTGGCGATGCCGTCGGGATTGACCACCTGGCCGCTATCGACGGCGGCGACCGCGCGCACCATCCGCGCGCGGCCGGTTTCGTGATTGACCTCGACCTCGCAAGCGACCGCGCAATAGGCCGCGAGATTCTTGTAGCGCGCGAAGGCAAAGCCATAGCCGTGACCATGGCCGGGCGTCGAATTTTGTTGAAGCCTTGCGCGCGGCTTGGCCGACCAGCCGAACCGCTCGGCGGCCATCGACACCACTTCGCGCGCACGCGGATCGTCGAGATGCTTCAAGCGGAACTCGACGGGATCGGTTCCCGCGGCCGCCGCGAGCTCATCCATGACACTTTCGATGGAAAAAATATTCATATAGGCGCCGAGCGAGCGCAGCGCCGAGACCCGGATCGGCATCGTGGGCAGAAAGTGATGCAGCACTTTCATGCTCGGAAATTTGTAGATCGGATTGGAATTGCGGTCGCCGCCGCCCTCCGGCATCGGGATCGGAAACGGCTTGGGTTCCGGAAACGGCGCGGCGAGATAGCGCGCCGCAATCAGTGCACCCGCCGGTCCCGGCCGCATCGAATGGGTGTTGCTCCAGACCGTATAATTCCAGTCGGCGACCTTGCCGGAATCGTCCAATGCGGCGCTGACCTTCACCATCATGGCGGGACCATAGGGTTCCCAGGCGTGCTCCTGTTCGCGCGTCCATTGCACGCGTACCGGCCGGCTGGGCAGTGCGCGCGCCAGCAAAGCGGCATCGCCCGCGGCGTCGTCGGCTCCGTTATGGCCGTAGCAGCCCGAGCCCTGGCTGTGGATGCAGCGCACCTTGTCCCTCGGCATGTGCATCATCTCGGCGATGGCGTCGCGGTCCGGGTAGACACCTTGAGTGTGGGTCCACACTGTCAGCGTATCGTCCTTTATCTGCGCCACCGCACAGGACGGGCCGATCGAGCCGTGCGACACATAAGGCCGGGTATAGGTGGCCGAGACGGTCTTGGTATTCGCCGGCACCGGCTGCGGCTGATCGATCACCTTGATGTCTTGTGCCGGCAGGCTGGCGAGCAGCGCCGGCAGTGCCGCCATGTCCGGCAGCTTGGCGTTTTCCTGCCAGCGCGCGGCGGCCGCCAACGCCCGCATCGCCTCGATCGCCTGAAATTCACGCGCGGCGATGACGGCGAGAAAACTGCCGTCGCGCACGACTTTGACCACGCCCGGCATCTTCTCGACAGCCGAGGTATCGACGCTGCCGAGCACCGCGCCATAGCTTGGCGGCCGCACGATCCGACCATGCACCATGCCGTCGGGGCGAAAATCCTGCACGAAGGCTTCGCCACCGGTCACTTTGGCCGGAATATCGACCCGCGGAATGCGTCGGTTGAGGAATTTGTACTGAGCGGGATCCTTCAGCACCGATTGCGGCGCCGCCTGCACATGGAGCATCTCGCTCGCCACCAGATCGCCATAGGCAAAATGCCGGCCGTCGGACGCGATGACTGCGCCGCTGTCCGTCATCATCTGCTCGGCGGAGACGCCTGCGCGCTGCGCCGCTTGCGCGATCAGAAGCCGCCGCACCTGCGCTGCGGCATGCATGATCGCGGTGCCGGAATCCTGCATGGAGTGGCTGCCGGCGGTGTAGCCTTCGTTGGCGGTGCGCCCGGTATCCGCCGTCACGATCGTCAGCCGGGCAAAATCGGCATCCAATTGCTCGGCGGCGACCTGCAGTAGTGCCGTCTTGATGCCCTGCCCGAGCTCGGCCTTGCCGGTGAACACGGTGATCGTCCCGTCGGCATCGATGCGAATCCAGGAATCGAGGAACGGTGCCTGCTTGAGACTGCCCGGAAGCAGCGGCGGCGGCGCCGGAGCGGGTTGCGGTGCCGCAGCCGGCGGAGCGGCACTGTCTTGCGCGAAAGCCGCAGACGAGAAACTGAAGACCAGCGCGCCTGAGCCGGCGAGGACCGCGCGCCGCGAGATGACGATCCCGGTGTCGCTCATCCGGCCTCTCCTCGTTGCGCCGTGGTCAACGCATGCTGCGCCCGATGCACGGCGCGCAGAATGCGCATATGGCTGCCGCAACGGCACAGATTGGGTTCGAGCCAGGCGCGGATCTCGGCGGCGCTGGCATGCGGATTTCTCTGCAGCAGCGCCTGCGCCCGCATCATCATGCCGGGAATGCAGTAGCCGCACTGCGCCGCCTGCGCTTCGATGAAGGCCTGCTGGATCGGCGCGGGCTTGTCCTCGGTGCCAAGCCCTTCGAGCGTCGTGATCTCCTTGCCGGCAAGCAAAGCGATCGGCGTCACGCAGGAAAAGATCGGCTCGCCATTGACCAGCACCGTGCAGGCGCCGCATTGGCCGAGCCCGCAGCCGAATTTGGCGGCGTTGAGCTTGAGATCGCCGCGCAACACGTAAAGTAACGGCGTGCGTGGATCGGCATCCACGTCATGCTCGGCGTTATTCACGTTGAGCTTCATGTGTCGTCCCTTGCTTCGTGGCGGTGGAAGCGGAGCCGTTGGCCGGCGCGGCGTTGGCCGGTGGCGCGCGCAAAGCCGCACGCGCGGCGGCGATGCTGGTGTCGATATCGGTCCAAGCCGGCTTGGCGGTGAAGTTGGCCCGCAAATAGCGCGCCAGAGCCGCGACCTGCGCCTCGTCCATGGCGTTGGCAAAGCCCGGCATGATCGGTGAGCGTTTAGCCTCGGTCGCGGGCAAGCCGTTGAGCACGACATTGACCAAGTTGCGCGCGCTCGGCCCGTTGATATTGCTCGACAGCGCAAAATCGATGCCGCCGAACGGCGCCGCACGCGGCCCCTGGTGGCATCCCGAGCACGTGGCGGCATAGATCAGCGCGCCTTGCTCACTGTCGCCGGTCGGATCGCGGCTTTGCGACGTGTCGGCCTGGCTGTCGGCGCTTGCCGCAGCGATCGTCTTACCGCGCGCGCTCTGCGTCGCGACTTGTTTCGTCACTTGCGGCGTGGGTGCGTCCGGCGCGCCGATCTGCGCCGCAATATAAGTCGCGAGCGCATGCAGATCGTGGCCGGGCGCCGCGCCGAGATTGCTCGCGACTTCGAGCATCGGACCGCGTGCCACGCCATGATCGGCATTGAAGCCGTTGCTCAAATACTGCAGCAGAGTCTCGGCAGTCCAAGGCACTGGCGCTGGCGACGACGCGTTGATCGCATAGGCGCTCCAGCCTTCGGCCTCGCCGCCGGAGAATTTCTCGCTCGCCCTCTCCGCGCCCAGGACATTTCGCGGCGTGTGGCAGGCGCCGCAATGACCCAGACCTTCGGCGAGATAGGCGCCGCGATTCCAGGCCTCGTCATGCGCCGGATCCGGCTGATAAGGGCCGGGCTTGAGAAACAAAAGATTCCAGCCATGCATCACGAGCCGCACGTTCAGCGGAAACGGCAGCTGATTTTGCGACGCGGTAGCGCGCACCGGCTCCCGCGTCATGAGAAAGGCATAGAGCGCCTTGGTATCGTCGTCCGACACCAAAGTGAAATGATCGTAGGGAAAAGCCGGATAAAGATGGGCGCCGTCGCGGCGCACGCCGTGGCGCAGCGCACGCTGGAAGGCCGCCAACGACCAATTGCCGATACCGGTTTCCGGATCGGGCGTGATGTTGGTCGAATAGACGGTGCCGAACGGCGTCGGCAGCGCGAGCCCGCCGGCGAATTCCCGGCCCGACGGCGCGGTGTGGCAGACGCCGCAGCTGCCGATCGCGGCAAGCTCAGCGCCGCGCTTCATCGCAACGGAATCAAAGCTATTCGCCTGCGGCGGGGGAATCGGACCATAGGGCGGTTCAAACGCAAGAATAGCGTAGACAGCAAGTCCGACGATCAAAACGACGCAAAGAAAGAAAACAGTTCTGACAAATCCGCGCATATCGTGGACCAGTCGGAAAACAAGCCGCGCCCCGCACGCAGAGCCGCCATTGGTTCAACGGTCGCCACCAAATGAAGTTCCGCCGGCTCTCGCGCCGCTGTAAATTAGCGGCTGCCACGGCCATGGGAAGGACCCAAAAGGGGAAAAGTCCAATGACCACCCATTATCATGCTCATTTCCTATTGATCGGCGCGATTTTTGCGGTGCTCGCGACGAAAACGATGCCAGCGCGCGCCGAATCCGACCTCGAGCACGCCTATCGCATCATGGCCGGCAAGCAATTCGTCGACCTCACCCATTCGTTCGGCCCGCAGACGCCTGTCTGGGCCGGCTTCGGCCAGGCGAAATTCTCGCCGGCCGCCGATCCGAAAACCGGCGCGCCCTACACCATCGCCAAGGACGAATTCCGCGCCACCTACTATCAAATTGTCGGGCAATACGGCACGCATGTCGATCCGCCGGCGCATTTTGCGCAAGACGGGATCACCATGGACCAGATCCCGCTGAAACAGATGATCCTGCGGCTGGCCGTGCTCGACGACACGCCCTACCTTGCCAAGGATCCGAACCACGCTTTCTCGGTGGCCGACCTCAAAGCCTGGGAGCGCGCGCATGGCCGCGTCCCCAAAGGCGCTTTCGCAGCACTCCGCACCGACATGTACAAGGACTGGGACATCAATCCCGAGCGATTCAAGCGCGAGCCGTTTCCCGCTTGGTCGTTCGAGACCATCAAATTTCTCTATGAGCAGCGCGACGTGACTGCGACCGGTCACGAGTCCATGGATACCGATACGACCGACAAGATGGAGTCGGAAACCTACATCCTGCAGCACGGTCATTATCAGATCGAGGTCATGGCCAATCTCGACAAAGTACCACCGACGGGCGCCCTGATCGTCGTAACGTGGCCGAAGGTCGAAAAAGGTCTAGGCTTTCCAGCGCGCGCGTTTGCGATTCTACCGTGAAAAGACTACCGCCGTCGCGCGACTGATCCATCGGGCAAAAACACGGGCCAAATCAGAAATGAACAAGGTGAAGTATTGTAAAGGCCGCGCGGCTGTAACCGCGACCTTCTTGGCGCTGCAGATGTTTGGCAGGCCGGGCTTCGCGCCGCCAGTTCACGCTGCGACCGCTGTTTCGATCAAAACCTAGATCGGAGTCGATGTTGCCGACGCGTTGAAATCCTACCCGGGCCTGTTCGACAATTGCGTCGCCGAGGGCAAAGCCTATGCAGCGCAGATGCGCGCTCAGGCCGAGAAGGAACATCGAGACGACCCGGCCAGGTTCCGCGACGGCACGGCATGGACCTACGACCGTGCCTATGAGCTGCGCTCGGCGATCGGCCGCTATATCAGCGTCGTGCGCAGCGACGATACGTTCGAAGGCGGCGCACATCCCAATCACGTGGTCGACACCATCCTGTGGGATACAGAGGCGCAGAAGCGCATCTCGATCCGGCCGTTCTTCACCGAGACTGCCGACGACGGCCCGACAATGAACGCGCTCGCCGCCGAGGCGAAGCTTTCAGTCGCTAGCGTGAAGATCGCCAACGGCATCACTGCCGGCAGCGACGACAAGCTGCCGGCCAACATCACGCCTGCGCAATATCTGCGCAAGGACACCTTCATCAGCGACGGCATCAAGCCCACGCTGCTCAAGCTCGGCCCGGTCACGCTCGCGCCGTCGACCGAAGCGGGTAAAAGCTCCGGCTTGACGTTTCACTACGGGCCCTATGCGGTCGGCCCCTATGTCGAAGGCTCCTATACCGCCTTCGTGCCGTGGACGGCCTTTCGGCAATATCTGACGCCCGAGAGCGCCGCGCTCTTCGGCGGGACGCGGACTAAAAGCGACAGTGACAAGTGGTGACGGCGCAAATGGTGATCACGCGGCGTGGCGCTGTGCCTTGGTCCAGGCTTCAATCTCGCGCTCGGCTTCGGCTTTGGCGAAACCGTAACGGGCGCGGAGGCGCCCGACCAGTTCCGCGCGCCGGCCGGCAATGCGGGTGATATCTTCGTCGGTGAGCTTGACCCAGTTATTGCGGATTTCCCCCTTGAATAGCATCCAATTGACTTCGATCTGGTCCCAGTTCATCGATTGTCTCCGTGTTCGAGGACGCACGACGCCTCACTCCGCGTCGGTCTTGAACTTGTCGATGACAGCCGCCCCATGCGGCCTCAATTCGGCGATATCGGGGTCATTCAGCGATGAATTTTGTTCCCGATCGGGCGATTTCGCTGTGCCAGTGTCTCTATCGCAAATAGCGCGGCGTGCGTGGCTCTTTCCTCGCACGGCGTTAAAGAATTTCGAATCGAATAGATGACTCGATGCGCCTGAGCCATGCTTTCGGAACATTATGACGCCGCCCGCTCCAAGCCCTGACATCGAACGCCTGGCGCGCGATGTCCGCTCCGGCCGGCGTGTGGTGTTGTCACGCGCCATCACGCTGATCGAGAGCAAGCGTGCCGATCACCGCGCAACCGCGGCGGCTTTGACGGAGGAACTGCTGAAAGATACCGGCAAGGCCGTACGCCTCGGCATTACCGGCGCGCCGGGCGTCGGCAAATCCACCATGATCGAAGGGCTTGGCAGCATGCTGACGGGTCAAGGCCACAAAGTCGCCGTGCTTGCTGTCGATCCGTCGTCGCGCCGCACCGGCGGGTCGATCCTGGCCGACAAGACGCGCATGGCAAAGCTTGCCAATGATGAACAAGCTTTCATCCGGCCGTCGCCGTCTTCAGGCACGCTCGGCGGCGTTGCTGCGCGAACGCGCGAGACCATGCTGCTCTGCGAGGCCGCTGGCTATGACGTCATTTTGGTCGAGACCGTCGGCGTCGGCCAATCCGAAATCGCAGTTGCTGATATGACTGACTTCTTTCTTGTGCTGGCGATGCCGGGCGCGGGCGACGAATTGCAGGTGCTCAAGAAAGGCGTGGTCGAGCTCGCCGACATGATCGCGGTTAACAAAGCCGACGGTGACAATCTTCCCCGCGCCAAGCTTGCCGCGGCCGAATATAGCGCGGCGCTGCATATTCTCAGCCCCCGCTCGCCGAACTGGTCGCCGCCGGTCGTCACCTGCTCGGCGCTCAAAGGCGACGGCATCGAGAAATTGTGGTCGCATATTCTCGATCACCGGAAAAAGCTTGCCGCCTCGGGCGAGCTCAAGGCGCGCCGCGGCGAGCAGCAGGTGAAATGGATGTGGACCATGCTCGAAGAGCGGCTGTTCGAGCCGTTACGCTCCGACCGCGCGGTGAAAGCGGCCTTGCCGCGTATCGAGGCTGAGGTCGCCGCCGGACGTCTGGGGCCGGCAAACGCCGTCGAACAGATCGCCGCGATGCTCGCAGATTGACGATGCGGGTTCTGATCACCGGCTTTGGTCCGTTCCCGGGCGCGCCGTTCAATCCCAGCGCTTTGTTGGTGAAGGCGCTCGCCCAAAGGCGCCGGCCGGCTCTGGCGGATATCGAACTGACCACGCATGTCTTTGCCACGAGCTACGCGGCGGTCGATCGCGATCTGCCGAAGCTTATGGCGCAACAGCCGGACGTGGTGTTGCTGTTCGGCTTGGCAGGGCGGCGGCGTCACCTTTGCATCGAGATGCGCGCACGAAACGCAGTGACGCTGCTGTTTCCGGATGCCGATCGGAATAAGCCGCAACATAGCGTGATCGCGGCCAACGCGCCGTCATCGCGTAGAGGACGTGCGCCGTTCATGCGCATGCTCGGCGGGGCACGCAGCCGTTTTCCGTCTCGTCTATCGCGCGACGCCGGGCGCTATCTCTGCAACTACGTCTATTGGCAGGCGCTGCAGTCTGCGCAGAACAGCCGCCTGCTGGTCCAGTTCGTTCACATTCCGCCGGTCAGGATCGGACCGCGCCGGCCCGGCAAACAGCGGCCTCTGTCGTTCACCGAACTCGTGTGTGCCGCTGAAGCTATTCTGATTATGCTGAAAGCCGCAGTCTGACACTGGAGATCGCTAGCTCATCCGGATTGTGTCAGTGCTTCCGTCACCCTCACCGCGCCGACTTCAAATCCGTTCCAATTGCGCAATACCGGCTGCATGAACGGCGCGAGCGCCTGGCACTCGGCGTCGCTCATCGGCAGAAAGCGCGCGATCGTTGCCGCCATGATCGCCTGCGCGGCGCGGCCGGCGCCGTCGTCGCATTTGAGCGCGATACCAAGGCCCTGTTCCGGCAGCGCGCCGCAATAGACGCCTTCGGCGCCGGTCTTGACGAAAACGCGCGCGCCGAAGATTTGCATGATCTCGGTGCAGAACCGGCCGGTGCCTGCGACGTGCCAGGGCTTCTGCGCGCAGGCGCGAAGGAGTCGCTGCGCTGCCGCGGCGCGCACGGGCGACAGGCCATGGCCGGTTACGAATTTAGCAAAGCCGCGCGCCAGATTTTGCAGCGGGATCGCCCAGGTCGGCACCGAACAGCCGTCGATCGCGCGGCGATCATCAGACAGCACGGCGCCGGTCAGGTCCTCGATCACGGCGCGCACTTCGCGCTGGACTTTATGCTCGGGCTGCCAATAGTCGGTGTGATTGATCCCCATCGCGCAAGCCAGGCACAGAAAACCCGCGTGCTTGCCGGAGCAATTGTTATGCAACGCCAACGCCGTGCCGGTCTTCGCCAAAGCATAAGCTGCCGATTGCGACATCGGCCAATGCGCGCCGCAGCGCAGCGCTGATGCATTAAGCCCGGCCGCCGCCAGCATGCGCTCGACGCCCGTCACTTGCGCGGGCTCCCCGCTATGCGACGCGCAGGCGAGCGCCAATGCCTCTTCGCCAAAGCCGTAACGCTCGGCCGCGCCTTGCTCCACAAGCGGCAAGGCCTGAAATGCCTTGATTGCCGAACGCGGAAACACGGGGACGGCCGCGTCGCCGACGGCGAGCACCGTCTTTCCGTTCGCGTCGGCTACGGCGATAGCGCCGCGATGGCGGCTCTCCACCAGCGCTCCACGCGTAATTTCGACAAGAATCGGATCGGTCGTTGTCATTCCGTCGTGGCCATCTTGCATTGATCGGCATAATTTGGGTTCGCCGGGACGGACGTAAGCAGACTCCTCGTCCGAGTCTACTGTCAGGGCATCACCATGCGCCGGCTCACCATCGTCGTTCCGGTCCTCAACGAGGCAGCAATCATCGTGGCCGCCCTGCGGGCGCTGGCGCCGCAGCGCGCCCGCGGCGCCGAAGTCATCGTCGTCGACAGCGGCTCTGCCGACGGCACGCCCGGCTTCGCCATACCTTTGGCCGATCGCGTCGTCGCCGCGCCGCGCGGCCGCGGCGCACCGATGAATTTAGGCGCGACGCTCGGCGCGGGCGACGCGCTTTTGTTTCTGCATGCGGACACCGCACTGCCGGACGAGGCCGACGGCCTGATCGCACAGGCGCTCGAACGGCACGCCTGGGGCCGTTTCGATCTGCGCATCGCCGGACGGCATCCGTTTCTCGGCGTCGTCGCGCGCAGGATCAAGTGGCGCTCGCGATGGAGCGGCATCGCCACCGGCGATCAGGCCAGGTTCATGAGCCGCGCGGCGTGCGAGGCGGTTGGCGGATTTCCCGG
>JBAUCK010000355.1:0-2294 GCA_049677525.1 Xanthobacteraceae bacterium
ATATCTTCCCGGATTCCGGAATTTGATTGAGCAAAATGTTTGAGCCGATCCAGCCAGCTCGTCGAGCCGTATCTGCCAGCGGGTTGCGCTCTTCGATTATCTCGCGGACGAAGAAGTGCTTTGGAACAACAAGAAAATTGCGGACACTGCGGTCTTTCAAGTCGTAATTCAAAAGAAAGAGATTCGGATTGTTGTCTGCCGTGACGCGCTCGCATTTTGTTTTGAAGGAGCCGTCCAGCACCTTCTTTCCGAAGACGTTTTTTTGACTTTTCAATTCATATTCCTCCTTGCAGGAGGCACAGAAAAAGTCTGCAACTGGAGCATTACTGGAAAAGGCACTGATTTTCAGACTGCCGCATGGGCAGTAAACCTGATCGTGTACCCATCGCTCAGTCCAAGCACGAGCCCTTTGCGAGCTACTCGAATATGGAGCTTGGGTTTCTTCGAATCCTAGTTTCATGGCGTCAAAATATCACGCCAACCCCCGTATCGCGGCTTCCGGGTATCAGCTCCACGGGCTCGACAGCCAAGCCATCATTCCGGCATCCCACAAGACTAAGCCCGTAACGGCTCCCGCAAGCGCGCCCCACAGCCGATGACGACGCCACAGGATGGCGCCGAGCAGGGCGCCGATCACAAGACCGGGAGCGCCGACGAACAGCGCGACGCCAACGTAGCCGAGCGGTCCAAAGTCCAAACCGATGTCGGACATCGAAGCGCGATCCTGGCTGCCGCGCGACTTAGCCGCCCGCGCTGGTCCTTAGCTCTTCTTGCCCCACGTGCCGGGCTTGGCCTGGCTGTGCATATCGGCGAACGGCGAAACCGGCGCGGCGCCGGCTTTCTTTTTGTTTTTGTCCTGCTTCGGTTTCTTCTTCTCTTTGTTGCTTCGCGCCTGACCTTTGGCCATGGTGCCCTCCGAGTTTGCGGTGTGTGATTCTGTGCGAACGGCGCAACTCTAACCTATCCGCCGTGCAAAGTACGAGTGGAATGTGCGGACCTTCAGCGCTGGCGCGGTTTGAAACCGCCGCGCATGCCGGGACGGCCGAGTGTCGAGCGCGGGCCGGACCCCTTCCCAGGAATCGATTCTATGCCGGGACCCATTTCATCGAGATTCGGTTTGCGAAGTTTGTTTGTCCCTGGCCGGTGCGGCTCGACCTCGTGATAGAGAGCGATGCCCATTTCATCGAGCGCGGGTTTGCGGACCTTGCTCCCGCTGTCGCGCTGCGCCCCCCGGCGCGTCGGGCCGCCTTTGGCGCGAGCGGGCAGCGCGACAATCTTCGCCGTCGGGTCGTCGGTCACCGCGAGCTCGGTGGCGCGCAGGCGCTTGACCTCGTCGCGCAGCCGCGCCGCTTCCTCGAAGTCGAGATCGGCTGCTGCGGCGCGCATGCGGGTTTCGAGATCGGCGAGCACCGCCTCGAAATTGTGCCCGATGGTGGCGGCATCCTCGAATTCGCCGGCCTCGCCGGCGCCGGCCGCGATCAGCACGTGGTCGCGCTCATAGACGCTGTTGAGGATGTCGCCGATGCCCTTGCGGACGCTCTCCGGCGTGATGCCGTTCTCGATATTGTAGGCTTCCTGCTTTTCGCGGCGGCGGCTTGTTTCCGCCATGGCGCGTTCCATCGAGCCGGTGATGTGGTCGGCGTAAAGAATGACGCGGCCGTCGATATTGCGCGCGGCGCGGCCGATGGTCTGCACCAGGCTGGTTTCGCTACGCAGAAATCCTTCCTTGTCGGCGTCGAGGATGGCGACCAGCGCGCATTCCGGAATGTCGAGGCCCTCGCGGAGAAGATTGATACCAACCAGGGCGTCGAAGGCGCCAAGCCGCAGATCGCGGATGATCTCGATGCGCTCGATGGTGTCGATATCCGAATGCATGTAGCGCACGCGAATGCCCTGCTCATGCAGGTATTCGGTCAAATCCTCGGCCATGCGCTTGGTCAGCACGGTGATCAGCGAACGATAGCCTTGTTGCGCCACCTGCCGCACTTCGCCGACCAGATCGTCGACTTGGGTGCGCGCCGGCCGCACATCGACCGGCGGATCGATCAGGCCGGTCGGGCGGATCACCTGCTCGGTGAATACGCCGCCGGATTCGTTAAGTTCCCACGAGCTCGGCGTCGCCGAGACGGCCATCGTCTGCGGCCGCATCGCGTCCCATTCCTCGAAACGCAGCGGCCTATTGTCCATGCAGGAGGGCAGGCGGAAGCCGTATTCCGCCAGCGTCGCCTTGCGGCGGAAGTCGCCGCGGAACATGCCGCCGAGCTGCGGGATGGTGACGTGGCTCTCGTCGGCGA
>JBAUCK010000356.1:0-15169 GCA_049677525.1 Xanthobacteraceae bacterium
GCCCAGATCTTGGCGCCGAGCAGCGCCTGCTTGCCGTTGGCGGCGAGCGGCCCTGTCAGCGACATGCTGAAGCCGATCTTGATCGGTGGGCTATTCTGTGCGGCGGCTGAAAAATGCCCTGCGGCTAATCCTGCCGCGAGCAGGATGGCGCCGACTGCGCCCACGGCGCTCCGGCGCGAAAAATCAAAACGCATGTGTTCCTCCAAAAGGCGGCTTTTCTAGTTACCTCACCCTGACGTGCCGCCCGGATACGGGTCTGACGCGCCAGTGTCGGGCGGGAGAATGCCCTGGTTTTTGACGCCTGGAAAGAGATTAGGAGCGTGGCAAAACTGCTCACTACGCCGGGACGGCTAATGGGAAGAATCGTGCCGAAATGCCATTTTCACGCCGTGGGCATGCGCCCGCAGGCGCGGTCACGCGTTCTCGTAGAGTGCGGCCGCGCGGACGTCGTCTTCGATTAGCCGCCAGATGTGGTCGACCAGGCCGACGAATTCGCCGGTCCGCTTGATTTCGAGCGTCCGGGGCCGCGGCAGCGCGATCTTCACCTCTTCCTGCAGGCGGCCGGGACGGCGGGCAAAGACCAGCACGCGATCGGAGAGGAACACGGCCTCGTCGATCTGATGCGTCACGAACAGCACGGTCTTCTGGCCGCGCTCCCAGATGCGCAACAACTCGGCCTGCATGATCTCGCGGGTCTGCGCGTCGAGCGCGGCGAACGGCTCATCCATCAGGAGGATTTCAGGGTCGATCGCGAGCGCGCGCGCCAAGTTGACGCGCTGGCGCATGCCGCCCGAGAGCTGGCGCGGATAATAGTTTTCAAAACCTTCCAGCCCGACGAGCTTCAACAGCTCCATCGCTTGCCGGCGTTCGGACGGGCCGACGCCGCTGCCGACTTCGCGTCCGATAAGGGTGTTGTTGAACACGGTGCGCCACGGCAAGAGACTATCGTTCTGAAAAACAAAGCCGCGATCGCCCGCCGGCTCGCGCACCGCGCGGCCGTCGAGCAACACTTCGCCGGATGTCGCCGGTTCCAGCCCGGCAATGATGCGCAGGAACGTGGTCTTGCCGCAGCCGCTCGGACCCACCACCGAGATGAACTCGCCGCGCTGGATTGTGAGATCAATACCGCGCAAAGCGTCGAGGTCGCCGAAGCGCTTGCCGAGATGCGAGACTGCAAGCTTTGGGACCACCACCATATTCACTCTCGCGTCCAACTTACTCTCTGGTCCAGCTCACTCTCTGGTCCATGGCACGATCTTGCTTTCGAGCCGGCTGAAACCCGCCGTCATTACGATCCCGGCGATAGCCAGGATCACGACACCAGCGAACAGTTCCGGCATATTGAAGGCGTCGGCGGACTGGCTGATCAGGCGGCCGAGTCCGGCGCGCGAGCCGAACAGCTCCGCCACCACGACCCCGATCAGGCCGCGGCCGATGCCGAGCTTCAGTCCGGCAAGAATGAACGGCACCGCCGAAGGCAGCGACACTTTCAAAAAGATCTGCCGCTTGGTGGCGCCGAAGCTGCGCAGCATCTCGATCAGGCGCTCGCTCGTCGTGCGCAGTCCCGCCTCGGTGTTGATCGCCACCGGGAACAGCACCAGCGAAATGACCACAATGACTTTCGACCAGATGCCGATGCCGAACCAAAGAATGAATAGCGGCGCGAGCGCAATCGTCGGCGTCGCGTAAAGGCCCGACACCCAAGGCTGCAGCGCTTGTTTCATCGTTGCGCTCGAGGCCATGGCAACGCCGAGCGCGATGCCGAGAAGGCTCGCGATGACATAGCCCAATGCGAATTCGGCGGCGCTGACGCCGATATGGTGCCAAAGCTCGCCGGTCATCGCCAAGTGATAGATCGCAACGGCGATCTGCGACGGCCCAGCGAGAAACAGCGCATTGGCGACAATGTAACGGCTGATGATTTCCCACAGCGCAAGGCCGCCCACGACGGACAGCGTGGCAGCGAGATATCTGCGGCGCAGTGCGGCCAGAAACACGCTCACCGGCGACGGGTCTGGGCTCGCCGTTTGCGCTGCCGGCGCCGCCATCGCTTTGACGCTTTCGCTCGCCGTGCTCATCACTGGTGCATATTACTCGGAAATCTGCGTCACGCCGGGCAATAAAAAGCGTTCGACCGACGTGTCGCCCGAGACGTCGCCGAGCTGGTGCAGGGCTTCGACCACGGTTGCGATTTTCTTCTTTGATACCGCGCCGGTCGGCTCGAACAGCTTCTTGTCGCGCAGAAACGCGTAGGCCTTTTCCACGTCGTCCTGCGAGATGTGACTGATATCGGTCTGGATCTTCACCGCGGCTTTGTGGTTCTGCGGAGCGTAGAACCAGGCGACGCCCTTGGTATAGGCGGCAAGGAATCGCTTCAGCACATCGGTATTCCGCTCGGCCCACGGCCGGTTGACCGCCATTCCGGCGAACGGCATGTCGGGAAGCACGTCGAAAGTGAAGCCGAGATTATTGTAGCCCGCGGTCTCGGCGTAGAAATTGAACGGCGTCGTCAGGAGTGCCGCATCGACCGCGGCGGATTTCAACGCCGAGAATCGCGCGCTGGTGGCGCCGGCGAAGACATAATCATAGTCGTCCGATTTCAGCCCGTGTTGCTGCATCATGCGGTCGTTGAACAGCCGCGTGATGTCGGCGGAGCCGCCGACGATGATGGTCTTGCCCTTGAGGCCTTCGACCGTCTTGATCTCGGGCTTGGCCAAGAGCGCATAAGGCGGCGCCTGGATGACAATGCGCACCAGACCCACAGGCGCGCCCTTGTCGATGGCGCGGATCGGATCGACGATGCCGGCGCTGGGCGCAACGTTATAGGAGCCGGCGGCCAGCTGCTGGATCACCGACGCGTTGGATTGCGCGAAGACGAGATCGATGTTGATGCCGGCCGCATCGAAATAGCCGTTCGTGCGCGCGATCTGCAGCGGCCAGAGATTGGCCGACGTGGCGTCGACGGAGCCCACTGAAACCGTGTCGGCGGCGAAGGCGGATGGCGTGAAGACGGCTGGCGCGGCAGCAATTATCGCTGCGGCAAAGAGTGCGAGAGTGCCTTTTCGCATCAGGAGCCGCATCATCGTCGCCGCTCAATCCGACATCTGGGTTATTCCCGGCAGAACGGCCTTATTGACATCGAGGTCTCCCGGCAGATCGCCGAGGCTCTCCATGGCTTTCGCCAGATTGTTCAGCCTTGTGCGCGAGACCTTGCCGGTGAGCTCGAAAAAATTGCCGTTGTGGAAAAACGTGTAGGCCTTTTCGACGTCGTCGTCTGACAGGCCGCTCGCGGCTTTAAGAATGCGCACCGCGTCGGCGTGGTTCTTGGGATCGTTGAACCAGGCGATGCTCTTGTTCTCGACGCGCAGCAATTTCTCCAGCGTCGGCTTGTTGGCGCCGGCCCAGGCATTGTTCACGGCCATTCCGGAGAACGGCAGGTCTTTCACATAGTCGGCGGTGAGACCAAGGCTTTTGAAGCCTTTCGCGACCGCCTGGAAATTGAACGCCGGCAACAGAATTGCGGCGTCGACCGCGCCCGCGGCCAGCGCCGAGGCGCGTGCGGCGGTGGCGCCGGCGAACACCATGTCGAAATCGCCCGGCTTGACGCCGCTCGGCGCCAGCATGCGCTCGACATAGATGCGGGTGATGTCTTTCGGGCCGCCGAGCGAGATCAGCTTGCCCTTGAGATCGGCCAAGCTTGCGATGTTTGGCTTGGCGACGAGATCGTAAGGCGGCATCTGCACTTCGAGACGAACGATGGAGATCGGCGCGCCCATGCCGACGGCACGCAGCGGATCGGCAAGGCCGGTCGAGACGCTGACCGGAAGCGACCCGGCGGTGACCTGCTGCACCAGCGCGGCGCTCGATTGCACATAGACGACGTCGACCTTGAGATCCTCCGCCGTGTAGAAGCCTTGATCGAGCCCGATCAGCACCGGCCAGAGATTGGCCGAGGCCTGGCCGACATTCCCGAGCGTGATCTGCTCGGCCGCTCCGGCGGGAACCGCGGCAACGCCGGCCAGCGCGATCGACAAAGCCGCCGCCCATCTCTGCCAAATCGCGTTATATCTCATCCGTGTCTCCACCTTCGGGCCCCGCCGTCATCCGTATGTATTTTATTGTATACAATACGGCCGTCATAACAATAAATCCCGAGCGGCTGCGCTCTTTTGCGCCAGCGCACGAGACCGCGCGGCCGTCGCGGGAGCTGCGTCTCCTGGACGAAAAATCACCGCTTTGCGGCTTGCGCGCGATAATGACGTGCAATATCCGCGCCAGTCGTCTTCCATACTTTGCCGTGCCGGCTGATATAGCCCACCGCTTCGTCGAAGGCGTCGATTCGGTGTGGCACGCCGGTGAGGTAGGGGTGGATCGCGATCGCCATCACACGGCCCGATTGCGTGCCCTCGCGATAGAGCACGTCGAATTGCCGGCAGATCATGTCGCGAAACTGCTCCGCGGTGCGGCTAAATTTCTCGAAGGCCGGCTTGTCATTGATCTCGTGGCTATAGGGCATGCTGATGAGCGTTTTACCGGCCTCGAGATTCATGACGTAAGGCTGGTCGTCATTGGTCCAGTCGCAGACATAGTCGCAGCCGTGGTCGGCGAGCAGGTCGAGCGTGTCCCAGGTTTCCTGCAAGCCGGAGCCGAGCCAGCCGCGCGGGCGCGCACCGGTCGCTTTCTCGATGGTCGCGAGCGAGTCCTTGATGATGCGCGGCTCTTCGCCGGGCGGCGCGGCATTGAGCCTTCGCGTATTGCTCTCGCAATGGCCCATCCACTCCCATTTCAGCTTGTTGCCTTCCGCGATGATCTCGGGGTGCTCGGCGCAAAGCTCGCTGTTGAGCGCGACCGTGGCGCGGATGCCGTGCTTTTCCAGGACCTCCATGAGGCGGAACACGCCGACGCGATTGCCGTAGTCGCGCGCCGACCAGGTCGGAATATCGGGGACGGGCGCGCCGCTGCCGCCGGAGCCGGGCGGCACTTTCTCGTCGAGCGCAAAGAATTCGATATTGGGAATGATCCACAGCGCCACATGGGCGCCGTCCGGCCAATGCAGCGCCGGGCGATGGATGATCGGCGAATAGGGGAACGGGCCGTAACGCGCAGGCTTCATCGTCAACTGGCTTTCTTCACGGATGGGGTCTTGGCGAGATGCGCCGTGACCTCGTCGACATGTATGACGTCGGCATATTTGTGATGCAGGTCGAACAGGTTTACTTTGTGCGACAGCGGGCTGCGATCGAAGCAACATTCCTCGACCAGCACGACGTGATAGCCGTGCGAATAGGCATCGACCGCGCTCGCGCGTACGCAGCCCGACGTGCTCTCGCCGCAAATGATCAGCGTCTGGATGCCGAGCTGGGTTAGATGCGCGGGGAGCGGCGTGCCGTAGAAGCCGCTGGCGCGCTGCTTGGTGATGACGACGTCGCCCGGCTGCGGCTTGAATTCCGGACGGATCGCATAGTCGGAAGGATCGACCGATACCTTGTTGCGCTTAGTGGCGCTGACGAAATTCGGACGGCTTTCGCTGCGGGTGTCGCCGGTCGAATAAAAGATCGGCAGTCCTGCGGCGCGGGCCGCCGCGAACAGGCGCTTGGTCGGCTCGATCGCGTCATAGGCATAGCTGCCGCAGGCGCTGGGGAATTCCTTGGCAAGCTCGGCCGGTGGCCGTGCGCCGCCGCGATAGACCAGCTCATAAAGATCGATCGCCAGCAGCGCCGGCGCCGGCCCGACGAATGTCTTGCGCTTATAGTGGGAATAAATGTCCAGAATGCCCGGCGGGACGAGGTCTTTCCAGCAATGGTTCTCGAAGTCGTCGCTCATTGGCGTACTCCAACGCTTCGTTTGTCCGGCGTGGCATCCTTCGATTATTGCCGCCGCAATGCAAGGCGCAAAAAGTCATTTCTCAGCTGCGCGCCGGTGGATCGACGCACAGCCGTGATTTCTTTTTGGCGGTAAATTAGGTTATCTTGCCACTGACGGTTTCAGCCAAAGGAGCTCACGCCACTTTGACGCGATTTCCGAAGCGTGGAGTCGGCATCGCTGCATCCAAGGCTTGGCGTTCGAGGTTCGGCGTTCAGGCCTTGGTGTTCAGGGGCGGATTGCAATGATCGCACTCTCGATCAACGGCAAAATCCATAATGTCGATGTCGAGGCCGACACGCCCTTGCTCTGGGTGCTGCGCGATACGATCGGGCTTACCGGCACCAGATACGGCTGCGGCATCGCCCAGTGCGGCGCCTGCACCGTGCATATCGACGGGGTGGCGACCCGCTCCTGTCAGGTCCCGGTCGGCACGCTTGGCGCCCGCCGGGTCACCACCATTGAATCGCTGCTGCAGGACGGCAGGCTGCATCCGGTGCAGCAGGCCTGGATCGACCACGACGTGCCGCAATGCGGCTACTGCCAGAGCGGCATGATCATGGCGACGGTGGCGCTGCTTGCGGAAAATCCCAAGCCGACAGATGCCGATATCGATGTGGCGCTGACCAATATCTGCCGCTGCGGCTCCTATCAGCGCGTCCGCGCCGCCATTCACGCCGCCGCAAGCCGACTTCGCGACGGCAACACTCACGCGGCGTCGGCGCAATAGCTCTTATTCTTTGACGTCATTGACCGGCGTCTCGGGCCGCAATCCGCCGCGGCGGCGCGCAAAGGTTTCCTTGCCGCTCTCTTCCCATTTGCCGGCGACGGCGCGGCTCGCATAAGTGTCCCAGACCGCATCCCATTCGCCGAGCGAATAGCCGTGCCACGGCGATTGCGGGGCGAGCGCCGGCAGGCCGAGCTCTTCCCAGATCTTTTTCGCGCCTTCCATGAATTCGCGCTTGGGCAGCGCGAGCGGCGGCGCTGGCTCCTTCAGCGTGGCGTCGATCAGCATGGTCGAGTCGAGACCATGTCCGCTGGATTTCGGGCCGTGCCCCGGCGAGCGATACGGCGCGATCTGCACATCCTCGATCGGATTGGCGCGATAGGCGAGCGACCAGAACACCGCGTCGGTGTTTTCCGGGTCGATGTCTTCGCTAACCGCGATGACATATTTGCCGATATCGGCCTGCAGGCTCGCGGCGCCATGCAGCGCGCGCCAGATTTCGGTGCGCGGCACGCCGGGCGCGAACTGCACGAACATCACCTTGCGCAGATTGGTCAGCGGCTCGTGCAGCACGACGCGGCGCACGCCCTTGATGGCGAGCGTATCGCGCAGATGCGACAGGTAACGCGGCTCATAGGCGACGCGCTTTATCACGCTCGATTCGCTCGGCGTCACTTCGCTCAGGATCGAGACCCAGACCGGCTTCTTCTTATGCGTGATCGCGGTGACCTGCATCGACATGTTGAAGTCTTCGAGCGCGACATGGCCGTGACTTTCGCCAAATGGGCCTTCCGGCTCGAGCAGTTCCGGATCGATCAGGCCTTCGACCACGCATTCGGTGTCGGCCGGAATGTCGAGATCGACGGTGACGGCTTTGACGGTGCGGATCGGCGCGCCGGCAAGGCCGCCGGCGACCGCCATCTCGTCGCAATCGATCGGCAGCTTCTGCGGCCCGGTGAAGACGACGACGGGCGCGCAGCCGACGACGATGGCGATCGGCATCGGCGTCTTCAACTTGCGGTGCTTCTGCCAATGCAGATAGCCGCCGGCGCCGCCCGGCCGTGCCGCCATGCGCACGCCGAGCCGATCGGTCGCTTTCAGCTGCGCCCGGTACATGCCCATATTGCGCACGCCGGTTTCGGGATCTTTGGTGATACAGAGCGTAGCGGTGAGATAGGGGGCGGCGTCATAGCCCGGCGTCGAGATCGGCACCGGCAGGAGCTTCAATCCGCCGTCGGGCTTGCGCAGTGCGTCGCCCTTGATGACCACTTCCTGGCAAGGCGCTGCGGTCACCACGGTCGGCGCGATTGGATTATTGATGGCGTGGAGCCAGGCATCGCCGATCTCGCTCACCGGCCGGCCCATGCCGGCGGCGTAAATCTCTGCGGAGGCCGCGAGCGCCCCGATCGCGACCGGCATGTCGTAGCGCCGGCCCGCGCTGTCGGTCACATTGGTGAACAGAAAGGCGCGCCGCTGGTCTTCTTTTAGCCCGCCCTGGAATTGCCAGCGCACCAGCGGATGCAGCTCGGTGTCCTTGTTGATCGGCCGCTCGACGCGCACCAGCAGCCCGTCGGCTTCGAGCCGTGCCAGATGCTCCTGAAAGTCGAGCGGCGGTCCGGAAACATTCTTTTTCTTTTTGTCCGATGCAGGCTTGTCGAGCATGGAGCGAACCTTCCGTTCCTCTACTTCTTGGTCTTCATATATTCAGCGATGATCGGCTTGGCGACGCGGAAACAATCAACGCCGACCGGCGCGCCGCAATAGATCATGATCTGGGTGAGCGCGGCGCGGATTTCCTCCGGCGTCAGCCCATTGTTGAGCGCGCCGCGCACATGGGTGGCGAATTCTTCCATCTTGCCGAGCGAGCCGATCATGCCGAGATTCAGGATCGAGCGTTCGCGCGGCTTCAGCGTGTCGTCGCCCCAGGTCTCGCCCCAGCAATATTCAGTGAGAATGCGCTGAAAGTCGCGATTGAAGTCGTCGACATTGGCCAGCGCGCGATCAACATAAGCGTCGCCGAGAACCTGGCGGCGTTTGGCAAGCCCGAGATCGTAGCGTTTCTGATCCATGTGTCTCCCCGTTGTTTGCTGCGGCTTATTCTTCCGCCGGGCCGCCCTTCCAGCGCTTGACCGTGCCGGTATCGATGCCGACCAGGTCGAGCAGCCGGCCGCAGGTGTGGTTGATAATGTCGTCGACCGATTGCGGGCGATTATAGAAGGCCGGCACGATCGGCGCGATGACGGCGCCGATATCGGCGAGCGTCGTCATGGTGCGCAGATGGCCGCCGTGCAGCGGCGTTTCGCGCACCGCGAGCACGAGGCGCCGCTTCTCCTTCAGCACGACGTCGGCGGCGCGCGACAGCAAGGACGAGGTCACGCCGGTCGCGATCTCGCTCATGGTGCGGATCGAGCAGGGCGCGATGATCATGCCCAAGGTCGGAAACGAGCCGGACGAGATCGCGGCCCCGATATCGCTGACCGGATAGTGCACGGCAGCAAGTGCACGCACATCCTTGGGCTTGATGTCGGTCTCATAGGCCATCGTCATTTCGGCGGACTTGCTCATGACCAGATGGGTCTCGATCTCCGCCTTGCGCAGGATTTCGAGCAGCCGCACGCCGTAGATCGTGCCTGAGGCGCCGGAAATGCCGATAATCAACCGCTTTGGATGAGTCTTAGCCATGCCGATTTAATGCCCTTTCGGGCGCCCTTGTGCCATGCGGCGGGGCGGCGTGCCAGCCCGAAGCGGTTAATGCCCAAAACCGCGAAGCGGCTAGTGACCCGACAGCGAAGCGACTAGTGACCCAGCAGCGGAGCGGCTAGTGAGCCAACAGCGAAGCGGCTAGTGACCCAACAGCGGAGCGGCTAGTGACCCAACAGCGGAGCGGCTAGTGACCAATGACGGCGGCAAAAGCGCTGGCCAGCGCCGCGACCGAATGTTTCGGAAAAGTTACGCCGAGCGCGCTCTCATAGGCGGTGATGTTGGCGATCGCCGCGACCGGGGGATGAGCTTCGGCGCCGAGCGGGCCTGATTTGGTGAAGGCATAGAGCCCTTCCTGCTGCAGGCGCTCGGCTTCAAGCTCGACCGCTTTCACCTTGTTGCGAAAAACTTCCTGCGCGCCCGGCTCAACCAGCGTTGCCGCACCCTTCAACTTGCGGCGCGCGTCGCGGATCGGCACGATGGTGAGCGTACGCCAGGAGCGTACGTTGTCGTCGAGCGTCTTCACGTCGGCCGCGGATACTTGCCGGCCGTCAGCGGCAAGCCAGAGCAGAAACAGCAGCAGATTGACGTCGACTCCGTAGCCGTCCTGCAGATCGATGCAGGCTTCGGACACGCCGCCCTGGCGGTAGAATTTCAGCGAGAAGCGCCAGAACGGCGTGTCGGCTGATTGTGCTGTGTCCGTCATCGGATCAGGTCGATTTCAGTTGGCGTATGATCTTATCCGAAAACCGGTTCCCACTTTTCGGGATCATGCTCTAGGCCGACTTGACGCCGAGCTCCGCCATCTCTTTCGCATAGGCTGTGTCCATGCGCGTCGTCAGCCCGTGCTTGGCGAGTTCGGCGGCGAAGACGCGGCGGATCTCCGGCTTCTCGTCGATGTAATCGATCTGATCGCCGCCAGCGCGCTTACTGATCCACGCTTTTGGCACGCCTTGCGCGTTGCGGATGGCGACGCCCTCATGCTTGAAGGCGAGATAGCGCGACGGCGTCGTGGCGGTATTGAAATGCTGGTGGAACCACATGTTCGGCGGCACGATGCAGGTGCCGATCTCCCAGTCGAAGCGCTGCGGTTCCTCGCCTTCCGGCCACATCATCGAAAAGCCTTCGCCGGAGAGCACGATGACATGCGCGCCCGGGCCATGGGCGTGGCCCTTCTTGTAGGTGCCGATCGGGAATTGCGAGATGTGGCTGTTCATCGAGCCCTTGGCCATGTTGAACCGGATATGGCCGCCACCGGCGCCGCGCTCGGTCGCGGTGATCAGGGGAATGTTCACCGCATCGGGCACGAAATTCGTCGTCAGCAGGAAACCCTTCTGCTCGCCCTTCGAGGAGAAATAATCCGGCTCGCCGGCGAAACGGTCCTTGAAGTCGTATTTGGTGTTGAAGATGAAATCGAGGTCTTCATAGAGATTGATGACTGGCGGCGCATTGGTGACGGCGACATAACGCGCCGACTCTTTGCCTGAGCCGTTGAAATGCTGGTGGTGACAGTTGAGCGGAATGGCGAACAGCGCCCCTTCCTTCCATTCGAAGGTGATGCGGGCGCCGGCATCGTTCCACACCGTGGTCGAGCCGCGGCCCGAGAGCACGAGGATCATTTCCTCGTAGAGTTGCCGGTGCGGCGCAAGGCTCTTGCCCGGCGGGATTTCCATCACATAGCAGTCGTTCGAGGTGCGCGAGGCTTCGTGATTGAGAAACACCGCATTGCCGCCGCGCCGCGCCCAAGGCTTCAGCTCCACGCGCTTTAAGTTCTTCACATAGAACGACGGAATGATATCGAGACCTTCCGCCTTCACCCAGCGGGTATACGGCGTTTCCTTCTCGCTCTTGAACTTGCTGGCGAGGTCTTCGGAAACCTTGGCATCCTTTTTGGTCGTATCGGCCATATTTCATCCCTTACATGTTCCGGCGCGTCACGCCGATCTTAGCGAAAAATAGGTGGAAACGGCTAGCGGTCCCGTATCGGCTCGTGGTTGTGGCTGTGGCCGAGGTCCTGACCGTGTTCATGATCATGATCGTGGCCGTGATCATGGTGGTGATGATGGTCATGACCGTGGTGAGGGTGCCCATGTGCCTCGCCATGCGCATGGTCATGATCGTGGTCATCATCATGATGGTGCAGCCGCTGGCGCGGCCGCGGCCCGCGCGGGTCTTCGTTGAACACCAGCGATTTGATGGTGACCGGCACCGTATAGGACGGCATGCGGATGCGGCCGAGATCGATATAGTCGAAATCCCACAACACCACGCCGTCGATGACGAGAAGCTCGCTCTCCACATGCAGCTCGTCGCGCAAAATGTGGCCGAGCGTCTGCGCCACGTCGCCATCCAGCATAATGTAGAGCGGCAGCTTCTTGGCGATGCGATCGGTAAGTCCGCGCTTGATGCCTTCGGCAAAGGCGGCAAGCCGCTCGTAGCTCGGCGTCCCAGTCCAGCGCAAAGCCAGCGCCATTTCATGCTCGGCATCGCCGATGTCGAACGCCGTCATGTGATTGCGGATCGCCTTTGCCAATTGCTCCGGATCGATGGTCTCGCCGCAGGCAAAAGGCGGCAGCAGAACTTGCAGATTACGGCGCGGCAGTAACGTGCTCGGCGCCGAGATGTAGCTGGTATTGCCGGATAGCTGCACGCTGTATTCGGAGGCGCCGAGCGCGGTAGCGCGGATGCACTCGCCGGCCGGCAGCACCGGCCAGGGTAGCGCTTTCTTGTCAATTAGGGTGCGAATGGCGCGGCCGAGTTTCGGCCCCATATCGCCGAAATCCTGCGTCTCGCGCTGATAGATATATTCGGCGACGCCGCCGGAAAACATTACGCCGTCGATCCGGCCCGAGTCCCGGTTCAAGTCTTCGATCGCATCGGTCAGATAAAGCTGGGCGATGTCGTGCGGCATCGGCCGCGCGGTGAGGGCGGTGACGAGCGTATCCGCCATGACGTCGGCGACGTGCTGCGTATCTTGCGCCGTCACTGCATCGCCGCGGTTCCAGGCAAAGCCGGCGCGCTTGGCGTGATGTTTTCCCGCCGGATCAAGGCGGGTGATCTTGCCGTTCTCGACCACTTGCAGCCGTCCGCCGATATGGATTGCCGCCGTCGCGATCACTTTGCCGTTCTCGACCAGGCCGAGCTTGGTGGTGCCGCCGCCGATATCGATATTGAGGATGCGCTTATGCTCGTCGCTCGACACGCGCGCGGCGCCGGAGCCATAAGCCGCGAGCATCGCCTCCATGTGGTGGCCGGCGGTCGCGGTGACGAATTCGCCGCCTTGCTCGGACAGGATTTTGGCGATGCCCTGCGCGTTCTCGCGCCGCAGCGCTTCGCCGGTGAGAATGACGACGCCGGTATCGATATTGTCGGGCGACAAGCCGGCCGCGACATAGGCATCGTCGATAATGTCGCCGAGCTTCTTGTCGTCGATGCGCTCTTCGCTCTGGTAGGGCGTCAGCGCCACCGGCGATTGAAACAGCGTTTCGCGCGCGACCACGTAATAACGGCTGGTCAGATCCTCGGCGAGGCGGCGCAGATGCACGCGCGAGAAGATGACCTGCGTGCCCGAGGAGCCGATATCGATGCCGACCGTAGTCAGGGACACATTATCCTGCCGCCACAACGGATTGTCCTCGATCGGCCCGTCGTCGTCGGCTTCGATATCATGGTCATGGTCGTGGTCGGTGTCGTCGTCATGTGCATGCACGACGTCGCGGCCATAAAGATGGTCGGTAAGCGTGTGGCCGGCTTTTTTATTTTCGTCGTCGGCCATTCCAATCTTTTTCCTCTGGTTTGACGGTCTTATTCCCGCGCCTGCCGCCGCGGGTCAATAGCTCCGCAAAATCCTGTATTCTTAGCCTCTTAGGGATCCAGAAACGGCGGTGCCCGCCAGGAGTATCGATCATGTCCAAAAACGGCCTGACCACGCTGCCCAGCGTCCATCGCGCCAAAGAGACCATGGACCGCCTTGAAGCCGAGGTGAAAGCCAAGGGTTTGACCGTCTTCGCGCGGATCGATCACGCCGCCGGCGCCAAGGCAGCCGGCCTGTCGCTGCGCCCGACCGAGCTTCTGATCTTCGGCAATGCCCAAGGCGGCACGCCGCTGATGCAGGCGCTGCAGACCACCGGGATCGATCTGCCGTTGAAGGCCTTGGTCTGGGAGGACGCCGGCGGCAAGGTCTGGCTCTCCTACAACGAGCCGGCCTGGATCGCGCAACGACACGGCAATGCGGCCGCGGTCAGCGAAGTCACGGGGCGTCTTGCCGGAGCGCTTGCGATGCTAGCGAAAGCGGCGAGGAGCTAAAGCTAGCCGACCGGAATCACATTCACCGAGACGCCGATCTTCTGGCCGCCGGAGCCGAGAATGACGCCGTCCATCGGCGCCACGTCGGTATAGTCGCGGCCGATGGCGAGCATCACATGCGCGTCGGAGGCGAGCACGGCGTTGGTCGGGTCGAGCCCGATCCAGGCGATCTCCGCGCCGCACCACAACATCACCCAGGCATGCATGGCGTCGGCGCCTTGCAGCCGCGGCCGGTCGGTGAGCAACACCGTGCGCAGATAGCCGCTGACATAGGCGGCCGGCAGGCCGATGCCGCGCAGCCCGGAAATCATCACGTGAGCGAAATCCTGGCAGACGCCGCGGCGCTGCGCGAAGCACATCGTCGGCGTCGTGGTCGCGGTGGTGGCGCCGATTTCATAAACCAGGTCGGCCTTGATGCGCTTGATGACTTCGATCGCGGCATCGAGGATGGCGCGTCCGGGCGGAAAGCTCTGGCCGACATAGTCGCGGATGTTCGGATCGAGCGACACGATGCGGCTCGGAAACAGAAAATGCGCCGGCGACCATGGGCCGATATCGCTCGTGGCGAAAGCTTCGTCGCGGACCTCTTCCCAGGGCGGTATCGTCAGCGGCGGCACGTCCTCCGGTGCATCGACGGCGACGCGCGCCGACAATTTCACGGTCACCTCGCTGTGCGGCTCGTCGATCTCGATCCAGGTCAGACGGTTGCCGAAAAAGTCCTGGCCCTCGCGGCGATGCGCCGGCTCGGGCATGATCTGCAGCGCCGCGACCTGAACGCGTTCGCCGTCGCGCGACACCGGCGTCAGGCGGAGCACATGGCGGGCATGCGACACCGGCGTCGCATAGCTGCATAGGGTCGTCTGCTTGACGTCGTAGATCACGCCAGCGCCTCCCACGTCACTTCCGTTCGCTCGTTACTGGTGAGGAAGGACGCGCCGATCGCGTCGGACAATTTCATCAGCGAACTTTCAATGTCGATAATCAGATTGCTGTCGATCGCGTTCGCATTGATGGTGCGCAGACGCGTGGCGATGCCGGCGGCGATCCGCTGCGCGGGCGACAGGCGGCCTTCGGTATTCTGCTTCGGCAGCGCGTCGAGATGGGTTTCGATGCGGTCGAGCTGAAATTCCACCGAGCGCGGATTGTTCGGATCGAGCATCACCAGATCGATGACCGGCGCCAGCGCCGCGATCATGACATAGCGCTGCCGATAGCTGATCTGGCTGTCGGCGAGCTCCAGCAACAGATCGAGGCTTCCGTCGGGCGCGTCCGGCGCGGCAAAGGCGCGTATCAGCCGGCATGTCAACAAAGCGCGCTCGATGCGGCGGCCGAGTTCGAGGAAGCGCCAGCCGGCGAGCTGCGTCATGTTTTCCTGCGCCAGGCCGGAAAACGCCGAAATGATACGCAGCGCCGCTTGGGCGCGCTCGGCGATCGCGCTTTCGGCCGGTCCAGCGGGCAGCGGCGACGCGATCATGTCGGTGAGATCGCTGATGGCGCGCCACGCATCGGGCGAGAAGCGGTCGCGAATGACGGAAGTGGCCGAGCGGGCGGCGGCAGCGAGCCGCGGCAGTGCGC
>JBAUCK010000357.1:0-25832 GCA_049677525.1 Xanthobacteraceae bacterium
GAGTGACAGCCTGAGGTGCGACAAAATGCGCAGGCGTCTGCATCTGCGCGAAGGCCGCTATGTGCAGCGCAACAGAGTGCAGTGCAAAAAAAGCAGTCGCCGCCGCGGCCCGCTTCAAGCAGGGGAATTTTGTTTGTCTGTTTGGGGACATCAACGCGTCGTTTGCATTCTTACGGCGTCAAGATGCGCAGAGTTTATAATTTGCGACGCCAAAGCCCGGCCAATGCACTCATGAACACGTCGCGCCATATCATACTTTTTTGTAGCGGTATATAGGTCGAAGGTCCCCTCGTCGTTCCAATAATGCATGATGGCTAACCGGTCGAACAGCAGCGCGCCGCGCTGCTGCGCGACCACGCGCATGACGTCGGCATAAGCGGACACGTCGAGCATGGATTCGGTGCGCGGGCTGTATTGCATGTTCATCAAAATGACGTCGGCGTCGGCGGCCTGGATCTCGCTGACGCCTTGATCGAGGCTCACGCGAAAATCCTCCGGCTCGACGCCGCTCAGCGCATCCGACGTGCCGGCCTGCCAGACCACGAGCGACGGCTTGTCGTCGGCGAGGATCTTGCCCAAGCCCTGCAGCATCGTCGCCGTCGTTTCGCGTGGCTGAACATGCGCGGTGAGCTTGATATCGACGCCGGGAAGCTGGTGTTTGAGCGTGTCTTCAAGCCGCGCCGGATAAGCGAAATGCGCGCCTTCCGGCCCGGCGATCGAGGACGAGCCGGAGCCGAGAACGCTGATATCCAGGCGGTGTTTGGTCTTTACTTCGCTGGTGACATGCGGGAGCTCGACATCGCTTTCAATGAGCGATTGCGGCACGTCGCATTCTTCCGGCGGCGGATCCGCGCGCACCGGCCCGCTGAACGCGGCAGCGACAACAGCGCCGGCGAGCGCGCTCGCGGCGAAGATGGCAACGACAAATTTCATGCCCCGCCTCCCGCCAGGTCGGCGTCGGGTGTTTTGACGCGCGACGTGGGAGTCCGTCCTTCGATATATTTGTACCACGATATCAGGCTCGCTGTCGCAACCATGATCAGAATGCCGGCAAAGCTGATAAGCGCCTGCACGACTGGACCTCCTGACCACTCACTGATAATGAACTGTCCGGCGAAGGCCAAGAATACGCCAAGACAGAAAATTTCCAATGAATGCTGGCCGCACACAATCGCCGGCTGTAGGAACGGCGATTTCAGTCCCGGCCAATCGCGCGGCACGAAGCGCACCGTGACCGCCGCCAAGGCGAGAAAATGAGCGAAGCGCAGCACATCGAGATTGGTCTTGTCGATCGGATACATCCAATCACTTAACCATTGCGGAACGAAGCGCTGCAGCGGCTCGACATACCAAGTTAACGTGATGGCGAAAGCAAAGATCAGATAAGCGATCGCCAAAGTCAGCACATAGGGCGAGCGCAACACGCCCGACAGCCGATGCGCGCCGCCGAGTGCACACCAGGCGCCGAACACGAACAGCAATTGCCACGCGAACGGATTGAAGAACCAGACGCCGTTCGGATAGGCCGGCAAATTCCAGTCGAAATTCCACGCCAAGACATAAACCAAAGCCGAGCCGGCGAGCGCAAAGCCCGGCTGCCGCAACAGCACCCACAGCATCGGCGGGAACAACAGCAGCAGCACGATATAGAGCGGCAGCACGTCCATATTGACCGGCTTGAACTTCAACAACAGCGCCTGAAAGATCGTCACGTCGGGCTGCTTGAGGAAATCGAGAATGTTCATTTCCTCGGCATAGAGCGGGTTGTCGAAGGTCGCCGCGACATAGGCGATTTCGGCCATGAAGATCGTGAACAGAAAAATGTGCGCGACGTAGATCTGCCAGGCGCGCCGCAATATGCGCGCACTGGCGATGACGAGGCCGCGTTCGCTCATGGCGCGGCCATAGACGAAAGCCGCGGTGTAGCCGGAGATGAAAATGAAGATCTCGGTGGCGTCGGAGAAGCCGTAATTGCGGATGGTGAACCAGTTGAGGATATTGCCGGGAATGTGGTCGAGAAAGATCAGCCACAGCGCAATGCCGCGAAACAGATCGAGCCGCAAGTCGCGCTCGGCCGCGACCACCGGAAGCGGCGCAGCCGTGGTTATGGGCGTTACCAGCATAGGCGTTGCGATCATGTCCGCCTGCCCCGACGCGGCAGTGCGGCCCATCTCACCCTCGTTATATCCGGTCCGTCGCCCGATCTTGAGAAAGCTGGTCCGCATGGTTATTGCAACAAGAGCCGCGACGTTGTTCACTTTTCCGTGGAATCAATAGCTAATACGGCTGATCGAGCTTTGCGCCGATGGTGCGGCGGAGGCTTAAAAGCAGCGTGAAAAGGCGCCATCAAACGCGCCCTTAAGACACTCTGGCGAGCGCCCATGACAGGAACCCAGATATGTACCGGGCGGTGACCCGCGATATCGAGGTCGTGGTGACCCCGCGCTTTGTCGCCGACCGGTCATCGCCGGAGAACAACTATTTCTTCTGGGCCTATACGATCTCGATCACCAATAAGGGCAGCGAGGCGGTGCAGTTGAAGACCCGCCATTGGCGCATCACCGATGCCCATGGCCGGAAGCAGGAAGTTCGAGGCGCAGGCGTCGTGGGCGAAGAGCCGACGCTGAAGGCCGGCGAGGCGTTCGAATATACCAGCGGCGTGCCGCTGCAGACACCGTCAGGCTTCATGGTCGGCAGCTATGGCATGGTGAGCGCCGCAGGCGAACACTTTGACATCGACGTTCCGGCCTTCTCGCTCGACAGCGTCGCCACCAAACGCACGTTGAATTAGCAGAAAAGCGCGGCTTACCGGCAAGCCGCGCTCATCAAATCGATAACACCGTCGCGATTACGTCGGCGAATGTCAGCGGACGAATTCAGCGACCGGCACCGGCCGCTTGGCGTTCCAGATATGAGGCCATGTAGGCGCCATGATCGCACTTCGGCGCGGCACTGGCGACGCGCGAGAGCGCGAACCACACCGCGGCCGTCGCAACGCCAATCAAAATCTTGACTGCAATATCGCCCATAAGAGATCGCTCATGAGAGCCCCCGTCGTTACCGGAAGCCGTTAGTGCCGGTCATTAGCGCCTTGCGTGCCCCGTAAGTGCTGACTCGTTGAATCAATTGCACTCGGCCCGGTCCGGTTCCGCGGGCTCAAGCGATTTCGGTGCGAAGTCGGCAGCCCGATCGCGAGGTCGTCTTTACCGCAACGCGGCAATTACAAGATAACATTATAAATCAATGTCTTATATAAAATATCGGCCGATTTATTGTATATTCACATTGCAGTGCACAAATTAGGCTAAATTGGCTGGCAGATACGGAACTCAATTGGAGGGGCCATGATTCGGCGAAAGATTTCAATGCGTTCACAAGCCGTTGCGGCGATTTTGGCAGGATTTGCGATCGCGTCGGCGCCGAGTGCGTGGGCGCGGGCGTCCCATCACGAAATGTTTGACGCGGACGTAACCGGCACGGACAACCAGGAGGCGGTGTTCGGTCCGGCCGAGCTCGACCCGGCCTTTCAGCAAAAACTCTTGCAACGGAGTCGCGGCCGCTACGAGCACGCGCATCCGCTCGACCTCAACAAGAGCTAGGACAACAGGACTAGGAAGTGGGCTCCGCCGGCCCGGCGACTTCGTCCGGCGCAAAGACATAGGTCGAGCTGCAAAACTCGCAGGTGACGGTGATCTGGCCGTTCTCGACCATGTCATCGCGATCTTCCTGCGAAAAGCTTTTCAGCATGTTTTCGACACTGTCACGCGAGCACGAGCATTGCGCATTGACCGGCGCAGCGCGGAACACGCGCACGCCGCGTTCGTGGAACAGGCGGTAAGCGAGCCGCTCGCTCGATAGATCGGGATCGAGCAGCTCGATATCGTCCACGGTTTCAATCAGCGACCGGCCTTCAACCCAGGCATCGTCCTCAGTCACGATATGCGGCGTCGTGCCCGGCGGGGCGTCGCCCGGATCGAGATCGGCCTGGCGCTGACGCTCGGTCGAATTGGGCAGAAACTGCAGCATGATGCCGCCGGCGCGCCAATGCCGCCGCGCGCCGCGTTCGCCGGCGCGGAATTCTTCGGCGACCGCGAGCCGGACCCGCGTCGGGATTTGTTCCGAACGCAGGAAATATTCATGCGCGGCCTGTTCGAGGCCGCCGCCTTCGAGCGCCACAAGCCCTTGATAACGGCTCATTTCGCCGCCCTGGTCGATGGTCATGGCGAGATGACCGCGGTCGAGCAGCTGGCCCGGCTCGACCTCGCCGTTGGCGATCGCGTCCGCAACCCGCTTGGCGTCAAACCGCGCGCAGGCGCGGACATTGCCCGGCGACGTAAAATCGACCACCAGCATGCGCACTGGACCTTCGCCTTGCGTTTGCAGGATGAAGCGGCCATCGAATTTGAGGCTCGAGCCGAGCATGACGGCGAGCACGATCGCCTCGCCCAGCAGCTTGGCCACCGGCGGCGGATAATCGTGGCTGCTGAGGACGGCATCGACGGCCGGGCCGAGCCGCACGATGCGGCCGCGCAGATCCAGCGCCTTGACCGCGAACGGCAAAATCGTGTCATCGAGTCCGATCTGATCCGGCTCGCGGGTGGGAACGGTGAAATCAGGTTTGTTCATTGCGGCCTAATATAGGTGTCCAAAGCCCGATTGTGAGCCCATCTCGGCCCTTGCACATCCCTTACAAAGGCTCGCGCAGACACGAAACAGAAATCAGGAAACCGCGGACTACCGCCCGCCAGCATGCAGGCACCAGGCCAAAATGCCCTTCTGCGCGTGCAGCCGGTTCTCCGCTTCGTCGAAGACCACCGACTGCGGCCCGTCCATGACTTCGTCGGTGACCTCTTCGCCGCGATGCGCGGGCAGGCAGTGCATGAACAGTGCGTCCGGTTTGGCCCGCGCCATGAGGCGGGCATTGACCTGGTAGCGCTTGAGGAGATTGTGCCGGCGCGCGCCGTTGCGGTCGCCCATCGACACCCAGGTGTCGGTCACGACGCAATCGGCGTCCTTGACCGCTTCGTCCGGATCGGCGCCGACGGTGATGTCGGCAGCGGACGACTTGATCCACTGGACCAGGGGCTTTTTCGGCGCCAGTTCCGGCGGCGAAGCGACGCGCAAACGGAAATCGAAGCGCTCGGCGGCGTGCATCCACGAGGTGAGCACGTTATTGGCGTCGCCGGTCCAGGCGACGGTGCGGCCGCGCATCGGGCCGCGCTTCTCTTCGAATGTCAGGACGTCGGCCATGACCTGGCACGGATGCGAGCGCCGCGTCAGACCGTTGATCACCGGTACCGTGGCGTGGCGCGCCAGTTCGGCCACGTCATCGGGGTTCAGCGTGCGGATCATGATGGCGTCGATATAGCGCGACAGAACGCGCGCAGTATCGGCGAGCGTCTCGCCGCGGCCGAGCTGCATTTCCTCCGCGGTGAGCAGGAGCACGTCGCCGCCGAGCTGGCGCATGCCGACCTCGAACGACACGCGCGTGCGCGTCGAGGGCTTCTCGAAAATCATCGCCAAGGTCTTGCCGGCAAGCGGACGCGCGGCGCGCGCCGCCTTCGACTTCATGACCCGCGCATCGTCGATCATTGCCCGCAGATCGGCGGTCGGAATATCGGAAAGCTCGAGGAAGTGACGAACGTCGCTCATCCCGCCGCCTTCTGTTTACCAGCGCGCACGCGAGCGAGCGTGGCGCAGGCGCGATCAAGCCGCGCCACGCCCTCTGCGATCTCCGGCTCGCTGATAATGAGCGGCGGCAAGAGGCGCATGACATTGTCGCCGGCGGACACCGTGATCATCTTTTCGGCGCGGCAGGCATCGACCAGGTCCGCGACCGGAACCACGGCCTTCAGTCCGACCAGTAGCCCCTCGCCCCGCACCTCGGCGATGACAGTCGGATAGCGGTCCTTGATCTCGGCGAGCTTCTGCTTCAACACCAGCCCGGTGCGCTGCACCCGTTCGAAAAAGCCCGGCGCCAGCATGACATCGAGCACGGCATTGGCCGCGCTCATCGCCAGCGGATTGCCGCCGAAGGTTGAGCCGTGGGTGCCGGCCGTCATGCCCTTGCCGGCCTCGGCGGTGCCGAGGAACGCGCCGACCGGAAAACCGCCGCCCAGCGCTTTGGCGAGCCCCATAATGTCGGGCGTGACGCCGACGCGCTGATGCGCGAACAGATATCCGGTGCGACCCATGCCGGACTGCACCTCGTCGAATATCAAGAGCAGTCCATGCGTGTCGCACAGTTCGCGCAGCGCCCTGAGGAAGGCCGGCTCGACCACGCGCACGCCGCCCTCGCCCATGACCGGCTCGATCAGGACCGCCGCCGACTCCGGGCCGATGGCGCGCTTGACGGCTTCAATATCGCCGAACGGAACCTGATCGAAGCCTTCGACCACCGGCCCAAAACCTTCAAGATATTTCTTCTGCCCGCCGGCTGCGAGCGTCGCCAGCGTCCGGCCGTGGAACGCGCCTTCGAAAGTGATGATGCGATACCGTTCCGGCGCGCCGTTCGCCGCATGGTATTTGCGCGCCATCTTGATGCAGCCTTCCATGGCCTCGGCGCCGGAATTGCAGAAGAACACCACGTCGGCAAAGCAGGCATCGCACAGTCGCTGCGCTACGTGCTCGGCCTCCGGAACCTCATAGAGATTGGAGACGTGCCAGAGTTTCTGCGCCTGCGCGGTCAGCGCCGCCACGAGATGCGGGTGGGCATGACCGAGCGCGTTGACGGCGACGCCGGAGGTAAAATCCAGATAGCGCTCGCCATTCGTCGACGTCAGCCATACGCCTTCGCCCCGCTCGAAAGAGAGGTGAACGCGCGCGTAAGTTGGCAACAGATGCGATGTCACGGGTTAGGTCCGAAGCCGCCGCGCGAATTTTTGCGCGGCTAAAATGCAATGTGCCGCCTCTCCGGGCGGCACGAATAGATATTTTATTTGGACGCGCCCCACTGTCAACACAGGATAATTAGGCATTCCGGACTCGGTTTGTACCCATATCATCCACATATCGGCATGAATGTGTGGACGTGGCTTGTGCGACTCTTGCGCCGGAGTCCCGCCATATTGTAGCATTTTTCTCGTCAAGTACGACATATCGTGCGGCGGACAGTCATCTGAAGCGTTGTGGGTTGAGTACGTGTTGGGCGGTGGTGCGTCGCCCGGCGTGGCGATGGATTCTGCCAAGGCCCGAAATTTGGCCCGACGCATAGCGGTGAGGAGAATTTGCTCATGTCGTGGACGGACGAGCGCGTCGAGCTTCTGAAAAAGCTGTGGTCGGACGGCCTCTCGGCCAGTCAGATCGCGGCCGAGCTCGGCGGCATTACCCGCAATGCGGTGATCGGCAAGGTTCACCGGCTGGGGCTTTCCGGCCGCGCCAAGAGCACGTCGAGTGCAGCGCCGCGGCAACGCAAGGCGCGCGCGCCTTCGCATATGTTGCGCAGCATCGGCCGGCCCGCGATCCGCGGCAATACCGCGCTGGCGCATGCTTATGACATCGAAACGGAAGCCGAGCCGGAACTGATCAACAACATCATTCCGATCGGCCAGCGCCGCACCATTCTCGAATTGAACGAACAGACCTGCCGTTGGCCGGTCGGCGATCCCAGCAGCGGCGACTTTTTCTTCTGCGGCGGCAACACGATCGGCGGCCTGCCCTATTGCGCCTATCACTCGCGCGTGGCCTATCAGCCGGCGAGCGACCGGCGCCGCGACAAGCGCCCGCCGCGGTAATCCGCGCGCGCAACGCGTTTCACAACGATCATCTCTCATGCCCGCGCCAGCGGGGCAGCGACGAATTCTTCCGCGACAGACTAGCGCCCTGCGCATTGCCGCCCGCCATGCCCATACCCGATCTCTTCGATCATCGGACGTCGGCGCGAAGCGACGTCAGCTCGCTTTGCCGAAACGGTCGTCCAGCGAATAGCCGGCGCCACGCACCGTGCGGATCGGATCCGCCGTGTGGCCGCGGTTGAGCGCCTTGCGCAAGCGGCCGACATGCACATCGACGGTGCGCTCGTCGATATAGACGTCGCTACCCCAGACGCCGTCGAGCAATTGCTCGCGCGAGAACACGCGTCCCGGACGTTCCATCAGATATTCGAGCAGGCGAAATTCGGTCGGCCCGAGATCGACCGGGCGGCTCGAGCGAGACACGCGCTTCTTCTCGCGGTCGAGTTCGAGGTCGCCGATATTGAGGATCACGGCGACGCGCTCGGGGCTGGCGCGGCGCAATAGCGCGCGGACCCGCGCCAGGAGCTCCGGCACCGAAAACGGCTTGACCATATAGTCGTCGGCGCCGGTGGCGAGCCCGCGCACGCGCTCGCTTTCCTCGCCGCGCGCCGTGAGCATGATGATCGGCAGGCTTTGGGTCTGCGGCCGCGCCCGCAGCCGCCGGCACAGTTCGATGCCGGACAGGCCCGGCAGCATCCAGTCGAGAACGACAAGATCCGGCGCAGTTTCTTTGAGCCGCGTATCGGCATCGTCGCCGCGCGTCACCGCATCGACCTCATAGCCTTCGGCTTCGAGGTTGTAGCGCAGCAGCGTGGTCAGCGGCTCCTCGTCTTCCACGATGAGGATGTTGGCACCCATCCCAGTCTCCTATTTTTGCAGCGCGGCTGCCGGAAAACTCTTGGTGTCACCCTTGGGACGCTGGTCGGTAATCGGACGGCCTTCGATCATGTAATAGACGGTCTCGGCGATGTTGGTGGCGTGGTCGCCCATCCGCTCGATGTCCTTGGCGCAGAACATCAGATGCATGCAGAAGGTGATGTTGCGCGGGTCTTCCATCATGTAGGTCAACAGCTCGCGGAACAGCGAGGTGCACATCGAGTCGATTTCCTCGTCGCCGTTCCACACCGCGAGCGCGCCTTGCAGGTCGCGGCTGGCATAGGCGTCGAGCACCTGCTTGAGCTGGCCGAGCACCAGCGCCGACATATGCTCCACGCCGCGGATCAGCTTTTGCGGGTAGAAATCGCCGTCGAGCGCAACAACGCGCTTGCCGATATGCTTGGCGTGATCGCCGATGCGCTCGAGATCGTTGCAGACGCGCATGGCGCCGACGCATTCACGCAGATCTACCGCCATCGGCTGCCGCCGTGCGATGGTCAGAATGGCCTTTTCCTCGACTTCGCGCTGCATGGCGTCGATGGCGGGATCGGTGGCGATCACGCGCTCGCCGAGCTCGATGTCGCGGTCGACCAGAGCCTGAACGGAATCGGCGATCTGCTGCTCCGCGAGCCCGCCCATTTCGGCGACCTTGCGGGTGATCTCCTGCAGATCTGTATCGAAGGCCTTGGCGGTGTGATCGAGCCGCGTTGTCGTTGTGGTGGTGGAATCGGTCATGTTTGTTATCCGAAGCGGCCGGTGATGTAGTCTTGGGTACGCTGATCCTGCGGCGACGTAAACATCTTGCTCGTCGCGTCGAACTCGATCAGTTCGCCGAGATACATGAAGGCAGTGAATTCAGAGACGCGTGCTGCCTGCTGCATATTGTGGGTGACGATGACGATCGTGTAATCGTCGGTCAATTCGTCGATCAATTCCTCGATCTTGGCGGTCGAGATCGGATCGAGCGCCGAGCACGGCTCGTCGAACAGGATCACTTCCGGCCGCACCGCGACGGTGCGGGCGATGCAGAGCCGCTGCTGCTGACCGCCGGAGAGGCTCTGGCCGTTGGCATGGAGCTTGTCCTTGACCTCCTCCCAGAGCGCGGCGCGGCGCAGCGAAGTTTCGACGCGGCCGTCGAGTTCCGATTTCGGCAGCTTCTCGTAGAGCCGGATGCCGAAGGCAATGTTCTCGTAGATCGACATCGGGAACGGCGTCGGCTTCTGGAACACCATGCCGATGCGGGCGCGCAACAGATTGAGATCCTGCCGCGGCGACAGAATGTTGTCGCCGTCGAATATGACTTCGCCGGTGGCCCGCTGATGCGGATAGAGGTCGTACATGCGGTTGAGAACACGGAGCAAGGTCGACTTGCCGCAGCCCGACGGGCCGATGAAGGCGATGACTTTGTTTTCGTAAAGCGACAGCGAGATCGACTTCAGCGCTCTGGTCTCACCATAGAAGAAGTTGAGATCGCGGATCGTGACTTTGTCGTTCAAGCGCGTCCGGTCGGCCGCGGCGTGACCGACGGCGGGGACGGATACCGAGACAACGCTGCTCATGCTCATGACTGTTTTCCTGGCGCGACGAGGGTGCGCGCACCGATACTCAAGGCGAGAACGGTGAGAGTGATGATGAGGGCGCCGGTCCAGGCCAGCGCCTGCCAATCCTTGTATGGGCTGAGCGCGAACTGGAAGATGATGACCGGCAGACTGGAAATGGGTGCGTTCAGATTGGTGCTCCAGAACTGGTTGTTCAGCGAGGTGAACAGGAGCGGCGCGGTTTCGCCGCTGATGCGGGCGACGGCGAGAAGCACGCCCGTCACCATGCCGGCGCGCGCCGCGCGATAACAGATATGCATGATCGACAGCGACCGCGGCAGGCCGATCGAGGTCGCCGCTTCGCGCAGTGCATTGGGCACTAGCGTCAGCATGTCTTCAGTGGTGCGCACCACCACCGGAATGACGAGAACGGCGAGCGCAACGCCGCCGGCATAGCCGGAAAAGTGTCCCATCGGCGCAACCATCACCTGATAGATGAACAGGCCGACCACGATCGACGGCGCGCTCAACAAAATATCGTTGATGAAGCGCACGATGCTGCTGAGCTTATCGTAACGTCCATATTCGGCCATGTAGGTGCCGGCGAGAATGCCGATCGGCGTGCCGATGATCACGGCCAGCATCGTCAGTATGAGGCTGCCGAAGATGGGATTGAGCAGCCCGCCGCTCGAGCCCGGAGGCGGAGTCATTTCCGTGAACACCGCGAGCGATAGACCCGAGAAGCCTTTCAACAGCAGCGCACCCAAGATCAGGACCAGCCAGCCGACGCCCAACAATGTGGCGCCGATCGCGAGACCGGTGGCGATGACATTACGGCGGCGGCGACTCGAATAACGCCCGGCTAAGATGTCCTGCTGCATGGCGTCACCCGATCCGGCGCTCGATGCGCATCAGCATATAGCGCGCGATCGCAAGCACGATGAAAGTAATAACGAAGAGGATGAGGCCGAGGGCGATCAAGGCTGAGGTATAAAGGTCACCGACGGCTTCGGTGAATTCATTGGCGATGGTCGCCGAAATCGTGGTGCCCGGCGCCAGGATCGAGGCGGAAATCCGGTGCGCATTGCCGATGACGAAGGTCACCGCCATGGTTTCGCCGAGCGCACGGCCGAGCCCGAGCATGACGCCGCCGATGACGCCGACCCGGCAATAAGGCAGCACCACAGTGCGCACCACTTCCCACCTCGTGCAGCCAAGTCCATAGGCCGCTTCCTTGAGCACGCTCGGCACCGCCTCGAACACGTCGCGCGTGATCGAAGTGATGAACGGCAACACCATGATGGCGAGGATCAATCCCGCCGTGAGAATGCCGATGCCGTAAGGCGGACCCGCGAACAGCGAACCGATCCCCGGCATGTTGCCGAGCGTATTGATCAGGAACGGCTGCAGCGTCGCCTGCAGGAACGGCGCGAACATGAAAAGTCCCCAGATGCCGTAGATGATGCTGGGAATCCCCGCGAGCAGCTCAATGGCGATGCCAATCGGACGGCGCAGCCATTGCGGGCACAGTTCGGTGAGGAAGAAAGCGATCATCAAGCCGACCGGAACGGCGATCAGCATGGCGATGCCCGAAGTAACGACGGTGCCGTAGATGGCGGGCAGCGCGCCGAATTTCTCGGTAACCGGATTCCAGCTCTGGCTGACCAAAAAGCCGAGTCCGAAAGTGCTCAGCGCCGGGATCGAGCCCTGGATCAGCGAAACGATGACGCCGCTCAGCAGCAGCAGCACGAAGATCGCCGCCCCGCGCGTCAATTGCCTGAACAACGCGTCGCCAAAACGCAACCGATCGAGGGCCCTGGTGCGCGCCGCAGCTCCGGCCGAGATCGCGATCTGATCCGACAACGCAACGTCAGCCACTTGCCGTCTCTCCGTCGTCGTTTGCATCAACTCTCCCGCACCCTGCGCACTCGGAGAGCGAATGTAAGGGCGCCTCGGCCCGTAAGATACGTCCATTGTGGAAAAGCCCAACGTGGACAAGACCAATATGGACTTGGCAAAAGCGTAAAAGGAAAAGGCGCCGGGGGCGCCTTTTCCCGCGCTTCTTGATCTCAGTACACCGGCTTGCCGTCGGAGCCCTTGATCTTGTCTTTCCAGGTCTTCTCGATCAGGGCGACGACACTGTCGGGCATCGGCACGTAATCAAGGTCGGTCGCAGACTGCTTGCCGTTCTTGTAGCCCCAAGAGAAGAACTTGAGCGCTTCAGCGGACGAGACCGGATCCTGCGGCGACGTTTCCATCAGGATGAAGGTCGAGCCGGCGATCGGCCACGACTTGTCGCCCGCCGCGTCGGTGAGGATGACGCGGAAGTTCTGCGCGCTGGCCCAATCGGCGCCGGCGGCGGCGGCTTGGAACGATTCCATCGTCGGCGACACCGTCTTGCCGGCGTGGTTGACCATCTTGGCGTAGGTCAGGTTGTTCTGCTTGGCATAGGCATATTCGACATAGCCGAGCGAACCGACGGTCTGCGCGGTGTTGTTGGAGACGCCCTCGGAGCCCTTGGCGCCGATGCCGACCGGCCATTCGACGGCGGTATCCGCGCCGACCTTGGACTTCCAGTCCGGGCTGACCTTGGAGAGATAGTCGGTGAAGATGAAGGTGGTGCCCGATCCGTCGGAGCGATGGACGACGGCAATGGCGGTGTCAGGCAGCTTGACGTCCGGGTTGAGCTTCGCGATCGCCGGATCGTTCCACTTGGTGATGTTGCCGAGGAATATCTGAGCGATCGTCGCGCCGTCGAGCGTGACCTCACCCGGCTTGATGCCCGGCAGATTCATGATCGGAACGACCGCGCCGTTGATCACAGGAAACTGCACGAAATTATTCTTGGCGACGTCTTCGGGCGCCAGCGGCTTGTCGGTGGCGCCGAAGGTGACGGTCTTGGCGGTGATCTGCTTGATGCCGCCGCCCGAACCGATCGACTGATAGTTCAGGCCGATATTGGTTTCTTTCTTGTAGGTATCCGCCCACTTGGCGAGAACCGGATAAACGAAGGTCGAGCCGGCGCCGGTGATATCGCCGGCGGCGGCGGGCAGCACCGACGCGGCAAGAATGCCGGCGACGGCGAGTGTTGTCAGATGTTTCACGTCCATCTCTCCTGTGAGTAGAACTTCGGGCGACGCGGGGCCGACGACCTGAATGCTGGTCTAAAGTCCCGGTCTGAGTTCCGATCGAAGTCGGCTTGACGTCCCTTCAGGGAGCTTCCGTTGAGCGCACGCTGTACGAGGAATGGCCCGCTCAGGGCCGAACCGCAGCGTGGGCATCGTTATGTTCGGCACATCACGGTTCTATGAGCCGCACATGACAATCAGATGACAATATAAGTGACTGATAGAGCGGCAATTTAGCGCGGATGCGCGGGCACGGCAGTGGGCAAATGCACAGTGAATGTGGCGCCCGCTCCCGGCGCGCTGTCGATGGTCAACCGGCCGCGATGGCGGTTAAGGATGTGCTTGACCAGCGCCAGTCCGAGTCCGGTTCCCCCTTGGGCGCGGCTTTCTCCGACATCGACCCGATAGAAGCGCTCGGTGAGCCGCGGCAGATGTTCCGGTGCAATGCCGGGGCCGTAATCGCGCACGCTGACCAGCGCCTCGGGCTCGCCATCGGCGGATGAGCCGGTTGCAACCTTGATGTCGACGCGCCGGCCGGCCGCGCCGTATTTGAGCGCGTTCTCGACCAGGTTCTCGAAGATGCGGACCAATTCGTCGTGATCGCCGTGCACGGTAAGCGCATTGCCGGCATCGATGTGCAGGCTCACACCGCGGTCGCGCGCCAGCGTTTCCAAGCCGTCGGCGACTTGGCGGACGATCGGCACCAGATCGGCCGGCGTGTCGGGACGGCGATGCGCATTGAGCTCGATGCGCGACAGCGACAACAGGTCGTCGATCAAGCGCGCCATGCGCCGCGCCTGCTCCTGCATGATGGCCAAGAAGCGTTCGCGCGCTTTAGCATCTTCGCGGGCAGATCCTTGCAGCGTCTCGATAAAGCCGAGCAGCGCCGCGAGCGGGGTGCGCAATTCATGGCTGGCATTGGCGACGAAGTCGGCGCGCATTTCCTCGACCCGGCGCAGCGGGGTGAGATCGTGAAACGTCATCAGCACCAGATCAGGCCGCACCGCATCGGCGCCGCGCTTGACCGGCATGATGATGGTTTCGAACCAGCGGTCGAGCGGCACGCGCTCGAAATAAACGACGCGCTGCTCCTCGCCTTGCGACGCGGCGCGGCCGATAGCCTCGATCAGTTCCGGCATGCGAAGGGCAAACGAGACCGGCTCGCCCTGCCGCAAGGCCGGCGCCAGCGCGCGGGCGCGTTCGTTGAGCGCCAGCACCCGGCCGTCGCGGTCAAGCGCAACGACCGGATCCGGCAGACCGGCAACGACGGCACGCAGCAGATCGTCGCCGTCCCCGGAAATGGCGATCGGCTGGCGGCGGCGCTCTCCTTCTTCGCCGGTGCGGACCGCGAACACGGCAGCAGCGGCGACTATGGCAAAGCCGGCGAGCGCATAGGAATAAGGCAGCGCCCCCGCCAAGGCCAGCGCGGCAAACACAAGCGCCGCCGCCGCGATGACCAACCGCGCGCCGCGCCAACGCCTGTTTGTCAATGAAGCTCGGTCTTCGGCCAAGCTCATGTAAGTCCTCGCTGTAACGCCTTCTCCGCAAAAAATCGCGCGGATGATCGCCGCAAGCTATGCCGGCGGCGATGACTGATTTATGCGACGCGCGGCGCGACTGAGCAAGGCTTCGCGAATTCCAAGCACGGCAAGCGAGATCACAAAGGGAATGATGTAATAAAGCAGGCGGAACAACAGCAGCCCGGCCAGCAGATCTTCCTTGTCGAATTGCCACAGCGCCACCATCATGGCGGCATCGAACACGCCAAGACCGCCCGGCGCGTGACTGGCAAAGCCCAGCAAAGTTGCGGCGACAAAGATCACGGCGACCGTGACAAAACCGAGATTGGGTTCGTCGGGCACCAGCATATACATCGCCGCCGCACAGCAGCCGAGATCGATGATGCCGATGGCGATCTGAACGAGCGTCAGCGGGCCGCCGGGCAGCGTCACTTGCCAGCCGTCGCGGCCGATCACCCGCGGCTTGACCCAAACCCACGCGACGTAGCTGACAAGCATTGCCAGAATGACGAGTGCGATCGTGCGGTTGCACCACAGCGGCAATTGATCGATGGCGCGCGCGGCTTGCGGCGACTTCAGCACGCCGAGTCCAAGCACGGTGGCGTTGCCGAGCCAGAAGGTCAGCCCGGCCAGGAAACAGATCTTGGTGACCTCGATGACGCTGAGTCCCCAGTTCGAATAGATGCGATAGCGAACCGCGCCGCCGGAAAAGACGCTGGCTCCGACATTGTGGCCGACGGCGTAGCTGGTGAAGCCGGCAAGCGCGGCAATCCGATAGGGTATTTCCGGACGGCCGATCGCGCGCAGCGCAAACAGATCGTAGAACGTGAGCGTCAGATAGCCGGCAACGACGAACAGTCCGGCAATGATAAAGGTCTTCCAGTCGGTGGCGTCGATGGCGTCGATCAGCGCGTCGGGATCGATGTCACGCAGAATGCGGTAAAGCACGACCGCGGCGATCGTGATCATGGTCAGGCTGATCAGGACGCCGAGCTTGCGCAGGCCGATCTTGCGATCGAAGAAGCGCGCGCGACCGCGCAGCGACTTCAAAAGACCGCCCTCCGGACCAGCTGCTTGTGCATCCATCAATAATTCTCGTTCCGCTTCTTGGCCCGCCCGAGGTCTTGGGGATTCGTGCCGGCGATCAAGCCGTAAGCTTGCTTAGGAAAAACCGAGGCTAAAGCCGAGGCCGTTGGGCAGGATATGTAATTCGCAGGATACATATTTCGGTGTTCCCGTAATGCCGAAACTCGCAGCGGAATATGTCGCAAACACAAGCAAAATCGGAATCGGACGCCCGCCGGAACCAGCCCCCACTAGCAGATGTTTTCCGGCGGCGCGAGGGCGGGATTCCGCGTAATCCGTTCCCCTTATCTGGGTCCGTATCGTTACTTAAATACAACCAGACCGGCGCGATGTTTGGCCACACCCCCATCTGCCAACCCTTGGCGGCGCCTGCTATCGTGGCCGCAAATCGTTGAGGAAACGCTCCTATATCGTAGGCCGCTACGAAAAAGCCGAAAGAGCATCAAGAGAGGGCATCATGAACGATCATCCCATCGCACGACGCACCCTGATCGCAGGCGCGGGTTTTGGAATTGGCGCGGGCCTTATCGGCGGCGTCGCGCCGGCGCGGGCGGAGGCTGCAGAACCCGCAGCAGGCAATATCTGGAGCGGTGAATATTGGGCCAATAAGGGCGACGTGAAGCTGTTCATGTATCGAAAGCGCGTCGGCGCGCCGGCCGCGGGGACGCAGCCGCTTCCGGTGCTGTTCCTGGTGCATGGCTCGTCGCTGTCGTCGCTGTCGAGCTATGACCTGACCGTCCCCGGCAAAGGCGAATATTCGCTGATGGATGTCTTTGCCCGTTATGGCTTTGACGTCTGGACCATGGACCATGAAGGCTATGGCCGCTCGACCGTGACCTCGGGCAATTCCGATATCGCAAGCGGCGTCGCTGACCTCACTGCGGGCCTGGACGTGCTGCAGCGCGAAACCGGCCGGACGAAATATCACGTCTTCGGTGAATCCTCTGGCGCCATCCGCGCTGGCGCCTTTGCCCAGGCCAAGCCCGATCGCATCGAACGCCTGATCCTCACCGCCTTTACCTATAAGGGCAACGGCGCGGCCGAGATCGGGCGCCGCAAGGATCATCTCGCCGAATTGCAAGCAAGCCCGCGACGCAAGCGCGACGCTTCCATGATCCATTCGATCTTCAGCCGCGATGGTCATCCTGCCGCTTATGATCCTGCCGTCGGCGATGCGCTGGTCGCCGTCGAAATGAAATACGGCGACAGCGTACCGGCCGGCACTTATATCGACATGGCGGCGAACCTGCCGCTGGTCGATCCGACCAAAGTGACGTGTCCGGTGCTGATGACGCGCGGCGAATGGGACGGTAATTCGACCAATGCCGACCTGCTCGACTTCTTCGCGCAACTGCCGAACGGCGACCGGCAATATGTGATCCTGCCGAACACGTCGCACAGCGAAGTCTTCGGCAAGAACCGGCAATTGCTGTGGTACGCGATGAAGAACTTTCTCTCCGAGCCGGCGCCAGAAGCGAGTTGAGGCGCGAGCTAAAGCTCGCCACCGATAAAAAACTCGCGCAGTTCCTTGTAGGTCTGTTCCGGCGCCTCCTCCATGAGGTAGTGCCCGCTCGGCACCGATCGCGCGCCGCGGATATCGGTGGCATAGCGCTTCCAGATTTCGGCGGGCTCGGGCTTCGAATTCATGCCGACGCCGCCGGTTGCGCCCCACAAGACCAGCAGCGGCAAGGTTACTCTTTTGCCGGCTTCGAAATCCTTGGTGTCCATCTCGAAATCGATGCCGGCGGTGGCGCGATAATCCTCGCACATGGCATGGACAGTCGCGGGATTGCGGAAATAGCGCTTGTATTCGGCGAGCGCCGCCGGATCGAAGAAGCTCAGGCCTTGCTTGGTCTTCGCTAATTTCTTCTCGATGAAGAAATCCGGCTCCGCGCTCATCAGTCGCTCGGGGAAATCGTAGGGCTGGATCATGAACAGCCAGTGCCACGAAAACGTCGCCCAGGCCTTGTTCATGTTGTTGTAGAGGTGATGCTGCGGGACGATGTCGAGGATCGCGGCGCGCGCGATCTTCTCCGGACGATCGAGGCACATGCGGTGCAGCACGCGGGCGCCGCGGTCGTGCCCGGCGCAATAGAACTTGTCGAAGCCGAGCTGCTCCATCACTTCAAACTGATCCTGGCCCATGGCGCGGAACGAATAGTTCTCGTGATTTTCGCCGCCCGGCACTTTCTCGGAATCGCCATAGCCGCGCAGATCGGTGGCGACGACGGTGAATTCCTCCGCAAGCTTCGGCGCGAATTTCTGCCACGACAGATGGCTGAACGGATTGCCGTGAATAAGCAGAAGCGGCGGGCCTTTGCCGCCTTTGAGCGTGACGATGCGGGCGCCTGAAGTCTTGATCTCGCTTTTGGTAAAGCCTTCGAAAAACATCGGGCGTCTTCTCCACTCTTGCTATTGTCGGCAGTCCTATTGTTCTCGCCGCCGATGATCGAGTAAATCGATTGAACCCGCAACCGCCGCGTGGCGCCGCACGCATAAAACGAACGCATAAAACCAACGTAAAGGGAAGAAAATGCCGCCGTCAGACATCGACCTGCAATCCGGATTCCGCCTGCCGCTGCCCAAGCGCGAGGACTTGGACGAAGCCGGCAAGCGCGCCTACGACCGCGCCAGTACGCCGGGCAAGACCATCGTCGGCCTGCGCGGGCCGGCGGGCATTCATCTCTACAGCACCGGCACGGTCGACGCGCACAACGCGCTGAATTCGTATTTGCGCTTTCAGACCAGCTTCGATCCGAAAATCCGCGAAGTCGCGATCCTTGCCGTCGCGCGCGAAATGGACAGCCGGTTCGAATGGGCGGCGCACGAGCCGGAAGCGCTGCAAGTCGGCGTGCCGGCCGAAATCATCGACGTCATCAAGCATCGCAAAAGTACGCAAGGCCTCGACGAGACTTACGCCGCGATCATCGAGCTCGGCCGCGAGGCCGTCGGCAAGCATAAGGTCACGTCAGCCGCGTTCGCCCGCGCGAAGGCTTTGTTCGAGCCGACCAAGCTGGTGCAGCTCGTCATGCTGATGGGCGTTTACGCCTCGACCGCGATCCTGTTGGCGGCCTTCGACATGCAAGTGCCGGACGGCAAGCCGCAATTGCCAGGGGCGTAATCTCACTTCTTCTTGTCGAAGCCCAATTCGCTCCAGCGCGCTTGGACCGCGTCGATGTCTTTTTTCTCCGGCCACACCGTCGGCGGGAAGCGCGCGCCGCCGAGATCGGGATCAGGATCGTGGTCGAGATTGATCGTGGCGTCGATCAGCATGCGGTTCCACTTGCCGGTGCCGTACAAAGACGTGTTGCGGTCGCGCTTGCGCGTTGACGGATCGAGCCCCAGGCCGAACGTCGCCGGCATGATGACGATGTCGTCGTCGCCGGCATTGACGCGATAGGCGATCGCCCAATCCACCGCGGCATAGTCATGAATATCGATATCGTCGTCGACGACGGTGACGTGCTTGTAGCGCACGTGTCCGGCCGAAGAGCCCCACAGCGCATTGGCGACTTGCTTCGCCTGATTGCGGTAGCTCTGTTTGATCTGCACGACGATATTCACGCCGGCCTGCACCGGCGGGCACCACACGTCGGTGATGCCCGGCACGCCCGCGCGGTCGAGCACGTTCCACGCCGTCGCCGCACGCATGATCGAAGAGCACATGCCGTTCTCGGAGAAGCAGCCGGGCATCGAGCCTTCGATAGTGCCGCGGAAGATCGGATCCTTGCGGTGGGTGATGGCGGTGACGCGAATGGTCGGCTTCGGCGATTTGTCGCCGGCGACATAGCCGGTGACTTCGGCGAACGGGCCTTCCATCGAATAGGTCTCGGGATCGAGCCCGAGATAACCTTCGATCACGATCTCCGCCGTCGCTGGCACGTGCAGATCGACGGTCTCGCATTTGACGAGCTCGACCGGCGCGCCGCGCACCGCGCCGATGACGTCGTATTCGCACAGGCCCTTCGGCACCGGAGAGCCGGCGACAAAGCCGAGCGACGGCTCCCAGCCCATAGCGACCGCGATCGGCATTTCCTTGTGGCCCTTCTGCTGCCACGCCGTCACGTGATGGCCGATATGCTGGGCGCGCCACATCAGGATTGGAATCTTGTTCTTGCCGGCGAGCATGCCGCGATAAATGCCGACATTCATGACATTGGTGTCGGGATCCTTGGTGACGACGCCGCCGTAAGTCATGACATAGCGGCCGCCGTCGAGACGATTCCATTGCGGCACCGGCAGCTCGTAGAGATCGACGTCGTCTCCCTTGACGATGTTTTCCTTCACCGGCCCGGTGGCGACGATCTTCGGCGGCACGCTGTCGCTAAGGACATTGCGGCCGAGCTTCACCAGTTCGCGCGGATGCGTGTCCGGCGGCAGGCCGAACATCATGGCGACGCGGCGGGCGCTCGACAGGCCGCCGGTGAAGACCTGGCGGCAGCGAGCATTGGCGCCATAGTCCTTGATGTTGTTGAACAGCACGGCGGGTCCGGTGCCGGCGCCTTGCGCCAGCCGCGCGATGGTGCCGAGCTCGATGTCCCAATCGACCTCGGCCTCGACGCGATGCAATTCGCCCGCGGCGTCGAGCGCTTTGATCCATCCGCGCATGTCGCCGAACGCTGCCGGCTTCCGTTCAGTGCTCATGATTTATGGGGCTTTTATCGTGTTCATTCGATCGTCGTGGCGGGTGCGGGCGTTCTGCGCTGTCACGGCGGGGCCTGTCAAGGAACCGGCCAAGCGCAGCGCTGTCGTGCGGCTGCACCACATAAAAGCATGGCGCTGCGCCGCAAAGCACGGCTCTAAACTGCCTCGGCGCCGCGACCATTGCGGCACGGCCCGTGCATGCGATAAGCGGGCAAGCATTCAGGACCGGCCGTCCGGCCGTCGAAAGCAAGCGGAGTTTTGGCGTGACGAGTGACGACCGGAGAGTGTTGATCGCGGGCGGCGGCCCCGTTGGGCTGTTGTGCGCATGGCTGCTCGGCCGCCGCGGCGTGCCGGTGCGCGTATTCGATCTCAATAGCGGCCCGCAGGCCGATCCGCGCGCGGCGACGACGCATCCGGCGACGCTCGATCTGCTCACCGAAGACGGATTTGACCGGGACATGGCGCGCGTCGGCCTGATCGCGCCGATCTTTCACTTCTGGGATCGCCCGAGCGGCGAACTGATCGCGGAATTCGACCACGCCGTACTCAAGAACAATACGCAGCATCCTTTCGTGGTGCAGTGCGAGCAGTTCAAGACTGCCAATCTCCTGCTCGAGCGGCTGCGCAAAGTGCCGAATGTCGAAGTTCTGTACGGCCACGAAGTGACCGGCGTCACGCAGGCGGCCGATTCCGTCAGTGTCGAGGTGCGCGGACCGGCTGGCGTCACCTCGCATCGCGGCGCTTATGTGATCGGCGCCGACGGCGGCCGCAGCACGGTACGCAAGCAGGCCGACATCAAGTTCGATGGCTTCACCTGGCCGGAGCGCTTCATCGTGCTGACCACGCCGTTCGATTTCGAAGCGCATTACGGCTACGCGGTTCGCAGCTATATCGCCGACCCCGGCGAATGGTGCAATTGCTTCAAGGTTTCCGCCGATGGCCCGCCCGGCCTGTGGCGAACCGTCTATCCGGCCAATCCTGCTTTGACCGAGGAAGAAATATTGAGCGACACCGCCGTGCAGGCGCGCATCCGGTCGTTCTTTCCATCCGAGAAGCCCTACGAGATCGTGCATCGCAATCTCTACGTCACCCATCAGCGCATCGCCGAAACCTTCCGCAAAGGCCGCGTGCTGCTCGCCGGCGATTCCGCGCATGTCAACAATCCGATCGGCGGCATGGGATTGAACGGCGGCATCCAGGACGCGGTGAACCTGTCGCAAAAACTCGCGCGCGTGGTGCTCGGCGGCGAGCCCGACACGCTGCTCGATCTCTACGATCTGCAACGGCGCACCGTCGCCGTCGAATTCGTGCAGGACCAATCGATCTCTAACAAGAAACGGCTGGAAGCGAGCGACCCGGAAGCGCGCAAGCAAAACCTCGACGAGCTGCGCGCGATGGCCGCCGATCCGCAACGCGCGCGCCAGTTTCTGCTGCGCACGGCAATGATCGCGAGCCAGAAGCGCGCGGACAGTCTGGAACTGGCGACGGCACGGTGATCCTTCGTCACCACCGGGCTTGACCCGGTGGTCCATGGTGACTCGCGGCTTGCGACGAGTGATCCGAAAGTCCGATCAACCTTCGCTTTCGCATGGATTGCCGGGTCAAGCCCGGCAATGACGGAAGAAAGAACGGAGTCTGCGTGAATATTTTGCTCGCTATCTCGAAGTACGATGTGGCCGTCCACAGCAGACCAAATTTTGGACTCGCCGTCGTTGAGGGTTTTGCCGGCGGCGGCAGATACAAATGCGGGACGCCTGGGTCCCCCTCCTTTTCATCGAAGAGCTTCGGGCTGCGGTCGAAGGTTTCAATCTTCAGCGCAAGGCGAACGGCATGGCGCCGCTCGAAATCGAGTGCTTTCTCGCCCTTAATGACGAGGATCCAGACGCCCTTGGTTTATTGAAAAGCCACGCCGAACCTCTGATCGCGGCGGCGCGCGCCGAAGTACCCAAACTTGATCTGCAAGTCAGATATTTCCAGAAGCCTTTTTATGCATACACACGGGGATTATCCAAAATCCCGATATGCAGGTGCTCACGCCTTCTGGCGGCGAGCGGCGCAAGGCCAATATGATCGACGCGGACGATACGTTACGGATGAAGCACCAACGCAGTGTTTTTCAATTTTCTTTGCAAAGGAAAAACCGAAAATAGGTGACTAAGCTTCGTGGGTAAAATCAATGGCCGTTCACGAAACAGCGGCAGGTTTCGCTTAGCCTAAACAGCCTACAATTTAGTGCCTAAGCCGCCCGCGAAGTAAAATCCACATCCGGCAGCAGCTCATCGCTCGCCACCCGCAGCACCGGCTCGGGCAGGTCGGTGTCTTGGAGCATGATGCGGCGCCACATGCGGTAGCTCAGCTCGGTGAGCGGCGCCGAGGCGAGAAATTCGTCGCCGAGGATCTTGCGCATCGCCGCCATCTGCTTGGCGCTGACGATGAAGCTCACGAGATAGGCGTTGACCAGCGCGTCGACTCTGACGCAGAGGCGCGCCCTGTCCAGCCCTGCGGCCTGCAACTGCACCAAAGCCGCGGCGACGGTGCGCGTGTGATTGAGTCGCTCCATATTGCGATGCTCGGCGCGTGAACCGGCGAAGTCAAAACGAATTGGCGCGAAATCCACTGCGTGTGGACAAACCAAGCCGGCGGCGATTTACCACGGACCGCACTTTGCGGAAGATGAAACTCCGGTAATGCCCGAACCCCGACAATCCGCGCGGCGACACATGGCAAAGAGGATGACGCTCATGAAATGCCCCGCCAAACGCCCCGGCCTCAAACGAGCCCTCATCGTGACCGCGCTCGTTTTTTGCTCTTTCTCGCCGGCATTCCCTCATACCATTACGAGATGAGGTACCACAATACGATCCGGCCGAACGGGCACAAGCGCAGCAAGGCAGTCGGCGATGCCGCGCTCGACGCCTGCTTCAGCCAAACCTGCTGGCGCGCAACGCGCCGGCGTCGCCGGCGTTCAAGGACTGCATGAAGGATCACGGCTATCAATGGGTCTCGACCAAGCGGGTGCAAGCCCCGCCGAGCAAACAGACGGCGGACGACGGCGGCTTCATCGACCCCGATAACGGGATGCTGTGCCACGATGCCGGCTTTGGCGCGATCTGCGTGCCGCCGCAAGGCACGGTGCATTACACCAACCAGCACGGGCTGAACTGCACGCGCACCGGAATCATGTCGGTCTGCGGCAGCTTCTAAATTGGGAAATGATGCGCTATCGCGGACGCGGGTGCTGAATCTTGAATGTCACGACGGCGGCGATGATGCCGATGATGAGCCCGCCGAGCGGCGCGTAAAAGAACACCACCCCCATCCCGGTCGCGCCTTCACGGTCGAAATAATTGGTGCTGTCGGCACAGGCGATATAGCCGAAGGCGATGGCGAGAAAGCCGAGGATGGCGCCGCCGATGAGAGCCGTGAGCGTGATGACGGCGGGTTTCATGGTGTCCTCAAGAGAAATGCGCGGGCGACCGCGTCCTGGTTGGTGTGCGCAAGCGCGGCTGAAGTTCAATCGCCCGCCCGATGGCCGGGACATAGGCGAGCCAACGGGGCACGCCCGAAGTGCCCGGCCCCGATGACAGGCTCCACGACGCGTTCTTCGAACGGGTATGTCCGGCCGTGACGGTATAGGATAAAGGCCCACGGGAGATTGTTTCATGAACGTTGCAACACCTGCCATCGTCGCTGCCGCGCTCATTACGCCGCTTTTGGCCGCATTGCTGTCGCCGGCGTTCGCCGCGCCGCATCACAACACGACCTACCGGCCGTACGGGTATCGCGCGCATATGCCTGCGCGCATCACCGTGTATCCAGCCCGGGTGGACTACAGCCGCTATATCAATCCCTGGAACGGCATGTTCTGCCACGACACGGGATGGGCCACGACCTGCGTGCCGCCGCCCGGCGGCGCGCAAGGGGTGGATTGCACGGCCGCCTGGCCATTTCCCAGCTGCAGATATTTTTGAGACAACTTATCTCTCCCCAGCGAACTCGGGTGTTCCCGAGTTCGCTCATCAAAAGTAACCGAAGCCGGAAACATCCGACTTCGATGCGGGGAGAGGTAACGCGACGTTACGCCGGCAGCGGCTTGCCGTTGGTCTCCGGCAGGAACGGCGTCACGATGAAGCCGAGCGCGTAGATGCAGGCGATCGTCATCGCGGCGCGGCTGAAGCCGCCGAATTGCGCGATCAAGACGCCGGCATAAAGCGGCCCCAAAAACGCGATGAAGCGCGGCGCGTTGAACGCAAAGGCGACGCCGGTGGCGCGCGAACGCGTCGGGAACAATTCCGGCAGCCAGACCGGCATCCAGGACTATTGCCCGAGCGTGAAGAACGCGTTCACCGCGGCGGCGACAAGGAGCAGCGTCAGATCCTGCGTCCACAGGAACAGCACCGGCGTCATCACGAAGGCCATGGCGAAGAAGATCATCACCACGGGCTTTCTGCCGAAACGATCGGCAAGGAAGCCCAGGCTCGCATAGCCGATGATGGCGCCGGCATTGTAGGCCATGCCGGCGTAGCTCGCCCATTGCGCGCCCGGCAGACCGGATTTGGCGGCGACGGAGGCGATATAGGGCGGCACCCAGGACGAGATGCCCCACCAGGCGAGCGTCGTGGTGAGCGACATCAGAAAGACGATGATGGTGCGCAGGCGCGTCGTCGGATCGACGAACAGGTCGGCAACCGTGAAGCGGGTGAGCGCCTGGTCGTGCGCCGTGAGCGTTGCACCCGCCTCCTTGCGCGCCTTGGCGTCGCGGCGCTGCGCATCGACCTCGCGCCAGGGCTGCGATTCCTCGATCGTGCTTCTGATCCACACCGTGAGCAGCGCCGGCAGGATGCCGATGACGAACATGTAGCGCCACGCATCCGGCCCGTAGCCGGAGACGAACAGCCAGAGCAGGGACGCCAGGAAGAAGCCGATGCCCAGCCCGCATTGCATGATGCCGGCGCCTTTGCCGCGCGCGTTCTGCGGCCACAGCTCTGCCAGCATCGACGTTCCAGTGGCCCATTCCGAGCCGATGGCGATGCCGACCAGAAACCGCAAGATCGCGAACGAGATCCAGTTGAACGAGAAGGCGGTGAGCCCGGTCATGATCGAATAGGCCAGGATGGCGTAGATCATGGTGCGGCGGCGGCCGACATAGTCGGCGAGAATGCCGCCGATTATGCCGCCGATGCCCCAGCCGAGCAGCGTGATCGAGATCACCGTGCCGGCGAAAGACGGAATCTGCGCATATTGCGACGGATCAAGCAGCGAGTGCATTGCCGGGCCGACGGTGAGAATGAGCGCATAGGTCTCATA
>JBAUCK010000358.1:0-8510 GCA_049677525.1 Xanthobacteraceae bacterium
GACCATTGCAATTCGATTTTCCAGCCACGTCCTTGTCGAATGCATAGAGCGTCATGCCTTTAGCATCGACCAGCGCCTTTCCTTTAGAAGTGTCAGCAGTTTTGGCTGGGGCCGTTTGCGCAAAGGCTGGCGCAGCAAACAGAACCAAAGCAACTAAACTCAAGCAGGTCTTTTTCACAGGCGTTCTCCCGTTACGACGTGGACAGTTGATAAGGTCAAAACACCCGCTGGCTTGCTTTATTCCCCGGACCTCGGTCATCGGCACAACGGCACTTTGCGCTAATTGGCGTCGCCGCGACAGCTTTTGGCTCAAAGCGGACATGACCTACCTTTTTCATTGCCACTTTCGTATGTTGTGCCCCTGCCCAATTCAGCGGTTGGGGAACAGCACATGTCTGCAGACGCGGATGGGTTTACCGGCGGGGTTGCGCCAACGGTTGGATTGCGGACGTTAGCAACCGATTTTTGGGTCAGCCGTGTCAGTCAAGCTTGGTCTCGCGGATCTGTTGGCGAATGGGCCGAAGAACGTGGACACTCTCGCGGTGGAGAGTGGCGCGAATGCCGATGCGTTGTTCCGACTGATGCGCGTGCTCGCGGCTCACAACATCTTCGTTGAACAGGATGATAAAAAATTTGGACTAACTAGTTGGGGCGAAATGCTGCGCTCGGACAAGCCTGGGTCGATGCACGACTATGTGCTCATGGCCGGCCAGCCATCGGCCTGGCAGGCGTGCGAAAATCTCGAATACAGCGTCATGACCGGCAACACGGCCTTCGATCACGTGTTGGGGCAATCGTGGTTCGCCTATCTAGATGCCAACCCACAGGTCGGCGGAATTTTTGACAAAGCGATGCGCAGTCGGGGCGCGGCTGAGGATGCGGCCATTCTCGGCGTTTTCGACTTTTCCAAATTTCGGCGGATCACCGATCTCGGAGCCGGAGAAGGAGGGTTGCTTTCGGCGGCTCTACAGGCAGCGCCACAGGCCAACGGAATACTGTTCGACCAACCGCGCGTGGTGGAAAACGCGCGCAGGGCTTTTGCAAATCGGGCTGTGTCGGATCGCATTGAATTTGTGGCTGGAGATTTATTCGATGCGGTACCAACAGGTGCTGAACTCTATGTCCTCAAACAAATCCTGCACGATTGGAGTGATGATCGGGCGCAAAAAATTCTGGCAGCCTGCAGAAGCGCGATGTCGCCTGCATCACGATTGCTGGTGCTGGAAATGATCGTAGAGCCGGAAGCTACATTTTCGAAGCGCATGGACTTGATGATGATGGCATGGACGGGCGGCCGCGAGCGCACACAACACGAATTCGAGCAACTTCTCTCTAATGCCGGTTTTAGGCTGATCTGTACGAACAGAACCATCACGCCAATCTGCGTTCTCGAAGCCGAACTCGCTTAAATGCGGGAATGAGCGGCGGGCATGACCAGCTGAGGCATCATGGTAACAAGGTGAAACCCTTTACGCGCGCTCAACGCGACCATCCGGCGATGCTGATGGCGTAATGGGTAAGCAACGGCGTACTGGACAATCGGTTTCCTATGTCCAAACCTCGGCGGAACGCGATGGCGGCGCGAGCGATCGACGCCGCCGGACAACACCGCGAGGAGCCATGATCAACGGTTGGTTTCGCCTCCACATTGTCACCGCCCTCGGGCTTGCGATTCACGCGATTGCCCCGACTACGAGCCTCGCCCAGCAGTGGCCTACACATCCAGTGCGATTCGTTCTGCCGTTTGGTCCGGGTTCCGGAGCGGACATTAGTGCGCGGCTGATAACCGACAAGCTGCAGCAGAAATGGGGCCAACCCGTCATCATCGATGGCAAGCCCGGGGGCGATGGATTACTGTCGCTGCAGACGGTCGTGTCAGCAAAGGACGACCATACGCTGTTCTTCGGACCTAGCAGTATCTACGTCGTACAACGCTACGTGCACGAGGACATGTCCTTCGATCCCGAGACCGACCTCGCGCCTATCGCGGGGGTCGCCAAGGTACAGGTCGCTGTGGCCGTGCCGACGGGCCTCGACATAACCACACTCGCCGAATTCGTGGCGCTGGCGCGCGCCAAGCCGAGCGAGACGAGCTATGCGGTAGCTCCGGGATTTTCGGAATTCGTATTCGATGGGTTCGTCAAAGAGAACGGACTAGAGATCGTCAAAGTTCCTTACCGCGACATCACCAAGTCGCCGACAGACCTCGCCGAAAACAGAATCCAATTGTCCATGCAATCCTACGCCGCGATGCGCACCTACGCACAGACCGGCAAGATCAAGATCATCGCAATTAACGATCGCGAGCGATCGCCCATCGCGCCGGAAATTCCCTCCGTGGTGGAATCCGGGTTCCCGTCCCTGCTCGCTAGTCCTGTCCTGGGCCTGCTCGGACCGCGCGACATGCCGATCGACCTGCGCCGGCGGATCGCAGCGGATGTGCTCGCCGCGCTCGACGACAAGACGGTCGGTGAAAGACTGGCGCTCACGGGGCAGCCAGCCGCGCCCTTGGGCGTTGACGCGTTCACCGCCGCGCTCAAGGAGCAATACGCGCAGGTCGCGCGTATTGCGTCTGTGCTTGGCATTGCGCGAAAGAAGTGAGTGGCATTTAAAGCTGACAATCGGCGTCCCGGTCTAACGCGGTTTGCGCTGGCAGCAAGTGCGCACCCGTTCAGCGTTTCGCGCTCATCGCCAATTATCGCGATGGCTGCTCATCTGCGGCTAGAGCGACCCGCAGTTCTTGCACTACGCGCCGATACTCGGAGACGTCTCCAGTCCTCAGCACCGCGAGGTCTGCTGCAATGCGATCAAGGCGACGTGTAGCCGATTGGCGTTTGATTTTTTCGATCTTGTCGGAGAGCGCAATTAGATCCTTGAAGACAGGCTTTTGTTGTGTCGATTGCGGAAGTTCACTTACTAGTTCGGTAAGGGCATCCATCACGCGCCCGATTTGGCGGCCATAGCTCTCGGCCGCGACGATGTCACGCTCCGTGTCGGGAGAACTTGAATTCTGTTCGGTGACACTGACCACGTTTCCAAACGTCCAGCCAGGATTGATAGGCTGACTAAGATCAACCGACCGGGTCGCTGCGGGACTACCTAAAATCCAGGACGGCCAAAATGGCCAAGCGGACCATGCCGGTGCGGTCGAAGGATTGGTTGGTGTGTCTGACATGTTGTCACCTTCAAAAGGGGTTTCGGTAGCCTTTGGCTCGTGAACTTTAGCAGCCCGCGACCGTTCCGGAATGCAAGTCTCGGTGACTATGCTAACAGGGTGCTAAGATAACTCGATTTGGATCGGCGCGACGATAGATGCCACCTTGTTGCCTTCACAGGTTGCACCGTGGTGTTCGGTCTGGGTTAAGGTGAGAATTTTACACGCCGCCTGACGGCATATTCGGCTTCTTCCAGTGTTTTAGTCTGAGCAGATGGCTTTCGTGAAATTGGGGAACGATCAGGCGGCGGGCGTTCTTAGCAATTCTTGGCGGCGCCGTTGCAACGTGGTCAGTCGGGGCTCAGGCACAGCAACCTGCAATGCCGGTGATCCGGTTTCTCAGTGGCGGAGCTGCTGCGGCGTGGGCTGATTTAATGGCTGGCTTCGTGAGCTATTACTGAGACGAGATCAACCGGGACCGTGAGGAGGAGAGAGCGAGGTGCTGCTGCGGATTGCCGCTCATCTGATCGTCGCCATTCTATTGACAGCCCCGCTGGCAGCACAACCGTTATCGCGCTCAGTTCTTCTACTCGATCAATCCTCTGTGGGCCTTCCCTTCAATACGGCTCTCGCGACGGCTGCTCGATTGACCCTCAATGCCGCAAGCAAAGTGCCCATCTCATTCTACGCGGAAAACCTAGATGCCAATCGATTCTTTGGTTCAGATTACGAGCAAGAAATCTTATCGTTTTTCAGGCAAAAATATCGCAATAAGACCATCGATGTCGTCGTAGCCGTCGGATCGGCGGTAGACGATCCCACCCAGCGGCTACGCCCAGCAATCCCTCGCGACCCAAGCGCGCGCGTTTTCCTCATGCGCGCGAATAACCTTGTCCCAGGCGCGTCGGCAATTAAAAAACAACTGTCTTGCGACGTCGGGATTAGTCTCCGCTGCAGCGGTCCGCCGACACTCGTTAGCTTCTCGTTTGGCGTCGGAAATATCACTCATCGTCGCGCCGGATAAACGTAAACGGACGGCGCCGCGTGAGGGGGCAGGGCTGGGGGGACTCGATCGCGGCACCGTCCGTCCGAGTCCACAACCGGACAACCCGCACTTCGTTCCGAAGTAAGGCCGAGTACCGGGCCGGGCCGGTTAGTGGCGAGTAGCTGTGACAATCGAATGCTCATAGGGCGCCGCCGATAAGTCATTTACACCCAGCGCCGCTAACGTCCATCCGCGTGCCAGACGCAAATAAGTATCTCGCGCTTCCTCGGTTTCAGACTCAGCGGCCCATCTATAAAACTTCAACGCTAATTCCCGATATTCCATAGCTGTGACCATAGAAATGCCCCCCTCACCGCAGCAGTCAAAATGGCGCTGTTACGAACGTGAACATGAAGCCGACCACGGCACACGCCACCACAGTGCCTAGCGCAATCGTCGTAACCAGCAGGTCGGTCCGCAGGTCCGTACTGATGATCTGATGTTTCATTGAAGCCCCCGCCAGCCACCACACATTCCGCGCCTGGACAGCCGCAATCCATTCAACGTTGGGTGGGGCTCCATATACTTAGGTATTGTCGACAAGAGGTCGTCGAGTAAGCACGCGTCGGTGACGCACAAATAGCGCGGGGCAAGCGGATGCCGCTACCGGCGGCGACGTGGCGGAGTTATGGGCGGTGCTGCAGATGGTGCTGCAATTGGAGAGCGTCGAATATGAGTGACGAAATGATCGCAGTCAGTTGCCAAAGGTGCGGAAATAGGGCTCCGGGGGAGGCGCATTGCTGTTCCCTCCAAAGCTATGAAACGGCCCCGATTGGTCCTGTCGAATGCCGAAGTGGAAACCTGGACTATTGGGATCAGACTTATTTGTGCTGTCGCCGGATTTGCCTTTATCGTCCAATGAGCCGTAATTAAAATCATAATTGCCGTTGGGTGTGACGGTTTGCTGAGTCCACGCCCAAACGGAAGTAGTCGTTAATGCAATTATGGCCCCCGCAATGAACGGAACAGCCACGAGCCAAGCCCGTCTCAACATGGCAAACCTCTTCCCGCCCCGGACGCGAGCTAAAGCTGTCATCCGCTATTAGTCAAGATAATCGAGAAGTGAATTTCCGGCACCGTCCACGACTTGTCGCTCGCGCTGCAGATAGTGTTGATGTTGGAAGGCGTCGAGTACCGGGTGAAGTAGCGTCACGCTCAGCAGCAATAGGACTGATTTAGCTGGACCGGCGGACAACGCACTGAGCCGTAAGAACAGAACACGCAGCAATCGCCGGGGAACGGCTTCAGCCGCTCGCCACAGCCTTTGCACTCATAGAAGAACTGGCAGGCGTCGGTCGGCATGGCCTCGACTGATTGATGGCCGCGTTGTGGGCACGTCAGCATAGATTCCAACTGCATTAGCGATACGCCTGGATCATTTTAAGCAGCGGAGGTTCAAGGTGATCCCAAGCCGCTGCGGTGCCGACAAACACCGTTGCGATTGCCAGCGCCAGAGCCGTGCTGCGTGTGCCACGCCTGCGAAAGTAGACGGCCCAAAAATCTGGCCGTGCGCCCGGCTGGTCTTGTCCACGGCTCCTAGTTGGCAAGGTTTATTTCACCAGTGCAGCATTGGTCGGTGCAGCCATGTGTTCGGCCTTTGAATGCGGTTCACATGACAAGCGGACGACCGGCGCGTCATCAGTGGCATCGTACATGTGCTCAAGAGTGGTTGCCGCTGGTGCGATTGCCCGGAGGCCTATGGTCCGCCAACGACGATCTATAATCGCTTTGTGCGCTGGGCGCGGCGCGCATGAAGGTTTGGATGGCGTCCGATCTCTCTGTCCTCGATTTGCTGGTGATCCAGATCGACGGCATTCGTGACGCCAATTGGCCTGCACCCGGTTCGGTTGACACCCGCTTAAGCTAATCCCGCCTGCATTTCGAACTCCACGGGACTCAGATATCCGATCATCGAGTGCCGGCGCTTCGGATTATAGAAGCATTCGATGTAATCGAACACGTCGGCCTTGGCTTCATCGCGTGTCCGATAAGTTTTGCGCGCTGTACGCTCGGTCTTCAGTGAGGAGAAGAAGCTCTCCGTCGCCGGTGTCTGCGGAACCGAGTGCAGGCCAAACTGCCACAGAAAGATATTTTTAATGACCAAATTCACTGAGGATAACCTAGTAATCTTTCTCAGTGTTGACATCATCGGTGATGGTGGGGGAAGGGAGCTTCGAATAGTTGCGAGCTATAGCTCCCTTCTTTTATTTTACGGAGTTAAGGAGCCGATTTAGGTGAGTAAGAATAACAACAACAAGAAAACACCACCTCTACAAAAAGAATCAAATTGAGACTTGGATTATCGTTCCAGCCGCTCTTCGATCACCGGCCAACCTGGAGGAGTGGGCCATGGAGCACGACAGCAGGCATAGTAAGCCGCTTGGTTCATACCGTAATATTCGTAATCATAGCCAGGGTAAAACCCTAACCCCTCCCCACCAAGTAAGATGTGCAAACGGCAGTTCCGACAAATTATGTTTTGCACGGGATTAATTTGAAGAATGGCTACTCGCTTAAGCGAGAACACAGCTCTTACAACCTCTTCGCCATGCTCCTCAAAACCCTGCTGAATGAACTCGTACGTACTGTATGCATGTCCGCATCGAGGACAATCCAAACTGTTAGCGTTTCCATCGACCTCTATGTTGAAATCCGATTTAACCCTGGCAGCTTGTTCCACCGAAATAGGTTTCAATTTAGCAATCTCGACGCGTCCCGGTGTCCAGTACCGTCTTCTGATCGCCTCATACACGATAGGTTTAAGGTAGAGTGTTGCAGTTCTGCCTTCCGCAGTTGTCTTCATCGCCCAGTCAATTATTGCAGAATCTTCTGAAGAAACGACAGCCTTGCCTTGATGGACTATTGTTTCGATGGCGCTGAAAGTTGCCGTTTCCACTTCACACCTCCGTTCATCTCCCAAGTCCTGTTGCAATGATAGCGAATGCTAAGTAAGGGGAGCAAGCGTCGGGGCTGAAAAAGAATAAGTCCAGCATCACGAGGCGTTTGCATGCAAGTGTTGTGGACATTGGCAATTGGCGAAACAGAATGTGAGGTAGCAGGGTGAGACCTGCCGTGCCTATGGCGGACAGACTCGCCGCTTTCCGACTTGGGGAAATGATGGCGGAGCAGCCCAGGAACGGGAGTCTTGCTCGACCACTCCCGTCTCCCCCAAGATTCAAGGGAATTGTCCCGATGGATGTTGAAATGGGAGAAGCGGCGTTGCTCGCCTTGAGCCGATAGGCTCGGGGTGCTGATTCCACGGAGGACGCATCAGCGGCTTCAGACATCCTGCCGCGCCGGTCGGAGACTTCCGCGGCAGCTTTCAGGGGTAAGCAGACGCCGCAAATTGCGGACGTCGCGGCAGCTAATGACCCGATGCGGACATTCGTCATCTTCCAGTATAGTATCTAGGTCGGAACGGTGCCTCAGGCTCGAAGGTCGTGATGAAGCGGCGTGATTTCATCGCATTGATTGGCACAGCGGCGGCGATATCGCCACTTGCCGCGCGTGCACAACAATTGGAGCGGCCGCGCCTGATCGGCATATTGATACCTTTTGAACCTGATGACCCTCAGGTCAAGGCACGTTTGTCAGCGTTCAGGCAGGGGCTTCAAGAGCTTGGCTGGATCGAAAATCGTAACATTCATTTTGATTACCGTTTCACAGGCCAAGATGTCGACGGCATCCGCACGGGGACCGAAGAGCTGATTGCGCACGGACCGGATGTAATCGTCGTCTGGAGCAATACGACTGTTGTGATAGTGCAGAAAGCGACCCAAACCATCCCGATCGTTTTCGTTGGCGCATCCGATCCTGTCGAAAGTGGCTTTGTTACCAACCTCAGCCACCCGACCGGAAACATCACAGGATTTCAGAATTTCGAGGCGGAAATCGGCGGAAAATGGCTGGACCAGCTGAAGGAGGTTGCGCCCGCAGTGCGACGAGTAGCATTCGTGTACAGCCCTGACATATCCGCCAACGCGGAATTTGTTCACACCGCTGAAGCAGCTTCGATGTCATTGGGCGTGACGGTGACAGCAGCCGCGGTACAAAGTATAGCTGACATTGAGCATATCCTCACGGACTTCGCGAAGGAACCAAACGGTGGCCTGATCGTGGCGCCGTTCCCGCTCGTTGCTACCAATCGAGACAGGCTTATTGCATTGGCTTCTGATCTGCATCTGCCTGCGATCTATCCTTTTCGTTATTTTGCTACAAATGGAGGCTTGGCGTCTTATGGTTTCGACCCGGTCGAGCTGCATCGGCAAGCTGCGTCATATATCGATCGCATTCTGAAAGGAGAAAAGCCGA
>JBAUCK010000359.1:0-10691 GCA_049677525.1 Xanthobacteraceae bacterium
CTTCGAGCGCATCCCGCAATGAGCCGCCTTGCCCCCGTGCCACCGCCTGACACCATCTCTAGACCGGCATCCATTTCAATTGAATCGGATCAGGCTCTAGGCCGCGGTGACGATTTAAGGATTGAGGGGATTCCCAACGGGCGGCAAATCAGATTCAAGGCTGACTTTTGGAGGGTCAGCTTTGGAAGGCGAAGTACTTCGGGATGATCAGTGGGAGCAAATCAAGCAGTTCGTTCCGGGCGGCCGTAAAGGCAAGCGCGGTCCGCGCAGTGATGGCCGACGTTTCTTTAACGCGCTGTTGTGGGTAGCGCGCTCGGGCGCGCGTTGGCGTGATCTTCAGAGCGCTTTGGGCCGTATCAGACGGCGAAACGACGCTATTATCGCTGGATCGAGATGGGCGTGTTCGATCGACTGTTTGAAGCTGTCGCCAGCCAGCCTGATCTCGAATGGCTGATGATCGACGCCACCGTCATTCGCGCCCAGTCCCAAGCTGCGGGAGCGCGGCGCAAAAGGGGGGACCTCAAGCCCAGGCTCTCGGCCGCTCGCGGGGTGGGTTCGGCACCAAACTTCATGCTGTCGTAGATGCGCTTGGCCTGCCGGTCCGCTTTGCCATCGGACCCGGCCAGCAGAACGACATGGCGGCGGCCTGTGGGCTGGTCCAAGGACTATCCGCCGGTCAGGTCATCGCTGATCGCGCCTATGATGCGCACCAGCTTCACGATGTGATCCTCGACCAAGGCGGCAAGCCTGTCATTCCACCCCGCCGCCATCGCAGATATCAGCACGCTTACGACAAAATCGCTTATCGGAACCGCTGGGGCATCGAAGGCTTTTTCGCCAAACTCAAGCAGTGGCGGCGCATCGCTACGCGCTATGACAAACTCGCCGCCACATTCCTGGGTTTTGTGAAACTCGCCAGCATCATGCTCTGGCTCAAATGATTAAATCGTCACTACAGCCTAAAGCTTTTAGTTCAAAGTCTCGCCGCGGGCCCCACGCGGTTCGCCGGCGATTTGATAGGGCGACGACGTCGCCGCGTTGTCGCCGGTGCGGATCTCGTCGATGACGAAGAGCGGCCGGCGCTTGGATTCCAGATAAAGCCGCCCGACATATTCGCCGAGCAGGCCGAATAGAATAAGCTGCATACTGCCGAGCACCAGAATGAGCGTCGACAGACTGGTCCAGCCTTCGACGACGTGCCCGAAGGCCCAGCTGCCGAGCGTGTAGCCGAGCATCAACAGCGACAAGAATCCGACAATGATACCGAGATAGGACGCGAGCCGCAGCGGCATGATCGAGAACGAAGTCAGCGCGTCGAAGGCAAGCCCGAACATCCGCCCGATCGAATAGTTGCTGGAGCCGGTGGTGCGCGGCGCGCGGTCATAAGCGAGCGCCACCTGGCGCAGGCCGATCCAGCTCACCATGCCGCGGATGAAGCGCTGCTGCTCCGGCATCGAATTGAGAATGTCGATGACCTTGCGGCTCATGAGACGGAAGTCGCCGCTGTCGACCGGCATGTCGCCGTCGGCAAGCTGCCGCAGCAGCCGATAGAACAAAGCCGCCGTGCCACGCTTGAGCATGGTTTCGCCCTGCCGCTCGCGGCGCTGGCCATAGACGACGTCGGCGTCGATGCGGTCCATGAGACGCCACATCTCGCCGAGCAATTCGGGCGGATCCTGCAAGTCGGAATCGATGGTCAGCACGCGGTCGCCGCGGCAGGAATGCAGACCCGCCGTCATCGCGCGCTGATGACCGTGGCGGCGCGACAAATTGACCGCCACCAATTGCCGATCGCGCTTGGCGAGATCGACCATGATCTCCCAAGTCCGGTCGTCCGAGCCGTCATTGACCAGGACCAGCTCGTAGTCGCTGCCGGCGGCCTCCTTGGCGGCCGCGCTCATGCGCCGGTGAAACTCTTCGAGGCCGGCCTCTTCGTTGTAGCAAGGCGCAACGATGGAGAGCCGCAGGCGCGGACGCGCGTCCTGCGGCGGCGGCATCGATACGCGAGGTTGCTCGTTCATATCTGCCTCGTTACGGCTGCCGCCTCGTTACGGCCGCCGGCTTACGTCGGGTCGAGGACCTGCCCGATCGGGCCGGACAGGCTATAGACCGAATATTCGCGGATGGTAACGCCGTGGCGGGTCCGCGGAAAAGTCGCCACCAGGTCCACTTTACCGAATTTTTGACGCAACAGGGGAACCGCGTCGCATGGCGTCTGGCAGACATACATGCTGGTGCCCTGGAACAAAGCCGGGTCGGGCTGGGGCAGATCGACATAGCGCATGCGTTCGTTGACCTGCGTCACGACCGGGTGCGAGGGCAGATAGAATTCGAGCCAGCTGGCAATGCCATATTCCGTCGTCAACACGATCGGCGCGCCGATGCGGGTGCGCACGTCGTCGAGCTTTACCGCGAGCTCCTTCCAACCGGCGCCGAGCGCGCGCGCCGTCGGATCGGCCCGGCCGAGCGGCAGCACGCCGAACACCGCCTGCAAATACAGGCAAGCCGCGAAGCCGAGCCCGACCGGCACGGCAAGCCGCTGCGACCACGACGCGAGCGGCGCCCAGGTCGCGTCGAACTTTACGCGCTCGGCCGCAACCGCCGCGGCGACGACAAACGGCACATAGACCGGCTCCGGCCAATTGCCTTCGACGCGGTCGTGGAAGGTGTGCCACACGAAATAGATCGCGAGCGGCCACACCATCGCATTGATAAAAACGCGCGACGGCTGCAGGCCGCCCTCGCCACTGATCATCGCCGCCAAGCCCAGGCAGCCGAGCACGAAAATCGGCGGCGTCGCCATGCCCATCTGCACGACGAAGAACTCGCCGAGATAGCGCAGCGACCATTGGTGCACGACGAGCCGGTTGAACTGATAGTGATACGAGGCCCAGTCGTGCTCGGCATTCCAGATCAATGTCGGCGAAAACACCGCGAGCGCGATCAGGCCCGAGATCCATGGCCACGGCGTCAGCAGCCATTTGCGCTGCTGCGGCACGATCAACACCCAGGCGAGAATGCTCACCGAAAAGAAAACCGTCGTGTATTTCGACAGCATCCCGACGCCGAACGCGACGCCGACGGCGAGCCACCATTCGCCGCGCCCGGTCTCCTGGAGCTTGACCAAAGTGAGCATCAAGAATGCGATCGAAACCACCAGCGCATTGTCAGGCGTCGCCAGCGCCGAGCCCGCCGCCATGAGAATGGTCAGGTTGAAATAGAGCGCAGCCGTGGCGCCGACCCGGTCGTCATTGAATAGGATTGCGCCGGACCGCCAGATCGCCCAACTCGCCGGCAGCGCCAGCAGGACGCCGATGGCGCGCACGCCGAATTCGGTGTTGCCGAACAGCGTCGTGCCGATCCTGATGAGAAAGGGATTGACCGGTGGATGATCGAGATAGCCGCCGACAATGTGCTTCGACCACAGCCAGTACAGGCTTTCGTCAAAGCTGAGCGGCGCCATCCCGGCAAAGACCAGACGCACGGCGACGAGAGTGAGAATCGTGCCAATCACTACCGACTGGTAGCGCCGTTCCGGCACCGCCGTGACCCTGAATAAAGCCACAAAACTCCCCTCAACCCGGCACCTGTCCCAAGGCCGCACTCATAGCAGCAGCGGGAGCACGGACCAACCTTGTCGGTGGGAAGGGAGAACGATTCGGCCACGGCGTGCTTCCGGCGCAGGATTGGAACCTGAGCACGGGCCCCTGCGCCGCGCAATGACGCGCTGCCAAGCCAGCTACAAGGTCACAAGGTCAGCTGTAAGGTCAAACGACGAGGCGTCGAAAAGAGCAGCCCCGCCTAAAAAATAAGCGAAGATTCGGCGGGGTATCAAAAAACGCTGCCGATAGAGCTATTTGGGGACAGGCCCGCGGCTCTTAAGCCTGACAAAAATAGGCTGGCGACGACCTCAAAGATATACGATAAACAAATAAGCAAGAATCGGACCAAGTTACTGGTCAGCCACGTCAAAAGTCGCATACGCCTCAGGCCCTCATGGCGCTCTCGCAACGACTGCAGATACGGCAGAGCCAAGCGCTGGTGATGACGCCGCAGCTGATGCAGGCCATCAAGCTGCTGCAGCTCTCCAATCTCGATCTGGTCGCCTATGTCGAGGCCGAGCTCGAGCGCAACCCGCTGCTCGACCACGGCACCGAAGCCGAGCCCGCCGACGAGTCCGACGGTGAGGCCGCGCCGGACCAGCCGATGCTCGGCGGCGAGGCGCCTAATGGCAGCGAAACTGGCGGTGAACTCGAACTGAACGGCCACGTCCACGACGACACGCCCGGCACCCGGCCCGGCGAGAACTATAACGACGACAGCGAGCCTGTGCCGGCGCGCGCTGCGGACGGCCCGGCCGCCTATTCGGAATGGGCCAGCACGGGCTCCGGCGGCCGCGACGACGGCGAGTACAATCTCGAAGCCTTCGTCTCCACCGAAACCACGCTGGCCGACTGGCTGCGCGAACAGCTCACGCTTGCGATCGCCAATCCGGTGCAGCGCATGATCGGTCAATACCTGATCGATCTCGTCGACGATTCCGGATATCTGAGCGGCGATCTCGCGGCCACCGCGGAGAAGCTCGGCACCGGCGTTGCGGAAATCGAGGCCGTGCTGGCCGTTCTCCAGACTTTCGATCCGCCGGGAATTTGCGCGCGCGATCTCGCCGAGTGCCTGGCGATCCAGCTCAAGGAAAAGGACCGCTACGATCCGGCGATACAAGCCTTGATCTCGCGGCTCGATCTATTGGCCAAGCGCGATTTCTCGGCACTCAAGAAAGTCTGCGGCATCGGCGACGAAGATCTCGCCGACATGATCGCGGAAGTGCGCAGGCTTAATCCGAAGCCCGGCCACGCGTTCGGCTCGGCACTGGTGCAGCCGATCGTGCCCGACGTCTTCGTGCGGCCGGCGCCCGACGGCGCCTGGCTTGTCGAACTGAATTCCGACACGCTGCCGAAAGTTCTGATCAATCAGAGCTACTATTCGGAAGTGTCGGCCACCGCGCGCCGCGACACCGACAAATCCTACCTCACCGAATGCTTGCAGAGCGCCACCTGGCTCGTCCGTGCGCTTGATCAGCGCGCGCGCACCATTCTCAAAGTCGCCAACGAGATCGTGCGCCAGCAGGATGCGTTTTTCGCCCACGGCGTCGAGTATCTGCGCCCGCTCAATCTGAAAACGATCGCCGAAGCCATCAGCATGCACGAATCGACGGTGTCGCGCGTCACCGCTAACAAATATATGGCGACGAGCCGCGGCATTTTCGAACTGAAATATTTCTTCACGTCGGCGATCGCCGCGGCGCATGGCGGCGAAGCCCATTCCGCCGAATCGGTGCGGCACCGCATCAAGCAATTGATCGATGCCGAACCCGCCGCCGATGTCTTGTCCGACGACATGATCGTCGAGAAGCTGCGCGAGGCCGGCGTCGATATCGCGCGGCGCACCGTCGCCAAGTACCGCGAGGCGATGCGCATCCCGTCCTCGGTGCAGCGGCGGCGCGACAAGCAGGTCGCCACCGCGAATTAGATCGATCTCCGTTCAATTCAGCGCAAAGCTTCTGTGCCATCTTGTGACCCGCGCAACGCATCGGGCGACGACGCGCGCCGCACCGTCGCGTTGACAGCGCGGCGTCTGATACCTAGGTCGAGTCAGAGCGTTATACGGGGATATCGATCGCGAGCGGTCCGTATCCAAAGCGCCGATGACCAAGGCGCTCGTCACATTGCGGAGGCTGCCATGACATTTCGCGTGTCCGGGAAAAATCTCGATATTGGCGACGCGCTGCGCGACCGTATCAGCGACCGGATTGCCGAGACGGTAGGTAAGTATTTTGACGGAGGTTATTCCGGGCACCTGACCCTGACGCCCGACGGCTTTGGCTTTCGCACCGAATGCGCGATCCATCTCGATTCGAAAATCACGCTGCACGCCGACGGCATGGCGCCCGACGCCTATGCCAGCGCCGACCAGGCGGCGGCGCTCATCGAAAAGCGGCTGCGCCGCTATCATCGGCGGCTGAAAGGTCATCGCCCCGAGCGCAACGAGACGCGCGCCGCGGACTGGGCCGCCGTCGATGCGGCAAGCTATATCATCGCGGCGCCGGAGCCGGCGGACGAGGCGGACATCGACGCCTTTACCCCCGTCATCATCGCTGAATCGACCACAACCTTGAAACAGCTTTCGGTCAGCGACGCGGTGACCGAACTCGATCTGACTGGCGCGCCGGTTTTGGTGTTCCGGCATGCCGCACATGGCGGCGTCAACATCGTCTATCGGCGCGCCGACGGCCATTTCGGCTGGATCGATCCGCCGGTGCTTTCGTCCACCGACGCCCATTGACGCCGCTGCGGCACCTCCTTATGGTCCGCCGCCTTTCGCTGAGTGCCAAGAAGGTTGGCACGGTTCGGACACCGGTTTTTCGGGAAAAGTTCATGTTCCGATGCGAAAATGAACCCCGGTTCCGCCGCGACCAATAGTCACCGACGCTCTCGCGCCACCTCGCTCTTTATTTCAGGTTCCGACTCACTTCAGGCTCTTCATCATGACGCTCACCGATCTCGTCGCGCCGAATGCGATCCTCCCGGCGCTCAAGGTCAACGGCAAGAAGCAGGTGCTGCATGAACTGGCGGCGCGCGCAGCCATGCTCACCGGACAGAACGAGCGTGCGATTTTCGATATTCTGATGCAGCGCGAAAAGCTCGGCTCGACGGCGGTCGGCAACGGCATCGCCATCCCGCACGGCAAGCTGCCGACGCTGACGCGGCTGTTCGGATTGTTCGCGCGCCTCGAGCGCCCGGTCGATTTCGAAGCGCTCGACAGTCAGCCGGTCGATCTCGTTTTTCTGCTGCTGGCGCCTGAAGGCGCCGGCGCCGATCATCTCAAGGCGCTGGCGCGGATCGCGCGGTTGTTGCGCGATCCCGCGATCACCCACAAGCTGCGCGGCTCGCAGGACGCCGAATCGCTCTATGCGGTGCTGGCGATGCCGTCGGCGTCGGCGGCTTAGCCGCGCGATCAAACCAAACGCGATCAAACAAAATGGGGCCGGCGCTATCCGCACGGCCCCATTCTTATGACTGATATCTGCTACGGATATTTACATACCGACACCCGCCGGCCGCTAGATTTTACGTTTGAGCATGATCTTTTCCGAAAACCGGTTTCCACTTTTCGGGATCATGCTCCAGCCACGGCCTTGATCCCGATCAGTGTAGGCTGACCGTCTCGAGCTCCTGGCTCCAGGCATTGGCAACCGCCGACTCACGCGTGTCGGTCAGCATGATCGGCGTGCCGTCGGCAGCGTGCAGCGCAAACAGCACCTGGCCGGGGTCGAGCCGCGGCACATCGGCCTGCGGAAACTGCTTGCGGAAATCCTCGATGCGGACGGCCTTCACATAGGCGATGTGACCGTCGCCGAGCTGGGCGAGCGCTTCCGGTGAAAACTTCAGTGCGGTCTCGGCGCGAGTTGCGCCGTCAAGGTTCGTCTCGTGCTTAATCTCGTTCATGGCCCTCGATCCTTTCTCTGTTGCGGTCGAGTCCTACCGGGTTTCTTATTCGCACTCTTTGATTGAAATCGATTTAACGATGCGCTCGGGTTGCGGGCGTACCAGATCGATCGACAGCAATCCGTTCTTCAAGTCCGCGCCCAATACTTCCATGCCGTCCGCCAGCACGAAGGTGCGCTGGAATTGGCGCGCGGCGATGCCGCGGTGGATGTATTGCCGGCTTTTGTCGTCTTGCTGGCGGCCGCGAATGACAAGCTGGCTCTCCTCCACCGTGACATCGAGCTCGGCGCGGGTAAAGCCCGCCACCGCAAGCGTGATGCGCAGGCGCTCGGGGCTGTCACCGTCGCGGGCGACACGCTCGATATTGTAAGGAGGATACCCGTCTGCGGCCTTGCCGACCCGATCGAGCACCCGCTCGATCTCGTCGAAACCAAGCAAAAAGGGACTAGAAAGCGACGAAACCCTGGACATGGTTTCAAAGTCCTTGGCTAAGCGACTTTGCCGGGGCCCGTTATGGCGCCCCATGACCGTGCGGTTCACCCGCCCGATCACAGAGCAATATGGCTATGCCGATCAATGGGTTCAAGGAGAGCTTGGAGCCGCCGGGAAACGCGGGCTTGGACGGCGGCTAGGGCAGTTTCAGCGGCCCCGGCATTGCCCGTTCGGCCTCGGCCAAAAGTTGTTGCTCATGCCGGTTGACAAAAATACCACCGACAACGAAACCCACGATGGTGATCACGGCGATAAAGATCACGACCGGGCCTTCCAGGCGCTCGAATTCCCGTCCCAGCGCATAGGCCGCGTAACCATAAGTCACCGACCAGATTACCGAGCCCACCACATTGGCGAACAGAAAATCGCGCCACGGCATCATATTGGCGCCGGCGAAGATCCCGGCAAAAGTCCGCAGCACCGGGACGAATTGCGCGATGAAGACAATCTTGCCGCCGTGGCGCAGGAACAGATATTGGCCGAGTTTGATCCTCGCCTTGGTTATCCGCACATAGCTGCCGTAGCGCAGCAATAGCCAGTAGCCAAACCCCCGGCCGATCGCATAACCAACGATGCGGCCGACGATTGCGGCCGCAGCCGCCGTCAAAATCACCGCGACAATGTTCAGATCGTGTTTGGTGCCGGCGTAGATGGCGGCGCCGAGGAGCGCCGTTTCGCCCGGCAGCGGAACGCCGATGCATTCCAGGCCGACGATAAGCGCGACCGTCAAAAGGCCATAGGCGTGAATGAGATGTTCAACGAAGTGCAACATTACGCGGCTGTGTACCGGATGGCTTATTACTTAAACACATTCCCAGGGAAAGATAACGCCTTGACTTTGTCCCGGCAGCCGCCAGTGACGTTCGGCCGCGTGCAATGCAAAATCACATCCGCAAAATCCCGCATCCGGCAGTCAGCGTTGTCCGGCTTGCAGTTAGCCCATCACATTGCGCTGAGGCGAGAACAAGGCAGCCCGCCCGGCCTTGCTCCTGTCCCGCTCCGGCCTTGCGGCAGAGCAAAGCTTGCAGGAAGATTGCGGCCTTTAGCGCTTCCGCGAACCTGACAATGAGCATGCAGATGAAAAAGCTTGTTCTCGAAACCACGGCGCCGTTCCAAGGCCTGCCGGAACTTGTCGCCTATGACGAAGGCCTGTTCGCCAAGGAAGGGCTCGACATCGAATGGGTCGATCGCGAAGCCGGCGTGGAAAAGAAGGTCGAAGCCGATGTGACGACGCCGAAAGGCGTCACGCCTTTCGCCAGCCACGGCAAGCTGCTCGAGCAGGGCAAGGCCGACATGTATAATGCGTGCGAATGGGGCAATTACTGCCGCGTTGCCGATACCGGCCAGGGCAGCCGGCAGTTCGGCCGCCGCGCCATCGTCGCCTATTCGGCAATCGTTGTGCTGCCGGATTCGCCGGTCTATACGCCGCAGCAGCTCGCCAACCGTACCGTCGGCGTGCCGTTCTATTTCGGCAGCCATTATCTCGCGCTGCATTTGCTGGACGGCTTTCTGCCGCGCGACATGATCAGATTGTGCCGGGCGCCGAACGGCTCGCGGTTTCGGCTCAACGCCATGATGAAGGGCGAAATCGAAGCGACAACGCTGTGCGAGCCGCATGTCACGCTCGCCGAGAAGAAAGGCTGCCGCGTCATCTGCTCGGCGTTCTATCACGGCACCGAAGTCGCTTCCGACCGCGTCGATGCGCAGACTTATGCTGCCTTCAATCGGGCTGTGCGCGAGGCCGTGCGCCGGATTAACGCCGATAAGAAAGCCTATATGCATTATTTCATCGACTACTACGCCGCCAAGGATCCGGAAATCGCGGCACTGAAGGGCGAGGATCTCCGCGAGAGCCGGCTTGTGGTCTGCGACCCGGCGCCGATCCCGCTCGACGAATTGCAGCGCACCTACGATTGGCTCAAGAGCTGGGGCATGCTCGAGGAAACGGCTTCGCCGCTGCAGCTCATCAACATACGGGTGCAGGCCCACGCCCACGAAGCTGCGGAATAGTGTGGCGGCGGAATAGTACGGCCGCCGAGCAACAAGGCTGCAGAATGACATCGCGGTGGCGCCGCCACCGAATCCGGACTACGCTCGCCGGGGCGAGTGATCAGGGGCAGACAGTTCGATGCGGGACAGCGCGGCTCGGCGTGCGCGCATTTTAGGAAGCGCGAGCCGGTATTCCGGCTCAAGAAGTCTTGCCGCCCGAAGTCTTGCCGCCCCCTGTCTCGCGCTTGTTCTCGCGGTCCTTGCCGTGTCGCTCGGCGCCTGCGGCCATCATCCGCCCGACACCGCCACCGAAAGCGAGATCAATGTCTATCCGACCAATTACAAGTCCGACATTCTCGGCGCGATGCACGCTTATCTCAGCAACCCGACCGGGATCCGTGACGCCGCAATTTCCGATCCGGCGCTGAAAACAGTGGCCAATGTCACACGCTACACGGCCTGTCTCAAATTCAACGCCAAGAAGGACGGCAGTCACGACTATGCCGGCGCAAGGACGATTGCGGCTGTATTTCAGGTCGGCCGGTTCGATCGCTTCGTCGACGGCACAAACGCTAAGGAAACGAGCGCCAAAGACTTGTGCACCGGCGTGACCTACGCGCCGTTCCCCGAATTGCAAAAACTGTCGCCCTAACCCGGCCTAGGCCGTTCGTTCGTCCCGTCATTGTGCGGAAAAACCGTAGTTGA
>JBAUCK010000360.1:0-6789 GCA_049677525.1 Xanthobacteraceae bacterium
CATCAGGCCGCACAGCGCTCTCGGCAATCTGCCGCCAGCCGTATTTGCCAAACTCAGCGATCCCGGAATGCAACGGGACGGGACGCTGCGCTACATCGGGGGCCCCGCGCCCCGTCCCGTTGCACTACCGAGCCAACAGGGCTCAAATGAAGCCAGGACTCTTCCTATCGGCGGATGAAACAAGGGGCTCAGGTCATCCGGGACGTCTATTCTCGCGATTGTTTCTGCGACCCTATAGCGCTGCAAGCTCGCGCTTCCAGGCCCCAACGGCATTCACGGCACGTCCAATTTTCTGATCGCGTAAGCTTAGGTTTTTAAGGGCCACAATCAGGTCGAGAGATGCAAGAGCGACTTCGTGTCGCGCGTTACTTACTGTCGTCCTAGATGAGAAATTGTTCGCCCGCGTTGCACATAGGCGAACGGCGCGGAGAGTCTTCTTCGCCTCGTCGTCGGAGACGGTCCCTGATGTAAGTCCGCGGACAATCAGTTCGGAACGCTCCGCGATCATCAGCTCTTCTTCAATGCTATAGGAGTTTTTCATTATAAGTTCCATCGCACTCAGAAAACCGCTGACGAGCCGTTATCGGCTACGCTCTTCACACAAATCGGTTGTGCTGACAGCGAGTGAATGAGGAGTGGTAGGGGTCGGCCAAGATGTCGTAGCCGCTGCCCTGCGCTCTTCATTTCCGCAAGGGCGCTTGGATTGACGATCCTGCCGGCGCTCTTGATTCGTGCCGACGAGGTGATTGAATAAGCCCTCGGGCACTCATCACGCTACTTGGGTGACGAAATTACTTGCGCTCGACAAAGACCGTCCGGCATTCCAAGGGACCCATATTGTGCGCCGTGTGTGACGCCGTAACTGGTGCGGCGTTCACGGTGCCGGCTTTGGGGGTGATCGTCACGGTTTTTCCGTCGGCCGAAGTCAGCTGCAGTGTGCAGTCATTCAGCGCATAAGCCACCGACGGAACCGGATGAGAATGCGGCTTGTCGGTCACGCCCGGCGCCCAGGTTCCAGTGATGACGCGGAAATTCTGATCTTCAAATATGACCTTGTATACGCTTGGATCGGCTTGATAAGTGGGCGGTGCGCTCTGTGCCAACGCAGCAGCAAGCGGCGCGGCTATCAATGTGGCTAAACCGAGAACGAATTTGTTCTTCCCAGTCATAACGGTGCTCCTTGTTTGTAGTAAAAATACCGCGGCGAAGGGAAGCACTATCGAGCATGTTAATCAATTCTGTTCCGGCCGGTACATAAAGGTTTGATGACGGACTTGCACGCGGACGTTCATTATCATGGTCCGGCCGTGTTCCAGACCGCGCCGACGAGGTGATCAAAACAATGCACTTATGCCACGGCGCGGGAGTCTGCTGTTGGCCCTTAGATGCCGCCGCGATCAGTAACCGTCGCGGCAGCTTTTGGGGTTAAAGCGAACGCGCCTTTCGTTGCGGCGCGCGGCAGCTAATGACCCGAAGCGGCCATTCGACAAGCTTTTATCCAGAAATCTATCCAGGGCGTGTATATAGTTCAGGCCCAACGAATGACCGAACACTCAGTTCCCTCCACCTCGGAAATGTCCGCACTCATTCGTGCGAAAGACTGGTCGAAAACTGCACTCGGCCCTTCCGAAAGCTGGTCGCCGATCCTCAAGCTGGTTGTGGACCTCATGCTCGCTTCGGGTTTTCCGATGGCTGTGCGTTGGGGTCCAGATTTTGTGATGATTTACAACGATGGCTATCGTCCGATCCTCGGCGATAAGCATCCTTGGGCACTCGGCTTGCCGTTCCGCGAGGTGTGGCCGGAAGTTCAGACCCAGCTGAGGCCGCTGCATGAAGCTATCCTCAGCGGCAAGCGCAGCGCCTTCTTCGCTGAAGACCTGCTTCTGAGAATTCAGCGGCACGGAGCCGAATATGAGGATGCACGCTTTACCATAAGCTACAGCCCCGTTCCGGATGCCTCAGTGCCCGCGGGCGTAGGCGGAGTCCTCATTACCGCGGTAGAGACGACAAACAGAGTTCTGGCCGAGAAAGCGCTGCGCGCGAGCGAGGAACGCTATCGATCCGCGATGATGCTCGGCCGGATGGGTAGCTGGGAAGTTGACTTTGTCAAAGGCACCAGGAGCTGGACACCCGAAGGAATGACCTTATTGGGCATCAATTTAGCTGATGGTCGGGGTCATGTCGGCGGGGAAGCGGACGAACTTCGTCAATCGATACACCCTGAAGATCGACATCTTCTCGCTCAATATCATGCCTTAGCGAATACCCAGGACTCGTTCCCTGCCGAGTACCGCATTGTGAAGGCGGATGGGAAGGTCGGTTGGCTCTCAGGTTACGGTCGCGTTCTCGACAGACAAGCGGACGGCAAGGCCCATCATCTGATCAACATCGCCATAGACATCACCGAGCGCAAGCAAATCGAAGCCGCCCTTGGCGAAAGCCAACAACGATCGCGTTGGCTGGCATCTATCGTCGAGTCCAGTGACGACGCAATTGTCAGCAAAAACCTCGATGGCATTATCACAAGCTGGAACAGGGGTGCGGAACGCATCTTCGGCTACACGGCAGAAGAGGCTGTTGGCCAGCCCATCACAATTGTCATTCCGCAAGACCGGCAAGATGAAGAGCGCACGATCCTAACGCGGATCAGACGGGGCGAGCGGATCGACCATTTTGAGGCAGTACGGCAACGCAAGCACGGCAGCTTAATTGTCGTTTCGCTGACCGTTTCTCCCATAAAAAATGCCGAAGGCAAGATTATTGGCGCTTCAAAGACCGCGCGGGATATTACCGAACAGAAGCGCGCTCAGGAGCAGATCGCCACCTTGGCACGGGAAGCAGAGCACCGCAGTAAAAACTTGCTCGCGACTGTACAAGCTACTGTCAGCCTTTCTCAATCCGACACTCCTGAAGGTCTGAAAAAGGCAATTGAAGGACGCATCCTCGCACTTGCGAAGGTGCATTCACTATTTGTCGATACGCGTTGGATAGGTGCGGAGTTGTCGACCATCGCGAGGCACGAGCTTGCTCCTTATTCCGAGAAGGACGCGACGGGCGTGCGAATAAACGGTCCGCAAGTTCTATTAGAACCGAACGCCGCTCAGGTCGTTGCTGTAACCCTGCACGAGTTGGCGACCAACGCCGCCAAATACGGGGCGCTATCCGTGCCCAATGGTCAGATTAGCCTCACGTGGACGCACAACGCGGACGGACGACTAGTCCTTCACTGGTCGGAGACCGGAGGCCCTGCAGTGAAGATACCTACGCATCGGGGCTTCGGTACGCGAATTATTGAACGAATGATTGGCCAACCAAAAAAGGCAAAGTGCGTTTCGTCTGGCATACAGACGGGCTCGTCTGCGAAATCACCCTTCAGGCGTGAAATCGAACTTAAGGTGCATCTCGGGAGCAATCTGAGTCGTGGCGTGCGTTCCTGGTCCAAAGGGTACACGCCGGCGAGGCGGCGGCAGTTTTCGGAGATAAAGCGGACACGTCTCTTGTTGGGGCGCGGCAGCTTATGCCACAAGGCGGACATGAGCCCAGTGTGGTAGGCTCTTGCCGTTCAGCGGGGCGGACGACCATGAGACGGCGTGAGTTCATAAGCCGCATCAAGGAGCTGGTCGAGAAGCTGCCCGACCTGGCTGCGCTGGTTGAGCCGCTGCTGATTGTCCGGCGGGTGCTTCGCCAGCAGATCGGCGTCCTTGGTTGCTTAAAGAGGAGGCCGTCATGTCAGATGCGAGCGTGTTTCGACTGTTTGCTGAGGAGGCTATGCGCGGCTCAGGCAATGCCGTGAGCGAAGATGAGAAGCATGCTTTAGAAGAACTTGCCTGTACCTGGGCGCGAGCTGCGTTGACGAGTGATCGGCCCTTCGGACGGAGCTTTACTTCGTCGCTGCCCGACTTTGGTGAAGCCGTACCGCTGAGCAGGGCTGGTCACGTTCAGAATTAGGACGGCACAGGCGGTGTGGCGACGTAGTGCGATGGGACCGTAAGCGCTTGGTCCTGACGGCGTCGGCGACTCGAGATGCCGTGGCGCTATGCTTCCGTGATGATCCAACGCGGAGATGGCTGTCTCCTTTTTATGCAGGGACCGAGGTTAGCGGCAATTTCCCCTTTGAACTTGGTCAATTTTGACCGGACAAATCCGCAGGAGGCGCCTCTGCTTCAAGAGCAAAGGCGATACGGAGAGTGCGTGTCAGAATTCGACAATATACGACCGGCCTGTCCGAGCTGCTCGAAGCAAATGGTGCTGGTAGGTATCGCGCCAGAAAAGCGAGGATTTTGTCTCCGAACGTTCGAGTGCTCGGAATGCGAACACACCGAAGGTTGGATATTCAAATTTCTGTTAGTTGTCTCATCTGATGGCGCTCATCGCAGCGATAATTGTTGACACTCGCGGGATGTTTTTCTTTAACTTTTTGACCCCGATTGACGCGTAAGCAAGGAGAACTCTCTGACTGATGCGAAAGAGTACCGACACTAGGCGCAAGTACGCAGGTCAAAATAGAATGAGCGGTAACGGCGTCAGAGATCCATCGCTTTCCGAATTGTCAATTTTGCTTCCTGCTTGCCGGACTTCATCGCGACAGGTTCAAAAGTCCCCACCGCAGAAAGCTCGCCATGACTCAATCGAATCCCCAGCCTGATCGAATGCGCGATAGGGCCGCGGTCGGCGTGATGTTGGACAAGATGTTGTTCGATCCGCGCCACGGCGATGCCGAGGACGACGGTTCAAGCCCCAAGCAGAGATCGTTGCTAGCGATCGCGGGCAGTCTGTTCGCCGAAATCAGTCTGCCGAAGCTTGCATTTTCCTGGACCGTCTCGATCCTGTTGCCGGCGATCCTGCTCGGGTCGGCGCCGCTTGTCGCGACGATCTGGTTCGCAAAGGCCTCGCGAAGCGTCGCTGAATTAACGGGGCTTGGTACCGCATTGATGCTCGCTGCCGTTGTCGGTTTAGGGTGGCTCGGATGGCGGCCGCTGTGGCGAATTGCCGAGGTGAACTTCTGGTCGCTCAATGCGCTTGCGCTACAGCCGGGCTATACGTTCTGCCGCGAGGCGTTGCGTTATCTGGCCGAGCACATGTTCAGCGGGACTTCCAACGCCGCCGCGCGAGGGCGTCTGCGGATAGTCAGTTCCGCAGGCGCCGCCGTCATTCTCTGCGTCTGCAGTCTGTTGATCGCGATACTTGCGTGGCCGGCCACGCATTGGATCGGAACGGTGGCGGATTTGCTGTCTTTGCACAGCCTCGTTCTCCCAGCGCTTGCCAATGCGGTCGTCGTCGTCTCGGCCTATCTCGCAGTCGCTTCGCTCGTTTGGGGCGTTGCCGATGCGAGCATGGACCAGCCGATCGACCTCCCCGCATTCGCGTCCTCATCCGCCGGGCCCGTATGGCGCATCGCGCATCTTTCAGACATTCACATGGTGGGCGAGCACTATGGATTCCGTATCGAAAGTGGACGGAGCGGCCCTCGCGGCAACGGTCGCGTGGTGCGCGTCCTGCACCGCCTCGAAGCGATCCATAACATCCGGCCGCTCGATCTCGTTCTCGTCAGCGGCGATATGACAGACGCCGGCCGCGCGAGCGAATGGGCAGAATTCATCGATGTGGTGACGCAGCATCCGCTCCTGGCGCAACGGCTGATCGTGCTTCCCGGAAATCATGACCTCAACATCGTCGATCGCTTGAATCCGGCTCGGCTCGATCTGCCGTTCAGCCCTGCGAAGCGGTTGCGGCAAATGCGGACATTGTCGGCAATGGCGGCCCTACAGGGTGAGCGAGTGCGCGTGGTCGATCCTCGCTCGGGAAAACTTGAACGCACGCTCGCCGAGGCGTTGGCGCCGCATCGGCAGCGGATTGCGGACTTTGCCAATTCGGGCACCCTGCGCTTGTCCGCCGGACTTGGGCGTCTTTGGGACGATCAGTTTCCCATGATCATGCCGCCGGCAACGGCGGACGGAATCGCCGTCGCAATCCTCAACTCGAATGCCGAAACTCATTTTTCCTTCACCAATGCGCTGGGACTGGTTTCCGCTGGACAGGCACGCAAGTTTGCCGCAGCGATCACCCAATTTCCGCAAGCGCGCTGGCTCGTCGCGCTGCATCATCATCTCGTGGAGTATCCCATGTCGGTCGCGTCGTTTTCCGAGCGTATCGGCACGGCGCTGATCAACGGGAGCTGGTTCGTTCGCAGCCTGAAGTCCATCGCTGCACGTACGGTCGTCATGCACGGCCACCGCCACATCGACTGGGTCGGAACCTGCGGCAAGCTGAAAATCGTCTCGGCGCCGTCACCGGTGATGGGGGTGAAGAACGTCGCGCCGACTCATTTTTATATCCACACCCTGGCGTCCGGCGATGACGGCGAGCTTTATTTGCTGCCGCCGGAGCGCGTTGAAATTGCCGGCGAAGACGACCCTGACTGAATTAGTCTTGGAACTCTATTTCTCTCGGCTCTTGCGCGGGACCGCCGAACAAGTCGCTGACCCATCGGGTGGCGGGATGCTCACCGCAGAAGGTGAGAATGGCGAGCGCGATCGGAACTCCGATGAAGGTGCCAAAAATGCCCCATAGGAAGGTCCAGAAGAAGAATCGCGAACAGCACGAGGAAAGGTGAGATCGACAGCACGCTGCCAGAGACTCGCGGCTCGACATAGCTACCGACGACAAACTGGATGATGTTCAGGCAGATGAAGGCGCCGAGAACGGCTTGCCAGCTCCCGAACTGCGTCATTGCCAGCAGCGTTGGAAACAGCGTTGCGATAAACGGACCGATGAAAGGAATGTAGTTGA
>JBAUCK010000361.1:0-2496 GCA_049677525.1 Xanthobacteraceae bacterium
ACCTTGCGAAGTTCCGGTTGAAAATTGGATTGGTTATCTATCCGCCTATATCATTTTCGGACTAGAGCACCGGTGCCTCGGAAAAAATCTGTTCGACCCCCGAAAAACCTTTTTCAACAGTATCGGCGAGAAGGCAACAAGACAGCACGAGAATGTCTGCTGTTCCTAACCCAAAGACGGCAAACGATGGATCGCTTCAACTACGAGGCGTTTTTGTCAGCATCGGCGGCGGTGATGACGATGCGGATGAGGGCGGGGGCGGCGACAGCACTAACGTCAGCCACATGTTCCAACCGTCTGGTCGATTGTCGTGGTCGAACTCGCCGTAGCCTTTAAGGTTCAAGTATCCCTGCAGGCCCCCCACAGGAAAGAAATACCCAATCTGCGGACCGATACCGATTACGCGGGATTTGAAGGGACACAATATTGGTGCGCAGCCGTCGTCGCCAGTGAGTTGCTCGTAGAAGTAACCAACAAGGCCGACCTGCAGTTGCTTGGACAAAAACTGTGAAGCCCCCCAGTCGAGATGTGCATCGATGCCGCTCGTGTATCCCGTCGAATTATTCTGGAAATTTCCTGTAAATCCTAACACGGCAGAAAATTCGTGGCCGGCCGGTTGATCGAAATAGGTGTAGCCCACGCCGCCGTCGATGGCGCCATGGCCAAGTCCGATGTTCGCCAGATTGCTAGAATCGTAGAGGCCGACCGGAATATCGCCCGTGACGTAGGCCATGTAATTGTTGACGCCGGCATTCCAGCGATCCATGAACATTGGAATTAGATCGGCAATGCCCATCGAGTCTTGCTGGAGCCCGACTGACCTCGTAATTGCCCCTGGGGGAATGACGGAGGTGGCAGTCGCCGTCGCGTTCAGCGAGGTGTTGTTATTTCCATAACCCATGAGGAGCGCGGCCGATGCCTGGCCGCCAAAGACCGGGGTTGCGAACACATAGCTCGGGGCAACAAAGCCAAGGTCCGCTACTGCGTGGACATGGGCGTTGATGTTGATGTTGATGTTGGGGTTGAATTGTCCAATCGTGACTTCGCGGGCTACGGCGGCGTTACCGCTCGCCGAAACGTCAGTGTGATAATACATTGTCGTCAGCGACCATCCCGGCGTCTGGGGGACGGCGGCCAAGCTGCCGAAAAAGCCCGGTATCCAGAAACTTGTGCCGCTCTCATCAGCCACGGAAATTGTCGTTGTGGATGCGACTGCTGCGACAGCAACACAGGCCATGAGGACGCGCGACCGAATACGCGACAGATAGGACGAGCCGTGCCCGCCAAGTTTGTCCATGATCGCCCCCGATCCGTTGCTGACCCGCTTTTTTAGAGCACGGTTCTCCCGCCGCTGAGACTAGCCGATCCAATTGCGAGTCACCATCGAAGAAGCCCTCACTTCCGATCTCGCATGAAAATTCGTTGCGGCGTGCTTTCGCGACCACACTCCTGCCTAAGACTTTGTTTTGCAAAATGGACTATAACGCCCCGCGCTTGCAGGGTTCGGTGCATTTACTCACTGTGCCGGCGTCCCGCAAAGCGATATTAGGTAGCGCAATAGTACACCGGGCGTTGGCTTATCTTGCAGCTCGGGTTTAGTGTCAGCATACTCTTTCATATTTTCCGCAAGTTGGTGCAGACTAAGGCCAGCCTTGGCGACACATTCGTTATAGTGTTTTGCGATGCTGACTTGCTCGGGTGTGGTGACAATCGAAAGCGTATCAAAAGCTCCAGACACATACATTTCTCCGAGGCTTGTGGGCATCTGCTCCCACTGCCTATAGGCCAAGAATAAGGCCTGTGCGTGCGCCGAGGTTATCGATAGAAGCAGCAAAAGGGGGACAAGGCGCATTAGCTCCTCCTTCAACGTTTCGGACCCAAAATGTTTGCCGCTTAGATTTCGTCAGGTGCACCCTAGCATATCGTTAAATGACGGGTGTTGTGTCCCACAGGCAACGGGGCGGAATGACAGAGAGGAAACGATGCTGCTGAAAAAAGGCAAAAATGAACCGGTCCAATTTTTTCCCTGTGCGCCCGTCGAAGCCGGCTTTCCGTAATCAAACGCGTCACAGCGACCTTGCAAAGGTTGCCGGTTGAAAATTGGATTGGTTATCTATCCGCCTATATCATTTTCGGACTAGAGCACCGGTGCTTTCGGAAAAAATCTGTTCGACCCCCGAAAAAAATTTTTCAACAATATCGGCCATAAGCGGAAATAGACTCGCAACCGGCACACCACTCGGGGTGCGGAGCCAATCCGCTATTTCTCTGGGAACAACAACGCGAGTGTCGCCCTCAGCTGCCAATCGGCTGTGCCTGGGGCCACGTTGTAATAGGCGGAAATATCCGCGCTAACCGGTTGATCACCCAACCTGAAAATTCGCCCAAAGCCGCCACCGATCGGTACGGTCCATTGCTGGCGCGGTGCCGCGAGCCAGTTGGCGGTTTTGAGAGGTGCTGAAGTCAAGAACCAGCCATGCGCCATGTTGTAGTTGA
>JBAUCK010000362.1:0-1972 GCA_049677525.1 Xanthobacteraceae bacterium
TCGGCAACCAATTCAACCAGTCCGGGGGCAGGTAGCGGCCCGAACATGGGCCATAACACGCCGACAAACGCCTTGGCATAGACCGGAGAGCAAACCAAAGAAGCGCACAGCGCTAAAGCGATCGATCCTTTGTTCACGTGCGACTTCCCGCTGATTCGGCAAAACAGAAAGCACATGCCGTGAAGCGGTTCCACTGCACCTCGAGATTAGGGTTTAATTTCTCTTACTCAGTCCCGTTAAAGAAAAGAGATGCTGCCTTGAGTAGCTCAGGCAGCTTCTCGATATTGCCCCAAGCCGACATCACAGCCGTGGCGCGATGTATCCGGTGCAGCAACCCGGACGCTTCAACGTTCTTTAATTTGCAGGCGGTAAGGAGGATCGGTTTTGTCAGCCTAAAACTGCTGGCTGACTAGGGATCCTGCGATGATTGTCAGCTTCCGACTCGCAGTTTGGCCGGCGTAGTGGCTGCGCTGTCCACGTCCGTCATTGGCTCAGACCACCGGGACCATTCCTCCGCAACCACCACCCTCGGAGGTTACTGCTGCCCAGCCGCCGCCGACTGACCAGTACTCGTCCAACGAAATAATCAACGCGAGACACCGTTTTTTCGGAGCGTGTCACGCGATCTTGCCGGGATAGTCGAGAAGGCGGTGAGCCCCAGTGGGGCCTGCCGAACGGCTACATTCTTGGTGAAGAGGCGAGCGGCGCTTTCATCGGCGGCCTCCGTTACGAGACAAGAAAGCGGCAGGCCGCGGAGAAAACATTTTGGAAAGTCATGCTCGGTATGGTGGACGATCCTTGCTGCGGTAGCCGGCACTGTAGCCGCCGCGGCTGCGGGTATCGCAGCTCGGCCGATCATCAGGAGCTGGCTGCCATAGCCTCTATTCGCTGAGCAGTCGCCGGGCGCAGGCCTCGCGTGCGTGGGGACTCTACGAACAGGACAATCGAATGGATGAAAAGCTGCCAGCCCCGTGCGAACATTGTCGTGCCTCAGGGCTCCGCCACGGGAGCGTATGCGAGGAGTGCCAAGGAAAAGGCTATCGCTTGTTCATCAGCGGCAGCCGGACACCGGAGCGGTTAAAACGACCCCCACACCAATGGCGAGGGCCGCGGCGACCACCCCAGCGTCAACGGTGACGGGAGGCTATTCGCCCCAGCACGCGCTTCCGATGCTCCTCGCTCAGCTCGCCGGCAATGCTCGTCGGCGACAACTTCACGAGCTCAGCGAACGGCGCGTGCGGCAGGCAGGCATGGCAGGGCGCGACTTAAAGTGCATACCGGCAAACCCAACCCACAACCCAGATCCCTGCGGCCAATATCAAGCCAGGCAGATTTACAATTGGGAAGTGCGCTTCCAGCCCGAAAAGAAACTCGTACAGCACCATTAGGGAGATGGTTGCCGCGAGGGATGTTGCTGTCCAAAAAATCGTATACCGGGCTTCCATGACCAAATTTCTTCTACTCATTTAACCAGAGGCCGCTAACTTTGGTTCCCCAAAATCGCGGCCGCCGATCGTTAGCGCCCCAGCGGATGACCGCGACGGCGCACATGAAGGCCGCTTTGTGCTGACACCGTTCGCAGTGCAGCCACCACCAGCAGCTCGTCTGCTGCAGTTCCCGTCGGCAGCGGACCCGGCAGCGATCGATACTGGTGCCGCGACTGCCAATAGGCCAAATCCCGGGGGCTGAGATGGTGAGGTTCGCCGCTCATGTCGGCTAGTCAGATAGGAACAGACGAGGCGGAAGCCAGCCGCTAGGGCTAGTGTCGAAATGAAAGAGGCCGCTAACTGAGGCGGCCTACGCTTGTTCCAATTCCTTGCGCCACTTGTGCTACGCTAGCCGATCCAATTGGGCGGCCATTCTCAGCAGCGCCTCTCGTTCATGGATGTCGTGTGTCTCTCCGGCGTGCCCGCGGCATTCCTTTGCGTTTTTGCGATATTCCTTCTGACGTCGGCATGTGGACCAGTACCGC
>JBAUCK010000363.1:0-96781 GCA_049677525.1 Xanthobacteraceae bacterium
GAGATGTTCCGACATCTCCAGGAAGAGCCGCGGTGGAACGCCGACAGGCGAGCGTGCTCCGCAGAGCACGCTGCCGCATCCGTAAGATGCGGAGGAAAGGATACGCGTCTGTCGGCGTTCCGCTTCCCCTTTTCTTCGATGCTTTCTTCCGTTCTTCCTTCGTCATTGCCGGGCATAGCCGTTCGAAGAACGGCGTCACTTCGTTCCGCCTATGACCCGGCAATCCATGCGGAAGCGAAGTTTGGACAAACGTTCGGTAGCTCTCGCAAGCCGCAGCTCAGCATGGACCACCGGCATAGGCGACCGGAGAGACGCCGTTCTGCGAACGGCTATGCCCGGTGGTGACGAGGAGAGGGCGTGACCTTCGCGCCATGACGCCGCGCTCACGCTTGTGGCCGTATAGCGCGAAAGCGCGTTAACGACGCAGGCACGCCGCGTGGCGGGGGCGGGCGGAAACCGCTATAGTTACAGGAAGCGAGGTAAAAACGTGGCTATCCTGCCAAAAAGCTTTGGCGATCCGCGGCGGCGGCGGTTCCGCCGCATTCCGGTGCGGACGCTGGCGCCCAATGTGGTGACGCTGCTCGCGCTGTGCGCGGGGCTGACCGCGATCCGCATGGCGTTCGAGGACCATTATGTGCTTGCGGTCGCGGCCATCGTCTTTGCAGCGATCTTGGACGGTCTCGACGGCCGCCTGGCGCGCTTCCTCAAAGGCACCTCGCGTTTCGGCGCCGAGCTCGACAGCCTGTCCGACTTCGTCAATTTCGGCGTCGCGCCGGCGCTGATCCTCTATTTCTGGGACCTGCACGATCTCAAATCCGCCGGCTGGATCGCCGCCATGGTGTTCGCCATTTGCGGCAGCCTCCGCCTTGCGCGCTTCAATGTCATGAGCGAGGACCCGGACCGGCCGGTCTGGGCGGCGAATTTCTTCGTCGGCATTCCGGCGCCGGCCGGCGCCCTCACCGTGCTGCTGCCGATCTATCTGGTTTTCCTCGGCGTGCCGCGGTCCGGTTTCTTGACCTGGCTGACGCTGCTCTACACGCTGGTGATCGCCGTACTGATGGTGTCGCGGCTGCCGGTGTTTTCCGGCAAACGCGTCGGTACCCGCGTGCCGCCGGAAATGGTCGGGCCGCTGATCTTGCTCGTGGTGCTCAGCATCGCGCTGCTGATCGCCTATCCGTGGATCGTGCTCACGACCGGCACGCTGGCTTATCTCGGTTGCCTGCCGCTCGGCTATTTGTCCTATCGCAACTACGAGCGGCGCTCGGCCGGGGCACATGCCGAGGTGGCGGCAGTGCAGACGCCCGGCGTCGTGGTCAATATGATCCGCCCGGCCGACGATCACGATCGTCCGTCGCGCCGCAACTGATCTGCGCCGGCGCAAGACGCTTGGCGGCCCGGCCGGCTGTAAGAGGGCCGCGAGGCGCAAGGGCGACAAGGAAAAAAGGGCGGCGAGGAATGTGATGCGAATTGCCCGGCGCACTTTCCTCGCCTCCACAGCGGCAATGCTCGCAGCCCCTGCCGTCCTGCGTTTGGCGCGTGCGGATGCGCCGCAGGCGGTGCTGAAGCTGCACCATTTCATGTCCTCGGTGTCGAGCGCGCACGACAAATTCATCGTGCCCTGGGCGCGCAAGGTGCAGGCGGATTCCGGCGGCCGCATCCGCATCGACATATTCCCCTCGATGCAGCTCGGCGGCGCGCCGCCGCGTCTGTTCGATCAAGCGCGCGACGGCGATGCCGACATCGTCTGGACTGCGCTGAGCCTGACGCCCGGGCGTTTTCCCAGGATCGAAATGTTCGACCTGCCGTTCGTGCCGTCGCGCCGGGCGCTGGTCAGTTCCAGGGCGCTCCAGGATTTCGCCGCGCTCAATCTCAAAGATGAATTCCACGAAGTCCGTCCGCTCTGTTTCTCCTGCACCGATCGCGGCGTCATCCACGCCAATCGGCCGATCCGCACCTTCGAGGACATCAAGGATCTGAAAATCCACGTGCCGACGCAGCGCGCCGGCGAGGCCTTGCATCTGCTCGGCGCGGAGCCGGTGCCGATGCCGACCGGGCAGCTCGCGCTCGCGGTCAATCAGAACGTCATCGAAGGCTGTCTCGATCCCTGGCACATCATGCCGGCGCTGCGGCTCAACGATATTCTCAAGACGCATACTGAATTCTCGGATACGTCGCCGAGCAGCACGGCCTTCGTCCTCGCCATGAACAGCGCCGCCTATGACCGTCTGCCGCGCGATCTCAAGGCGGTGATCGACAGCAATTCCGGGCAGGTTGCCGCCGGCATGGCGGGCGCGATGTGGGACATCGAGGCGGCAAGCGTCGCCGACGGCGTGGCGCGCGGCGGCGATGCCATCGTCACGCTGTTGCCGGAAGCGGTTGCGCATTGGCGCAAGCTTACCGAGCCGGTCGTCGAGAAGTGGGTCAAGGAGATGAAGGAGCAAAAGGTCGACGGCGGCAAGCTCCTCGCCAGCGCCCACACCTTCATGACGAAATATGCCAGCGAGCCGGAGCCGGAGCCGCAGCCGCCGCAACCGCCGCCGCAGCAGGACATGACGCAACAGAATTCGGCGCAGCAGAATTCGGCGCAGCAGCAAGCCGTGACGCAGCCGCCACAACAGACGCTCTCGCCGCAACAGCAGGCGATCCCACAACAGCCGCCGCAAGTCTCGCTGCAGGTCTCGCCGCCGCCGGCGCCCAATGCGACGCCTAAGATGACGCCCCACACTAATCCGCCACCATCGGCAACGGCCGCGCCTTCGACGACGGCATCGACGACGCCCGCGGCCGCGCCGACGGCCAAGCCCGTCCCGCCGCAACCACCACAGCCGCCGACGCCGGCGCCACGGATCGCGGCGCCGTCGTCTGTGCCGACTCGGGTCCCGGCAGCAGTCGCCAAACCAGTCCCGCCTTCGGCACCGCCGCCTAAAGTCGCGACACCCGCGCCGGCGCCCGCACCGGCTCAGCCTGCGACAGCGTTGGTCGCAAAGCCCGCCGCCGCCCCAGTGCTTGCGCCGGCGCCTGCGCCCATACCGGCGCCGAAGCCGGTGCCGAAGTCACTCGATATTCCGCTATAGCCGCGAAACCAGATTCATACGTTTGAGCATGATCTTGTCCGAAAACCGGTTTCCACTTTTCGGGATCATGCTCTACAGGTTCGGCGGATGGCCCGGCATCAGATCATACGGATGCGCCCACCCGGGCAGGGCCTTCATGCGCGCAAGCCACGCGCCGATATTCTTGTGTTCGCCGGCGATGTCGAAACCGAACTCCTCGGCCGGGTAGTAGAGATAGGCGCAATACGAAACGTCGGCGATGGTCGGCCGCTCGCCTAGCAGGAATGGCGCTTTGCCGAGCCGCTTGTCGAGAACGGTAAGACTGCCGTCGATGCGGCCCTTGAGGAAGGCCATGACCGCGGGATCGCCGGGCGGCCGCGCGAAATTTTTCAGGAAGCGATAGGGCCCGAGAAAGCCATTGACCTTCTGGTTGTCGAAGATGATCCAGCGCAGCGCTTCGAGACGCTCGTCTTCACCTTCGGGTTTGAATTTGCCGCTACGGTCGGACAGATAGGTCAGCATCACGCCGGATTGGCTGAGCTTCTTTTTGCCATGAACCAGCACCGGCGCTTCGCCCATCTCGTTGACTTCCTCGCGGTATTTCGGCGTGCGCGTCTCGCCGCCTTTGAAGAAATCGACATAGATCGGTTTCCAATCGGCGCCGATGAGATTGAGCATCAGCGCCGCACGATAGGCATTGCCCGATTGGGCGAAGCAATAGAGTTCATATTCCGGCATGTGGAAATCCCCGTTCGAACAAGCGCCGCGCTATCAAATGCTAGCGCGTCAGCGACACCGCTCCGTTGCTGCCTTGGCCTTCGAAATGGCCGTTGGCGAAAGACAGTTCCACCAGCACTTCGCCCTTGTGATTGCGAATGACGAGCCTGTCGTGCTCGTAGCTCCACTTGCGACTGGTGAAGAAGCTGCCGGGACAGCCGCCTGCGGGCGCTATCGAGCCATCGGACACGCCGGTCGAGCCGCCGAAGGTCATGACGCAGGCGCTGCTACCGGCAACGGAAAGCTTCCACTTGCCGGCGACATCGACGGGCGGCGGCGAAGGCTGTGGCGGCGGCGGGGCAGCGGGCGGAGGCGTGCTTGTCTGATCGGGCCCGCCGCCGAGCCGCTCGGTACTCGTGCAGCCGCTCAGCCCCGCGAGGACGGGGATGAGAACGAGGAGTATGGCGGCGGCTTTTATTCCGCCCGCGCAATGCAGGATATACTTCATGCCGTTCGTTCAGTGACCGGCCGCCGCAATGCGCAGGCCGGAGCCCAATCGCTCACAGGAAATGACAATTGCCGCGGCGCCGCAAGCCATCTTTCCCATCGCATTCGGCCGGAGCGCCCCACTTGCGCCAATATTGCTGCGCGGAATCGGCGCTAACGGGACCTGTGTCGTGGGAGGCACATCAACATGAAATCGTCATATCAAGCTCGCGCCGGGCGCGCGCCGTATCTTGACGCCGCGATCGTCGCCGCCGTTTTCGCGCTGTCTGTTGTTTCAAGTCTTGCCCTTTCAAGTCTTGCCCGCGCCGATGACGCCGCAAGCGCCGGCGGAAATGCGCCGGCTTCGCCGGTCGATCAATTCTCGCAACAGCTCGAGGACTTTCAGAAAAGTGTCCCCGGTCTGACCAAGAAGATTCAAGACGGCGCCAGTGTCATCGACAGCGAAACCGACATCGACAAAGCGCGCGCCGAAATCGACAGCCTGCGTCAGGACGTTAGCACGCTTTTGGCCGCGGTATCCGACAACGGCCCGATCGCGCAGCTCGGCACCAAGGCGCTCAGCCACATCCGCGACAATCTTCGCGTGTTGGCGCAGGACGGCCGCTTCAAGCCGGAAGAGCGGCAATATCTGATCGACCAATGGCAGCGGCTGCAAACCCAGACCGAAAGCGCGACCAAGGAACTGCAGGACGCCCGCGCGCAATTCGCCGGTTTGTTGCAGACCCTGCAGTCGAACGAGGATTTCATCGGCGAGCTGGTGGAGATCAAGCAGGCCGAGAAGGCGCTCGATGTCGTCCGCGGCCTGACCCAGGACATCCGCAATGCCTCGTCGCAGCTCAACAAGCTGATCGGCGGCATCAAGCCGCCGGGCGCCTAGAGCTGGGCCTGACTTGTCGCGAGCCGGTAATGGCAGCGGCCGGGCGACGATGTGAAAAAGAGCGCGATCATCGGACGGGTTGCCGGTGTTCTGGCGAGCGCCGCCATCGTCGGCTTGGCAATCATGGCTTGGCGGCCGTCGAGCGACATCGGCTATGTGCAGATCAACAGCGTGCCGATCATGGCGCTGATGCCGGCGCAGCTCTATTTCGACACGATCAAGCTCGCGCCGGTGAAGAACGGCAGCGCGCTGTTGCGCCAGAGTACCGGCACGCTGACGCTACGCTCGGACGGCTATGGCAACACGCTCGTGCCGCTCTGCCAGATCGAAGTGAAGAAGGACCGCATCACCACGGTCACCATCTCGATCCTGGAACGCCCGCCGCGCTGCCAGTGCCGCTTCAATTCAGGCGGCGATACGACGAACCATATGTGCGTGAGCTAGCAGGCGCCATGCCGGCTTTGCGTCTGGCATCTCGATGATAAAGGTATCGCGCCTTACCGCATCGTCGGAATGACGAACTCGGAGCCTTCCTTGGTGCCCGACGGCCAGCGCGCGGTCACGGTCTTGGTCTTGGTGTAGAAGCGGATCGAATCCGGTCCGTGCTGATTGAGGTCGCCGAAGCCCGAGCGCTTCCAGCCGCCGAACGTGTAATAGGACAGCGGCACCGGTATAGCGAAATTGACGCCGACCATGCCGACCTGAACGCGATTGGTGAAGTCGCGCGCGGTGTCTCCGTCGCGGGTGAAGATGGCGACGCCGTTGCCGTATTCGTGCTCGGACGGCAGCCGCACCGCTTCTTCGTAGTCCTTGGCGCGCACCACGGCGAGCACCGGGCCGAAAATCTCTTCCTTGTAGATTTTCATGTCGGGCGTGACGTCATCGAACAGACAGCCGCCGATGAAATTGCCGTTCTCGTAGCCTTGCAGCTTGAAGCCACGGCCGTCGACCACGAGCTTGGCGCCTTCCTTGACGCCGGTATCGACATAGCCGCGCACCTTGTTGAGCAGTTCGCGCGTCACCATCGGTCCGTAATCGCCCTGCGTGTCGGTCGACGGCCCGATCTTGAGGCCTTCGACGCGCGGAATGAGTTTTTGAATGAGCGCGTCCGCGGTCTTCTTGCCGACCGGGACCGCGACCGAGACCGCCATGCAGCGCTCGCCGGCCGAACCATAGCCGGCGCCGATCAGCGCGTCGACCGCCTGGTCCATGTCGGCATCGGGCATCACGACCATGTGGTTCTTGGCGCCGCCAAAGCACTGCACGCGTTTGCCGTGCGCGGTGCCGGTCGCGTAGATATATTCCGCGATCGAAGACGAACCGACAAAGCCGATCGCTTTGACGCGCGCGTCGGTGAGCAGCGTATCGACCGCTTCCTTGTCGCCATTGACGACATTGAGCACGCCCGGCGGGAGGCCCGCCTTGATGAACAATTCGGCGATGCGCATCGGCACCGACGGATCGCGCTCCGACGGCTTCATGATGAAGGCGTTGCCGCAAGCGATGGCCGGCGCGCATTTCCACAGCGGGATCATCGCCGGAAAATTGAACGGCGTGATGCCGGCGACGACGCCGAGCGGCTGGTGCATCGAATAAAGATCGATGCCGGGGCCGGCGCTTTCGCTATATTCGCCCTTCAGCAGATGCGGAATGCCGCAGGCGAACTCGGCCACTTCAAGCCCGCGTTGAATGTCGCCTTTGGAGTCGGCGAAGGTCTTGCCGTGTTCGGACGACAACAGCCGCGCCAGATCGTCATATTCGCTCTGGATCAGTTCCAGGAATTTGAACATGACGCGGGCGCGGCGCTGCGGATTGGTGGCGGCCCAGGCCGGGAAGGCGGCCTGCGCATTGGCGATCGCCTGTTCGACTTCGGATTTCGCCGCCAGCGCGACCTTGGCCTGTACTTCGCCGGTATTGGGATTGAAGACGTCGCCGAAGCGCCCGGACGCCCCTTTCACCACCTTGCCGCCGATAAAATGGCCGATCTCGCGCATCATGGTCTCCCTTATCGTCCCGGCATTCGCGCACCGGTTTTCTCGACAGAAATTGCCGCTTTGATCGGGCTATCTAGCTGGTTTTTCGTCTGCGGGTCATCCCCTTTGCGAGCCATTTACCCCTGCAAAGCACAAGCCAATCCGCGGCTTTCCGACGCCCCAAAAGGTTCCAGCGGTAACAGGACATGCCGGAACTGGCCGAGGCCTCCAAACACCTCATGTTTGAGGAGACCAAGGATGGCCTCGATATCAACATCGTCGACCAGGAAGGCCGCTCGATGTTCCCGGAAGGCTCCAAGGATCCCTACGAGCGCACCCGCCGCATCATCGAGAAGATCGCCGGCCCGTTGAAGGCGCTGCCTTATCGGATTTCGATCACCGGGCACACGTCAGCCTCGCAAACCCCGGCCGCGGCCGATTACGGGCCTTGGAACCTGTCGGCCGACCGGGCTAACGCGGTGCGCCAGATTTTGGAAGAGCAGGGGCTGCTGTCGAACAATATTTATGAGGTCGCCGGCAAGGCCGATACCGACCCGATGTTCCCGGACGACCCCTACATCGCCGCCTTATCGGCGCGTGACCGTTACCCTGATGCACGAACCTCCGCCGGTGCCGCCAGGACTGATGCCGTAAAAGATATTTCCGGGGGTTAGGGTGAATGCGGCTGCCCGCAGGGCCGATTGAATTCGCCAGGTCCGCCCCTAAATGATTGATTCAGTATAATTAAATCAGATCGGCTGGGACCCAGGCCGGATTCGGCGGCGCTGTGCGTCCACCGTCACCATACGGACTGCCCAGCGCCGGCGGCGCGGGAGCCCGCTGGCGCGCCCATGACTCCGCAGCGTGAACGGTGTATAGGCGCGGCCCTGCATCCCCTCCGGGACACCAGGAGCAGGGCAAGGTCCTGTTTCAGCATTCATGACAGACAGCGCGAGCGCTCCCGTCGGGAGCGAAGTGCCGGCAAACGGCAGCGGCGAAGTGCGTTCTCACGCCGGCTTCTGGGCGCTGAGCTTGGGCAGTATCGGTGTCGTCTATGGCGACATCGGCACAAGTCCGCTTTACGCGCTGCGTGAAGCCGTGCTCGCGGCCTCGAACCAAGGCCACAGCACGATCGACCGTGCGACCGTGCTCGGCGTCGTCTCGCTCATCCTGTGGGCGCTGTTCATCATCGTCACCCTGAAATACATCGTCATCCTGTTGCGCGCCGACAATAACGGCGAAGGCGGCACGCTGACTTTGATGGCGCTCGCCTCGCGCGCCGTCGGCCGCATGTCGCGCGCGGCGACGCTCGTCACGCTGCTCGGTATCGTCAGTGCGGCATTGTTCTATGGCGACGCGGTGATCACGCCGGCTTTGTCGGTGCTGTCCGCCGTGGAGGGTCTCGACGTCGCGACGCCCGCGTTCCATGAATATGTCGTGCCGCTGACCGTCGTCATTCTGCTCGTGCTGTTTGCGATGCAGTCGGTCGGCACTGCCAAAGTGGCGGCTTTGTTCGGGCCGATCATGGTGGTTTGGTTCGTGGCGATTGCGCTGCCCGGCCTCGGCTGGATCGCGCGCGATCCGGGAATCCTGTGGGCGCTCAATCCGTTCTACGCCGTTTTCTTCCTCGCCCATCACGGCATTATCGGTCTTTACACGCTCGGAGCCGTTTTCCTGGCCGTGACCGGCGCCGAGGCGCTTTACGCCGATCTCGGCCATTTCGGCCGCGGTCCGATCCAGATCGCGTGGCTTGCGCTCGTCTTGCCATCGCTCGCGCTCAATTATCTGGGGCAGGGCGCTTTGGTCTTTGCGCAGCCGAAGACGCTAGAAAATCCGTTCTTCCTGCTCTATCCCGGCTGGGCGCTCTACCCGATGGTGGCGCTGGCGACGATCGCGACCGTAATTGCCAGCCAGGCAGTGATCACCGGCGCCTATTCGCTGACCAGCCAGGCGATCCAGCTCGGCCTCCTGCCGCGGTTCGAAGTGCGCCACACTTCGGCGACGACCGCCGGCCAGATTTTCATGCCGCGCGTCAATTCGCTGCTCTTGGTCGGCGTGCTGCTCTTGGTGGCGCTGTTCCGCTCGTCGAGCGCGCTGGCGTCGGCTTACGGCATCGCCGTCACCGGCACCATGGTCGTCACTTGCATGATGGCGTTCATCGTGATCTGGCGGATGTGGCGCTGGTCGCCGCTCGCGGCCGCGGTCTTGATCGTGCCGTTCCTGTTGATCGATCTCACCTTCCTGTCGGCCAATATGCTCAAAGTCATTCAGGGCGGCTGGGTGCCGCTGGCGCTCGGCGGCCTCGTGATGCTGGTGATGTATACGTGGCGGCGCGGCACGCGCATTCTCTTTGCCAAGACGCGACGGCTTGAAACCCCGCTCGACGACCTGGTGCGCATTCTCGAGAAGAAGCCGCCGCAGCGCGTGCCGGGCACCGCTGTGTTCCTGACCAGCGACCCGAAAAGCGCGCCGACCGCGCTGATGCACAGCCTCAAGCACTACAAAGTGCTGCACGAGAAGAACGTCATCCTGTCGGTCGAGACCACGCACACGCCGCGCGTCGATGCCGACAAGCGCGTGCGCATCGAGCCGGTTGGCTCGACCTTCACGCGGGTCTTGCTGCGCTTCGGCTATATGGAAACGCCGAACATCCCGAAGGCGCTCGCCATCGCGCGCAAGCTCGGCTGGCACTTCGACATCATGTCAACGTCGTTCTTCCTGTCGCGGCGCACGCTGCGGCCGGCGCCGCGGCCGGGCATGCCGCTGTGGCAGGACCGGCTGTTCATCACGCTGGCGCGCTCGGCCAACGATGCCACCGACTATTTTCAGATTCCGACCGACCGCGTGGTCGAGGTCGGCACGCAAGTAACAATCTAGCAAGTGACGATCTAGCCTCTTCACGTCGGCGCAGGCAGCGCGATATAACCAGAGTTCATTACTCGTGAGGAGCCTTGTGATGTCGGATCAAAATCTCAGCGTGCGCGATCTGACGCCGGAGGAGGTCGCCGAAGGGCTGCGCGAAGGCCGCATGGTGCTCGTCGATGTGCGCGAGCCGAACGAGACCGCGGTCGAGCGCTTTCCGAACGCGGTGATCGTGCCGCTGTCGGACTTCGACGCCGGCGCCATTCCCGATCCGCAGGGCCGCGAAGTGGTGTTCGCCTGCCGTTCCGGCCGCCGTTCGGTCACTGCCTCGCTCGCCGCCCAGCAGCACGGCTATCCTTATGCGTCGCATCTCGCCGGCGGCGTTTTGGCGTGGAAGGCGGCGGGGCTGCCGACCGAGACGTGATGGCTTTGCGCAGCGTCCCGCTCATTGTCGCGCTCGCCGGCGCGATTGGCGCGCTGCTGGCGCTGCCGGCGGTCCCCAAAGAGCGCGTCGTCAATTACTACAATTGGTCGGACTATCAGGACCCGACCATCCTCGACACGTTCACCAAAGAGACCGGCATCAAGGTCCGCTTCGACACCTTCGATTCCAACGACACGCTCGAAGCCAAGCTGCTTGCCGGGGCATCTGGCTATGACGTCGTGGTGCCCAGCGCCTATTTTCTCGCGCGCCAGATCAGCGCCGGCATTTTTCAGAAGCTCGACAAGTCGAAGCTTCCCGATCTGCCCGCGGTGTGGCCGGAGATCGCAAACCGTCTCGCCCTCTACGATCCGGGCAATCAATACGCCATCGATTACATGTGGGGCACGACCGGCATCGGCTACAACGTCAAGAAGGTGAAGGCGATCCTCGGGCCCGACGCCGTCGTCGATTCCTGGGATGACGTGTTCACTCCGCAAAAGATCGCGAAGTTCAAGGATTGCGGCATTCATCTCCTCGATTCATCCGACGACATCATGTCGGCGGGTCTGCACTATCTGGGCCTCGATCCCAACACCAGCAATCCGGATGATCTGCAAAAGGTCGCCGACCTGTTGCTCAAGATCAGGCCCTATGTGCGCAAATTCCATTCCTCGGAATACCTCAACGCGTTGGCCACCGGCGAGATCTGTATCGTGGTCGGCTTTTCCGGCGATGTGAAACAAGCGCAGACGCGCGCGGCGCAAGCCAAAGGCGGTATCGAGATCGGTTATTCGATCCCCAAAGAAGGCGCGCAGTTGTGGTTTGATACGCTCGCCATCCCGAAAGACGCGCCCGATCCGCAGGAGGCGCAAGAGCTGATCAATTTTCTGATTAGGCCAGACATTGCGGCGAAGAATACCAATTACGTGTCTTATGCCAATGGCGACACGCCGACGCCAATGATCGACAAGGCGATCCTCGAGGACAAGACCGTCTATCCCGACGCCGACACCATGGCGCAGCTCTATACGATCACTGCGCATGACGCGAAGACGCAGCGGCTGATCAACCGGCTCTGGACGCGGATCAAGACCGGCGAATGAGGTGCCAGACCGTGGTCTCATAAACGCGCCGACAATGTGCCTTGCGGACCGAATTTTTATACTGGGGTCGCTTAAGTCGACAAGTTGCTCCGGTTTCGCTAATCTTCAACTGTGTGACTTGCGCGAGTGGGGATGCACATGACTGAGAGGGCGGCGGACCGCACGGCGGTTGAAAACGCCTATCGAGACATCGACCGGTATGTTTCCGAAACCTCGCAGCCTGCCTCGAACGGTGCTCAGTTGCTAAGTCCGAGCCAAAGACTGCGCGTCCTGGGCGTGCAACACGCAAGTTCATCCAAGATTCCATCTGCCGCACAAGAAATATCAACTCCACTGTCAGCGAATGAATTTCGATCCATGTGAGCGTGCGGTCCGTGCTCGCTTTTTGGCCCATAGCGGCATCCACCGACCGGCGCGGCAGCTCTCGGGGGCAAAGCGGACATTGCGATGAAGCGGCATCGTGTCTGCTTATGACTCGCTCCGGAAATGGAATAGTCGAGCTTGCTGCGGGTTGCCTCAGGCCGTTCCAATACATATGTGATGTATGCGCCTTCTTTATGGAGGGGCTCAATGCGTAACAATAAGAGCAAACAAAGCGACAAGCCTGAGCGTCAGACAAAGCTCGATACCAGCGGAATGTGGTTCGCGGCGGCGGCCCTGCTCGCTGTGCTGGCCGCCGGCATCATCACCTACCGCACCGCCAACGACGATATTCACACGGCCGCGAGTGACACCATCCCCGCACCAGCTTTAAGTCTGCGATAGCCGCTGCGTTTGCTCGCCATTTAAGGGCTTTGGTAACACCGCACTTGACCGGCTGACCGTATTGTCCGCGGTGGCATGTTTGGACCGTTTAAGCCCTCAACGGCTAGATTCATGAGTTTGGGATTACGCACCCTCGGCCGCGCCATCGTCCAGTACCTTGAACAGCCGGCGAGAGGCTATGAACCGTTTTTTCCGAGCAATTTGGATGCTGTGCGACGCCTGCTGCGGCCGGGCGATGTTCTATTGATCGAAGGAAACAGTCACTTGGCCGGAGTTATCAAATATCTTACCCATTCAACCTGGTCCCATGCCGCACTGTATGTCGGCCCGATCAAAGGTAAGACGGCTGCGAACGGTGAGCCTCACGTGTTGGTAGAGTCAAACATCGGCGAAGGCGTTGTTTCGGCTTGCCTGTCACGATACTCCCCATTCCATACGCGCATATGTCACCCCATCGTCTCAGTCCGGAGGACTCGGCGAAAGTTTGCGCTTACGGCATCGACCGCATTGGGCTGACCTACGACCTTGGGAACATTCTCGATCTCGGCCGGTACCTGATACCGTTGCCGGTTCCGCAGCGTTGGCGGCGACGAATGGTGGCGCTCGGCTCCGGCGGCCCGACTAAGTTCATTTGTTCCGCATTGATTGCATGCGCATTTCAAGCAGTGCGGTATCCGATTCTGCCCAAGATAACGGAACTGGGAAGCAAAGCTGCTCGGCGCGAAATTTTGGCAATACGCCAGTCGACACTTTATATGCCGCGAGCTTTCGATATTTCTCCCTATTTTGCAGTCGTCAAACCGACGATCGAATTGGGTTTCGACTACAAGAGTCTGCATTGGGTCGACTTACCGAAATTCCCAGCATCGGATTATTCGCTCGCGCGCGGCAAAATCGCTGCCTTTGATTTCATATCCTGAGAACATCCACTAACCGCTCGAATAGGATGCTTTTTGCTGCGGTGCCATCGGTCGCGATTGGCCCCTAGCGGACATGCCGACTGTGGCAAGGAATGTCGGCTTTCAGGGGCCAGGTGGACTTTGATCAACCGGTTTCCGCTTTTCTGGATCATGCTCTGAGCCTTGCGACAATAAGGCGCTTCACGCCGGCGATTGCCTCTTGCAAGGGAGGCCGTCGCTAGGCAGCATCCGGCGCGATGAAAAGTCTTCGGACGGTAAGGGGAGGGATATGGCTCAATCGCCAACAAGAGCAGCGCCGTCGCGGCGCGGCATCGTCAAGGCTGTGGCCGCACTTGCAGCCGGCATCGCCGCGCCTGCCGTACTGCGCGTCCGCGCGGCCTATGCCGCTTATCCCGACCGTCCGATCAAATTCGTCGTCGCCAATACGCCGGGCGGCCCCTCCGACATTGTCGGCCGCCTCGTCGCGGCGGCGCTGCAGCAATCGACCGGAAAGACTTTCATCATCGAGAACCGCGGCGGCGCCGGCGGCAATCTCGGCATGGAATATGTCGCCCATTCCGACCCGGACGGTTACACGCTGCTCCTCGGCACCACCGCTTTCTCGGTCAATTACAGCCTTTACAATTCCCTGCCGTTCGACTCGATGAAGGATTTCGTCGCGGTCAGCGATGTCGGCGGCTCGCCCAACATCTATCTGGTCAAGCCGGATCAGCCGGCGAAGACGATGAAGGATTTCGTCGCGCTCGCCCGTTCGAGCCCCGAAAAATTCAACGCCTCGGTGCCTCCGATCGGCACGACGCCGCAATTACAGATGGCGCTGCTGAAGGTGAAGGAAAAACTGCCGAACCTCGAAGAGGTGGTGTTCAAGGGCGGCGGCGACGCAGTCGAGGCGCTGCTTGCCGGCACCGTGCAGATCTGCTCCGGTTCGGTGGCGCCCTCGGTGGGGCACATCAAGGGCGGCTCGCTGCGCGGGCTCGCGGTCTGCTCCGAGCAGCGCTGGCCCGATCTGCCCGACGTGCCGACCATGATCGAGTCGGGCTATCCGGATTTCGTCTTCGCCACCGATGCCATGCTGCTGGCGCCGGCCAAGTCGCCGCCCGAGAACGTCAAGTGGCTGGAGACCGAAACGCTCAAAGTCCTCAACTCGCAAGAGATGAAGGACAAGATGTTTCAGAACGGCTTCCTGGTGCGTGCCAAGGGCGGCCAGGCTTGCTGGGCGCGGCTCACCAAAGAGATGGACACGTTCAAGCAGATCATCGATCAGGCCGGAATCAAGAAGCTCTGAGAGCTCCTTGAGCCAGCGCATGGCCGTGAAAATGCGAACGCGAGCGGGCCTTGATCCGATTCAGTTGAATAGGATCAAGGCCCGGACTCGCGAGTGACCGATGACGAATGTCGTCGACGGCTACGACCCGTTGATCGGCGCGTAATAGTGACGGTGGATGTGCCGATGCAGCACCACCGGCGCCGGCGGGAGCGGCGGAGGCAGCGGCTCGAAACCACGTTGCCACACCGTGCCGCTGTCGAAAGCGATGGTCATGCCATCCGGCGAATAGGTTGCGCCTTCCTGCCAGTTGTCGGCCCAGATATGGCCGGGCCGATCGACCCAGGCCCGCGTCGGCTGGCCGATCTCATTGACGAGATTCATGGTCCAGCCGTTCTGCGCCACGTAAACCGGCCCGGGCGAATTGCCGAGGCAGCCCTGCACGCAGGTGAATTCGCCGGATAGATCAGCGAGGTATTGCGCCGACGCGCCGGTCGCCGCAAAGCCGGTACTTGCACAGGCGAGCAGTGTCGCCGCGATCAGTTTGAACTTCATCGAACGCCTCCTGACACATTTCAACCTATTCGCAGCCGTTTCGACTGCAATTATTGGTCAGCAATTATCGCAGCGCCCCGTTTCGGCCGCTCGCCTTATCGGTGCGTTGGTTGATCCATCGTAAGTCTGCCCCCTTGGTCGCGCGAAATAATGACAAGGTTCCGGCTAGCAACGCGCGTGTGGGGGTTTCGTTGCAATGCGTCACTCGGGCTTCAGACCTGCGAATTTCACCACTTTCGCCCATTTCGCGGTTTCGGCTGTGATGTAACCAGCAAATTGGCCGGGCGAGCCGGCAAATTCCTAACCGCCGAGCTCGTTGAGCCGCGCTTTGTTATTCGCCTCGGCGAGGCAGGCATTTATCGCGGCGTTAAGCTTGTCGACGATGTCCGCGGGCGTGTCCTTCGGCACACCAATGCCGAACCACGCCGTCGCCTCATAACCCGGCACGAATTCGGCCACGGTCGGCACGTCGGGCAGCACGGCCTGGCGGGTCGCCGATGTCACCGCGAGCGCGCGCACCTTGCCGGACTTGATGAAACCGAGCGAGGTTGGCATCGGATTGAATGTCACCTGCACCTGGCCGCTGAACAGATCGGCAAACCAGGCGCCATGATAGGGCACGTGCAGGTCGACGCCGGTCATCATCTTGAACAGCTCGCCGAAAACATGATTGGCGCTGCCGATGCCCGGCGACGCCATGTTGATCTGCCGGGATTGGCTTTGGCATAAGCGATGAATTCCGGAACCGTCTGCACCGGCAAGGACGGCGTGACGATCATCACCGTGGGAATGCTTACGATGCCGGCGAGCGGCCGGATGTCGCGGCTGAAGTCGAAATTGAGGTCCTGATAGAGCGTCTGATTAATCGCGTTCGATTGCGTGACCCAGAGCAGCGCGTAGCCGTCGGGCGCGGCATGGGCGACCGACTCGGCGGCGATATCGGTGCCGGCGCCCGGCCGGTTCTCGACAATGAATTGCTGGCCGAGCCGTTGCGACAGCCATTGCGCGATCAATCGCGCGGTGATGTCTGACGACGTGCGGCGGAAAGCCGACGGCGATACGCACCGGCCGCGCCGGATAGTCCTCGGCGCGCGCCAAACGCGGTGCCGCCGCAAGCGCCGCGGCGCCCGCCGCTGCACGCAGAAGTGCTCTGCGAGCAATAGTCATCGCCTCGCTCCCCGGTCGTTTCCCAAGGTCTTCTGGTCGCCAGTCGTTCTTTTGGTCGTCTGGTCGTCTAGACCGTGATCCAATTCGATTGAATCGGATCACGGTCTAGATTTCTTTGTTTAAGCATGATCTTTTCCGAAAACCGGTTTCCACTTTTTCGGGATCATGCTCTAAGAGGCTTCCAGTCTATGCGAAGATAGGCCTGGAAATAAGAACCCTTCGGGGAGGAATGTGTGCTTGGCCGGCTGGTGATTTTCGCCGTTTCGTTTATCGTCTGTGCCGTCGCGGCTCCGGCTGCGCGCGCCGAGTGGCCGGATCGTGCGATCCATTGGGTCGTGGGGTTTGCACCCGGCGGCGCCAATGATCTGATCCCCCGCTTTACCGCCGAGGGCGTCAGCAAGCTCATCGGTAAGCCCGTCGTCATCGACAACCGGCCCGGCGCCGGCGCGCTGATCGCCACGGACCTGGTCGCGCATGCGCAACCCGATGGCTACACTTTCCTGGTCGGCGCCGCGAACACCGTCACCAACAGCCTGCTGTTGAAGGATATTCCGTACAAGGATTCCGATCTGGTTCCGGTCGGCATGATCGCGGCCGCGCCTTCGACCATCGTGGTCAATCCGAGCGTGCCGGCCTCGAACATGGCCGAGTTTATCGCCTGGGCCAAAGCGCAAGGCGGCGAGGCTACCTGGTCAACCGCCGGCAATGGCTCCACGCCGGATTTCGTCGGCGAGATGATCAAGGAAGCCACCGGCGTGTCGTTCACGATCGTGCCCTATCGCAGCGGCGGCGACTCCGTGAACGGCGTCATCGCCAACGATGTCGCGGCGACCTCCGAGGCGAGCATCGTCGTGCTGCCGAAGATCAAGGCCGGCATGCTGAAAGCGATCGCGACCACTTACGAGAAGCGCATCAGCGTCTATCCGTCGATCACCACCACCGCGGAGCAGGGCTTCCCGACCGTGCAGATCAGTCACTGGGCGGGTCTGTTCGCGCCGGCCGGAACGCCCGCGCCGATCATCGAGCGGATGAATGCGGCACTGCAGGCGGCGCTGAAAATGCCCGAGGTGCGGGGCAAGCTTACGGCCAATGCGATCGAGCCCATCGGCGGCTCGGTTGCGGAATTGACGACATTCATGAAGACAGAGCGACAGCGGCTCAGCGATCTCGCTGTGCATATGAAGGTCAATAAGGAAAACTAACTAAATCGCCAACGCCTCGGCGATCTGCGTCGCAGCTTTGAGCTTCTCGGCGCCGAGCACGAGATTGACGATCTCGTCCGCTTTGGCGGCGCCCACCGTGCGTGTCGCCAGCTTCTTGAATTTTTCCACGATATCGGCTTCGGAGGCGAAGCTTGTTTCGCTGCCGCGCGGCGCCTCTACGGTCCGCTCGAACTTGGTGCCGTCGTTGAGCTGCACGTCGACGCGCACCATGTGGCGGAAATTCGAGCCGCGTTCGGTGATTGCCGGATCATGCAGCACAGAAACCTTCCGCGACAATGCAATGCGCTTTTTGTCGTCGACCACGTCGTCGGTGAATTGGTCGACGAACACATCGCCTTCGAGCAGGAGGGTGGCGACGCAGAACGGCAGGTTCAATTGTGCCGAGGTCAGGCCCTGCGGCTCATAGGGCCAGCCGACATGTTCGACGGTGACATGGGAGCCGTGCACGACGATCGATTTGATGTCTTCCGCTCCGAACGGCTTTTCGGCCTGCATCGCGCGGATGGCGTCGAGCGTGGTGTGATTAGAGTAGACGCAGGAATAGAATTTCAGCGAGATGCGCTTGGTTTCCCACCGGCGTCCCAGCTCCCAGGACAATTCATCGAGATTGAAGCGGTCGGTCGAGCGCGAGAATGTCGTGCAGAATCCGCCATAGGGCGATTCAAAGACATCGACAATGCCGGTGAAGCCTTGCTCCGCGAGCAGCGCGCCGTAAAGGCCGCTTTGCGCCGAGCGTCCGGCATGCATGCGCTTGACCATGGCGCCGAATTGCGCGGCCATCAGTCCAGCGGCCTGCGTGCCGGCGATGCCGAGCGCATGCACGGTCTGTTCAGGTGACAAGCCCAGTGCGGCCGCGGCGCCCGACGCCGCCGAAAACACCCCGACCGTGGCGCCGGAATGCCAGCCCTGGCCGATATGTTGCGGCCCCATGCATTTGCCGACACGCGGGCCGATCTCGTAGCCGGCGACAGCCGCGCGCAGGAAATCGCGGCCATTCAAGCCGGGGCGAAGTTCGGTCACCGCAAGAAGCGGCGGCAAGGTCACCGCGCCGACATGGAGCACGCCCTGACGGTGCACGTCGTCGAGTTCAAAGCTCTGGATCAGCGTGCCGTTGACCAAAGCCGCGTGTGGCGCCGACAACTTTTTCGAGGCGCCCCAGACGCGGCAGGCTTTGGTCGCGTCAAGCTTTGTAAGCGTCGTCCGCAAGATCCGGCTCCATTCGAGCGCAGTGCCGTAAAGCGCGCAGCCGAGCGAGTCCAGGATCAGAAGCTTGATGCGGGCAATGACGTCTTCGGGAATGTCGTCGTAACCGAGCTGCGAGACGAATTGCGCGATAGCTGATGTATGCGGATTGTTGCTCGAACTGGACATGGTTACAGGATTTGATTTCCGATTGTTGTGCGCTTTTTGCCGGCGCGGTGATTAGTCGGCCAAATATTTCTTTTCCAGCGCATCGAAATGCGGCTTGGAAACCAGCCGCTGCCGTTCTTCGAAGCCCGCAAGGAAGGGCATGATGCCGTCGAGCGAGCCGCGCGCATGCAGATGGCCGAGCACTTTCTGCATGCCGGCGACCGAAGCCTGCAGCGCAGCATTGGCGTAGAGGATCAGCGTGAATCCCATTTTTGCCAGCGTGTCGAATTCGGCCATCGGCGTCAGCCCGCCGGCGACGATATTGACGAGTTGCGGCACCTTCAGGCGCTTGGGAATCTCGCGCATCTGCTCTTCGTTGCGCGGCGCTTCGACGAAGGTGATATCCGCCCCGGCTTCGATATAGGCCGCCGCGCGCTCGATTGCGTCCTCGAAACCGTTCACGGCAATGGCGTCGGTGCGCGCCATGATCGCGAGATCGGGATCGTTACGGGCATCCACCGCCGCGTGAATCTTCTGCACCATTTCGGCGCGGGGAATCACATGCTTGCCGGAAAAGTGGCCGCAGCGTTTGGGAAAATCCTGATCCTCGAGCTGGATGGCATTGGCGCCGGAGCGCTCAAGCGTCTTGACGGTGCGGCCGACATTGATGGCATTGCCGAAGCCGGTATCGGCATCGACGATCAGCGGCAGGGACACGGCGTCACGGATGGCGGCGACATTTTCGGCAAGCTCGGTTACCGAGATCAGGCCGATATCCGGCACGCCGAGATAGGTATTGGTGACGCCGGCGCCGGAGACGTAGATCGCCTTGAAGCCGATATCCTCGATGACGCGCGCCGCGAGCGCGTTGGCGACGCCGGGCAGGAGGACGGCCTCCCGCCGGTTCAAGAGCTCGCGCAGCCGCCGATTGCAAGTGTCTGTCATTGCTCAATCCTGTCGGTGCCCGGCGGGCTTTCTACCTCAACTCCGCCGAGGGCACGACAGGTCTTTTGCGCGGGCAAGCTAGCGCGGATCGCGCAAGGCCGTCGGCCGGGGCCACGTTTGATCTGCAGCGAATTGTAGCGTTTTATTGCACGCGATAATAGCCGGGCTGTTCAAATCACGTCGCTGTCGAGTTCAAGCAATGCTGCGTCGTCGAGGAGCAGACCGCGCTGATGGGCAGTAAGGTTCGTCGCGCAAAGATATTGAGGGCCGGCCAGTCGAATTTTCGGGAGTTGATCCGCAAATGCTGAGCTGGGTCGTACGTTTGGTGTTGATTGCGGCGGGTGGCATCGCCGGCCTGTTCGTCGCCGAGGATTCCCCGAGTTTCGGCGTCTATCAGGCCATGGTGTCCCTGCTGCTGGTCGTGCTGGTCGTTTTCGTTGGGGCCTTCTGGCCGGAGCGCTGGTCGCATGTCATCGACCGTTTCCACCGCAAGTTCGAAGACTGAACGTAAGCGCGTAGCGGAGCCGGCCATCTGCGCCAGCTCTTGACGGAGAGGCAGATGGACAAGGGCGAGGCGGAAAAGGCGACGGTGAAGGAGCGGATGGCCGCCGAATTGCGGGAATTCGCCGTTATCGCAGTCTATCTTTGGATCTGCTTCACGGCGCTGGCTTATTTGAAATTCGCCATTCTGGAGGCGCACGGCATCGCCTTCGCGCCGTTCGGCTTCGCCGCCGCCAAGGCGCTGATCTGCGCCAAATTCGTGTCGCTGGGACATGCGCTTCATGTCGGCGAACGCTTCAAGCGTCAGCCCTTGATCTGGCCGGTGCTGCACAAGTCGTTCGCCTTCTTGGCGCTGCTGATCGTGCTGAACGTGCTCGAAGAGATCATTGTCGGCTGGTGGCACGATCGTACGCTGATAGACTCGCTCCTCGAGATCGCCGGCGGCACGCGCGATCAGATGATTGCCACCGCGATTGTCATGCTCTTGATTCTGATTCCGTTCTTTATACTTCGCGTGCTCGGCGAGGTCGTCGGCGAGCGCACGCTGGCGCGCTTGTTCTTCGAGCCGCGGCGGGTTGTCCAGCGCGAAGAACCGTCTTGAATTCGGCGTGAACTCCCACCGACTTGTCATGATGGAGGACTTGAAATGATACGGATTGCCGGTGTCGTTGCAGCGATTTCCGCTGGTGCCATGTCCGCTGGTGCCATGTCCGCTGGTGCCATGCAGGCCGCCGACGCGGATGAAATACGGCACACCACGTTTCCCGGTTCGCTGGTCGGAAGCTGGGCGCAGAGCGCCGATTTGTGCCCCAAGGACGACAACCAATTTCGCGATTACCCCGTCCAGCTATACCGGTCCGGACGGCAGCTGCGCGGTAGAGATGATCGTCGAGACGGCGGGGGCGGATGGGCCGAATTATTCGGTGCGCGGGAGCTGCAAGGCAACGCCGCAGGATCAGCCGCGCGTGGTCAATGTGATCATGCGGCTGAAGGGCGCGGACGGCATGGCGGCCGGCGCGTCATTCGAGGACTTGAAGCCCTATCAGCGCTGCCCGGCCAAGCCCTAGACGGGGGTCGGCCGAAATGTCATGGACGCGCCATGAGCCTGCGTGAATTCACCCCGTTGACGCTGTCGTGCATCATCTTTGCGCTGACAGTCGGAGGGATCTTCGTCGGCGTGTTGCTGCGTTCGGCGCTGCCGAAGCATCACCTCAGCAAGGATTCCCAGGACGTCGTGCGTCTGGGCGTGGGCCTCGTCGCCACCATCGCAGCCCTTGTTCTCGGCCTCTTGATCGCCGCGGCGAAAGGCTCGTTCGACACGCAAAGCGGCCAGGTCAAGCAGATCACTGCCGAACTCATCCTGCTCGACAACCTGTTGACCCTGTATGGGCCGGAGGCGCAGCCGATCCGCGCCGAGATACGGAGCGCGATCGGGCCTCTGGTCGACCGCATCTGGAGCGAGAAAAAGACGAACAACACGACGCGTTTCGAGCCGAGCGCCGGCGCGGAGAAAGTCTACCAGGACATCCAGGCGCTGGTGCCCCACAATGACGTGCAGCGCTCACTGCAGGGCCGGGCGGTGCAGATCAGCACCGATTTCGCGCAGACGCGGCTGTTGCTGTTCGTTGAATCCGATAATCTCGTTCCGGCGCCGTTTCTGGCGATCCTGGTGTTCTGGCTGGTCATCATCTTCGCAAGCTTCAGCCTGTTCGCTGAACTCAACCTGACGGTCTTCACCTTTCTGTCGCTGTTCGCTTTCTCGGCGTCATGCGCGCTGTTTCTCATTCTGGAGCTGAGTCAGCCGTTCGTAGGCTTGATGGCGATTTCAAATGCGCCGCTGCGCGCAGTGCTGGGCCCGCTATAAGCTTCCGCCGCTGTAGCGAGTGCGCTCACCGCCAGCGGCGGTGCAGCCATAGCCATTGCTCGGGGTTTTGGCGCACCCAGCCCTCGATCACCAATGTGACCGCCTGCATGGTGCCTGCGACGTCGAACTTGCCGCTGGCGTCGTAGACCGGCTCGACTTGCGGCGAGATTTCGCCCCAGAACGAGTTGCCGTCAGGCTTGCGCACGACCCGCATGCCGTAGATCGGCAGGCCTATCTGGCGGGCAAGCATCGCGATCAGCGGATTGGCAAGGCATTTGCGGCCGAAGAATGTCACCTCGACGCCGCGTGTATAATGCTGGTCGGCGAGCATGCCAACGTGGAAGCCGGATTGCGCCAGCCGGGCAATCTTCACCGGCGCATCGAGGCTGGTCGGGATCAGCTCACCCATCAGTGGTTCGCGCAGCTTGATAATCACGTCGCTGACGGCGCCGATATTCGGCCGCCGGAACAAAACGGCGGATTTGACCCCGATCAGATGCGCGCCGACGGCGGGCAGTTCCCAATTGGCGAAATGGGCGGCAAAGCTGATCGTGGCCTTGCCGCTTTTCATGATCGCTTCGAAGCGTTCCTGCGATTCCTGCGGATAGGTGATGACGTCTTCGGTCTGCGTGCCGAATCCCTTGACGCAGAATTCGTCGAGATGGGCGAATTCGATAGCGATGCGGCCGAGATTGTCCCACACGCCGCCGAGGATTTTCTCGATCTCCGCGTCGGATTTTTCCGGAAACGCCGCGCGCAGATTTTCGCGGCCAAGCCGATGCTCTTTGAAAAGCGGGCCGATCTTGCGCATCAGGCCGCCGGCGAAATTCGCCATGCGCCCGCGATCGGTATGCTTGATGGCCCCGAGAAGGCCGACGGTGAGGGCGCCGGCAACCTTGTCGAGCAAAGGCTTGAAGCTTGGCCGCATCAAAACAGGACGATGATCTTGCCAAAAACCTGGCGGCTTTCGAGCCGCGCCAGGCCGCGTTCGAATTCGGCGAGCGGCACTTCGGTATCGATCACCGGATTCATCCCCGACGCCATCTTGGCGAGGCTCTCGCCGATATTGCGCAGCGAGCAGCCGAACGAGCCGAAGATGCGGTATTGCTGCAAATAGAGCTGGAACAGGTTGAATTGAATCGACTGGCCGGTGGTTGAGCCGCAGGTCACGAGCCGCCCGCCGCGCTTGAGGCAAAGCAGCGAGCCGTTGAACGTGTCGGGTCCGACATGCTCGAAGGCGACATCGACGCCTTTTTTGCCGGTGAGCTTGCGCACCGCGCTCTCGAAACGGTCGGTGCGATAGTTGATCACATGATCGGCGCCAAGCGCTTTGGCCTTTTCCGCCTTGGCGTCGTCACCCACGGTGGTGAACACCTTTGCGCCAATGGCTTTCGCCATTTTGATTGCGCTGGTGCCGATGCCGGAGCCGCCAGCTTGTACGAGGATCGTTTCGCCGGGCTGCAGCTTGGCATTGTCGAACAGCATGTGCTGCACGGTGCCGAAGGCGACCGGCGCGCAAGCGGCGTCGCGGAAACTCACATTGTCCGGCACCTTCACCACGAGCCGCGCCGGCATGTTGACGAAATCGCACGCGAAGCCGTCGACATGGAAACCCATGATGCTCGCGACATTTTCGCAGAGATTATCGCGGCCCTCCTGGCAGGCTTTGCACTTGCCGCAGGTCAGCGCGCCGTAGGCGACGACGCGGTCGCCGACTTCGGAGGTGGTCACGTCGGGACCGACCGCCACGATCTGGCCTGCGGCTTCGACGCCGACGATCAGCGGCAGCTTGCGCTTGGCGAAGGCCATGCCGCGCCAGCCCCACACATCGATGTGGTTGAGCCCGATCGCCTTGATACCGATCTGTACTTCGCCCGGGCCGGGCGGGGGGGGAGCGTCGATGTCGACGATTTCAATCTTGCGGTCGCCGGTGAGCGTCAGCGCGCGCATTTTTTTCGTCGGCACAGCGCTGGTCTCTTTATCCAATGTCGATGTTGCGGTGCTCACGCCGGCTCCCGCGTCAAGACAAGCGAAATGTTCTGGCCGCCGAAGCCGAAGGAATTCGAGATCGCGCGATGAAGGCGGGCGTCACGCGCTTCGTTCGGCACCACGTCGAGCGGAATCCCCGGATCGGGCACGCGGTAATTGATGGTCGGCGGGATGCGCTGATGTTCGAGTGTCAGCGCCGTGAACACCGCTTCCACCGCGCCGGCCGCGGTCAGCGTGTGGCCGATCATGGATTTGTTCGACGACATCGGGATAGTGCGGATGCGTTCGCCGAATACGGTCGAGACGCCGAGGCATTCCATCTTGTCGTTCTCCGGCGTCGACGTGCCGTGCGCGTTGATATAGTCGATGTCTTCCGCGCCGACGCCGGCATCGGCCAGCGCGTTGCGCATGCAGGCGATGACAGGTTTGCCGTCGGGGCTCGACCGGGTGCGGTGGAAGGAATCCGATTTCTCGCCGCAGCCTTCGAGAACGGCGAGCACTTTGGCGCCGCGCGCGACGGCGTGGTCATAGTCTTCAAGCACCAGCGCGGCCGCGCCTTCGGCCAGCACGAACCCGTCGCGGTTCTTGGAGAACGGCTTTGACGCCTGTTCCGGCGGATCGTTCTGCGTCGACAGCGCCGACAACAGCGAGAAGCGGATGAGCGCTTCCGCCGTCACCGAGCCGTCGGCGCCGACCGCAAGCACGGCCTGGCATTCGCCGCGGCGGATTGCTTCAACGCCGAGCTGGATCGAGGTGCCGCCCGAGGCACAGGCGGTCGTGAGCGAGATCGGCGATCCCTGAGTGCCGAAGCGTTCGGCGAGATGCTCGCCGATAATGCCGTATTTCAACGTATCGAGGACCGGCGCGAATTGCGGCTCGCGCGCCACCCGGACCAGATCGGGATAGGTCGGATCGGTGTCGGCGGCGACCTTCGCCGCCACTTCGGTGCGATAATGCCATTCGATTTCGAATGGCGGCAGCGCCAGAAACAGCGGGCCGGGGAAATGGCCCTTCGAGCCGATGGCGGATTGGCTGATGGCCTCCTCGCAGGCGAGCGTGGCGAGCCGCTCCGAGAGCTGCGCCGGCGCCATGTAGTCCGCATAGACGTCGTTGACTGTGCCGGCGATGGTGGTGCGCAGGCTGTCGAGCGCAAAGCGGTTGATACGGCGAATGCCGGATACGCCGGACGAGAGCTTCGCCCAATTGTCTTCCTTGCCGACCCCGAGCGAGGTGACGACGCCCATGCCGGTCACGGCAACCACCGGGCGGCCAGCCTTGTCGCGATGCGTTGCCATAGCGCACTCCTCTCAACTATTGGCGCGCAGAAGGCGCGCGACTAGTTCACCCGTTCGAGCAAGGCGAGCCCTTCGCCGCGCCAATTGCCGACGCCGGTGACGACCACCTGAGAGAGGCCGGGCGGACTTTTCCCCGTATCTCCGGTCCCCGTCGGGGCGAACAGCTTGCCACGGTCGAGCACCGCGCAACCGATGGCAAGATTGGCCGTGAACTGGGCGTCCACCCCATGCCCGATATACGTACCCGTATTGCGGACCGGAAGGCCGATCTCCTGAAGAACATGGGCTTCGGCGCTGGTCGCGGGCTCAAGCCCAGCGGCGCCGGAGACGATGGCGGCATGGGCCTTGTCGACTTGCGGCGAAAGCTTCTGCCATTGCCGGCGCAGGCTCGCTTCGGCGTCGCCTTCCTTCCGCGCATTGCGATCGGAATAGACTTCCGAGATTCGCGCCCGCGGTTTTGCGCCGCGCGCGATCGCGTGCTCCTTGCTTTCCAACACCAGGAACGCCCCCATCGTGCCGAAGGCGATCCCGCCGTGCGGGCCGCGGTCCCAGACCGCTGCGAATTTGTCCTTCAGCGCGACCCTGCCGAACTCGAAGGTGAGCAGCACATCCCAGCGTGTGCCGTGGTAGGCGCCGCCCACCAGCGTCAGCTCGCTTTGGCCGGCCGCGATGCGCGCCTGCGCTACGCGCACGGCGTCGACGCCTGCCGCTTCCTCGCCCATGAAGGTGCGCGAGGAGCCGACCACGCCATGCACCAGCGAAATATTGCCGGCGAGGAGGTTCGGAAGCTGCGCCAGAAACAGAGTAGGGCGCAGGTCGCTCATCAGCCGTTCGTTGAGAAAGGCGCCGGGCGTGTTGGTCTTGCGCAGGCCCGCCATGATCGCGGTATCGACCGCGATATCGCGCTCGCCGCCGCCGGCGGCAACGATCATGTCGGCGCGGTCGAGCAATTCCGGATTGCCGGCAATACCGGCGTCCGCCAGTGCCATGCCGGCGGAATAGACGCCGACGCGCTGCCAAGTCTCCATCTGCCGCTGGTCGCTCTTCTTCGGAATGTATTTGTCGAAGGAGATCGGCCCGAGCGGATGCACGATATAGGGCGCGAAGCTCGTGTCGTCGTAGGACGGCGCATCGCCGCGCTCGAGATGGCCCCAAGCCGCCTCGACACCCTCGCCCAAACAGGTGAGGAGCCCGACGCCGGTGATCCACACCTCGCGGCGATCACTCACTTGGCGTACTCCCTGGCCGGGAAATTGATGCGGTCGGCCCATTCCCACAGGCCCTCGCGCAATTCCTTGCTGGGATAAGGAATGATCCGATAGGTCAGCGTGGCATCGCAGATCGGCGCACCCTTGCACCAGCCCTTGGCTTCTCCGATCGCATAGCCCGAGCCTTCGTGAATGACGCGGCCTTCGAATTCGAGTTCATCACCGGGAAACACGGCGTTGCGGATCTTACCTTCCTTGACGCCGGCGAGCGCCGGCAGGCCGGTGAAGCCGGTGAGCGCGCTCACCAGCCAGCCCGTGGTCTGCGCCATGCACTCGATCAGGAGCACGCCGGGCATCAGCGGGTAGCCCGGGAAGTGGCCCTCGAAGACCGGGCTCTGCAACGGCACTTTACAGACCGCGCGGGTCACGCGTTCACGGACATCGACGGCCGTGAAGCGGTCGATCATCTGGAAATATTCAAGACGCATCTAATGGCGCCTCAGGCGCCCTTGGCAGCGATCAGCTCGTCGATCCGCTCGCACAAGTTCTTCAGCACGAAATACTGATCCGTTGTCGCCTTGCCGTCGTTGACCTCTTGGGTCCATTGCTCCAGCGGCAGCTTGATGCCGAAAGCCTTGTCGATGGCAAAGGCAATGTCGAGAAAGTCGAGACTGTCGATCTCAAGATCATTGATAGCGTGAGATTCCGGCTTGATGTTTTCACGCGGGATATCGCAAGTTTCCGCAATGATTTCAGCCACTTTATCGAACGTAGTGGACATCGGGCGTGCTCATTGGTCCGAAGGAATAAGCGCCGGCCCAGCCCGGCACTCGCAGCCCGCGATACGGGCCCCTCAATGTGAAGGCCCCGTATAGCGAAGGATGCCGGTAAGTTCAACGGCGGAGCCCATCTGCGGGCCCGCCGTCCACGCGCCGCCGGACCGGCCGATTTTCCGCCTTTGCCAAGGGCTTATTGCAGCGCATGGTCCCGGCCCGGATCAGCCTCTCCGCTTGATCCACCAAGCCATATTACCTAATGAACCCAGCGAGAGCTCCACCCAAGACCCACACCGGTTCCAGGTCCGCCCATGCCGCAGGCGCAACAGGTCGACAAAACTGTGCGAAAGCGATGTTTTGTGCAGATGACGGGCTATGAGCCGGTCGGCGCCGAGCGCCAGCACCACCGCTTCACCCGCGAAATGGCGCGGTTTCAGAAGGCCTGGAACGTGCAGGGCGAGGTGTCGCCGCCGGTTCTGTCGGCGGACGGCGCGGTGGCGAGCTGGTCGGTCTCCTGTTTCGGCCCGAACTGGCGCGTCACCACCGACTTTCACTGGTTCCGCTGGGACGATTTCGTGCGCGCCGACGCCGCCGAGAGCGATTGGTGGCGCTTTCCGCTAGGCGTCGCGGCGCTGATGGAATTCATCCTCAACGGCACAGTGGTCAAATATTTCATGGTGGCGTGGCGTTACGGTGGATTCTTTCTGTCGCCGCTGGTCTATGTGCTCGGCACGATGTGGGCAGCGATCGCGCTGACGCGCTTCGCTGTGATCCATCTCGGCCTGCCGTATCACATGCTTATCGCGCCGCTCCTGTGGTTTGCGATCTTCGTTGCGTTTCGCTTCACCTTCGGGCGCCTCTGGCATATCCGCTACGCGCTCGACGACTGGTATTTCGCGCGCGATCTCATTCATCGCGTGCGGCCGGGGCTGGAAGAACGGCTCGATGTTCTGGCGCACGAGTTCGTGCGCATCGTGCGCGGCACCGATGCCGACGAGATCGTGATCGACGGCCACAGTCTCGGCGCGCCGCTGTCGCTCATTGTGCTCGATCGCGCGCTCAAGTTCGATCCGCAGCTTTTAGGCCGCGGCAAGGAACTTCATCTGGTGTCGAGCGGCTCCTCGCTGATGAAAGTCGCGTTGCATCCGGCCGCCGGCTGGATCCGCGAGACCGTCGGCCGCATCGCCACTGCGCCCGGACTGTTCTGGGTCGAATATCAGGCGCTGGTCGACGTCATCAATGTCTATAAGGTCGATCCGGTGGTCGCGCTCGGCATGCCGTTTGCCGGCAAGCCCATCGTGAAAATCATCCGCATCCGCATGATGGTCGAGGAGCACACTTACCGGCGCTTCCGTCTCAATTTCCTGCGCATCCATCGCCAGGCGGTCATGGGCAATGAGCGGCGTTACTTCTACGACTATTACATGTTGGTCTGCGGCCCCGTCGCGCTGCCGGATCGCGTCGCTTATCCCGACGAAGCACTCGCGGCCTTCGGCGCCGACGGCGGGTTGATTGCGGGCGTCCTCGAAGCTGTGCCGGAGCTAAGTGCTTGACCCCGACAATTTCCAAAATCATCTGGCTTGCGTTCATGGCCGCCTGGGTGGTGCTGCGGCAGCGGCCGGGGCGGCATTCGCGCAAGACGCCGATCAGCTATTCCGGGCGCGACATTCGCGAACGCCTGCTCATGGCGGCGTCCTTCACCGGCCTAGGCATCGTGCCCTCAGTCTATCTCGCGATCCATTTTCCGCGCTTTGCCGATTATCCCTATATGCCGGTGCTGACCTATCTTGGGATCGTGGCCGACGCGGCCTCTTTGTGGCTGTTTTGGCGGACCCACAGCGATCTCGGCAAAAACTGGTCGGTCAGTCTCGACCTACGCGAACGCCATAACCTCGTCACAACCGGCGTTTATGGCGTCGTCCGCCATCCGATGTATTCGGCGTTTTGGCTGATGGCGCTCGCCCAGGTGCTACTGTTGCCCAATTGGATTGCAGGGCCCGCGGGCTCGGTCGGTTTCGGCATTCTGTTCTTTGGTCGCGTGCAGCGTGAAGAAGAGATGATGCTGAGCGCGTTCGGAGAGGAATATCGTACCTATGTGGAACGCACCGCGCGGATCGTGCCGTGGATTTATTGATGAGCGTGGTGTTGTCAGGCGATTTTGCGGGTTCAGCCAAGTTGCATTTATGGCACAGGTTCGCGCCGGTTTGCAGCGCACCCGGCATTTCCAAGAAAATTCCGGCTACAAAATCTGGCAGTGCGGTATGGATCGCTTAGAATACGCCGGGCATACCGGATTCAAGTTTTGCGTAACATTCGGCAAGCCATGAGGGGGTCATGAAGGCCAGATTGGGTTGGGGTTGGATGGCAAGCAGCGTTGCAAACACCGTGTCGATTACCATGACAGCTTGGCGACGATTTGCGGCGATCGTGATGCTCACAGTCGGCATGATGCTGGTGTTTGGAACCAGCCCGAGCATGGCGGAGTCGCGCGCACACGTTTATCTGCTGCGCGGCCTTCTCAATGTCTTCTCGCTCGGCATGGATACGCTGGCCGAAGAGCTCAACAGGCGCGGCGTCTACGCCACGGTCGACAACCACACCTCATGGCAGTCGCTCGCGGATTCGGCGGCGGCGAAATACAAGGCCGGCACCGAAGGTCCGATCATCATTATTGGTCATTCGCTCGGCGCCGACGCGGTCATGGAAATGTCGGCCTATCTCGGCGCGAAGGGCGTGCCGGTGGCGCTCGCGGTGCCGTTCGACGGCACGCAATCGTTCGTGGCCTCGGGCAATATCCAGCGCGTGCTCAATCTCACACAGCGCAGCTACGCCTATATGCGCAAGGGCCCGAGCTTCAAAGGCACGCTGGTCAATTTCGACGTCAGTTCGGATCCGAGCATCGACCATCTCAATATCGACAAGTCGCCGCGCCTGCATGCGAAAGTGATCGGCGAAGTGCTCTCCGTGGTCGGCTCGCATCACGGCGTGCCGGGTACGACGGTGCCGCAGCCGACTCGAGTCAATTCGCCGATATCGCCGGGCAATGGAACCGGAGTGCCGGCGGTGCCCGCACCGAAGCCCGAGGCTGCTCCGGCACCTGCAACACCCGCGCCCCCACCAGCCAAGACGGGCACTGGCGCCACGAATTCCACGGATATTCGACCCTTGGCCGACAGCGGTACGCGGGTGATCGCGCTGCCTGAACGCGGCGCACCGGTTCACAAGCCTGCGGCGCCGGCGACCGGGACCGCGCAAGTTCCGAATTGATCGCGCACGAATTTACGGCTTCACCGAATCAAGCGGCCCGCCGAGCGGCGGGCCGTTTGCATTTATGAGCTTACTTGTGTGAGTTCTTTATAAGCTCTCCTGCGTTTGTAAGCGTTACGGCCGCTCCGACATGTCGATCGGTGCGCAATTGGTGCGGCCCTGCAGCGCGCAATCCTCGAGCTTGCCGGTGGCGGAGATGGTGTCGGCGATCCACACGCCGGTGCCGATGAGTACGACAACGATCGCTGCCGCGATCATATTCATCCGCATGCGCTGGCGATCGTCGATCCGCTCTTCGCGTTCATGTTCGTAGCGGGCGAAGTCATCGTCCGCGTTTTGCCGCGCCGGCGGTGACGCCGAGACGAGCGCAAGCGGCTTTCTGCGGCGCTGGAACGGCAACACCTGTCCAGACTCTTTGCGCTTTTGTGCGGCAGGCCCGTTCTGCATCGCTGGTGAACCGCCAAGTTTGTGCAAAGAACATACGCCCTCGCCGCGTAATTTCTAAGTGAAGAATTCATGTCTCCGGTGCAGATAATCCCTGACGAATTTGCGGGTTCCACATCTATAGATCCCGCCATTCCAACCGCGCTTGAAGTGAACTAGATTCGATCCATGAGTTTGCGACGGCACGCGCGTATCGGGATAGCGCTGGCAGCGGCCTATGCGTTTGCTTTGCAGGCGGTTTTGCTCGCATTCGGCATTCCAAGCGCCGGCGGCGTCGCAGCCGTTTCGATCTGTTCGGCGGCAGCCGGTCATTCCACGCCGGCCGGACAGAGCCAGGACTGTCTCGAGGCCTGTCTTACCCTTTGTTGCCGCGGCGCGCCGATTTGTCTCACGCCTGCCGCGGTCGCGATTTACGCGCCGGCGCCGGCACAGATGTTGACGGCCGTGCCCGAAGTCGGGCCGCTTCCGGCTGTGCGCATTGCCGCTGCCCATCGTTCGCGGGCGCCGCCATCAGGCTAAAGCGAACGATCAGCTAGACCTTGATCCAATTCAATTGAATCGGATCAAGGTCTAGATTTCCCATTTGAGCATGATCTTTTCCGAAAACCGGTTTCCACTTTTCGGGATCATGCTCTAAGCCAAAAAAATCTTTTGCCGTTACGGCATTCAATGCGGAGCAAGTCTATGAAGATTTTCGATTCGAAATACACGATCGGCGCCGTTGCCCTTCTGGCGGCGCAAATGGCCGGAGCGCAACTCGCGCACGCCGCCGACTACGATGTCGGCTCGATCCACATCTCGCAGCCCTGGTCGCGGGCGACGCCAAAAGGGGCCGCGGCGGGCGCAGGCTACATGACGGTCACCAACAAAGGCACCGCGCCGGATCGCGTCAGCTGCGTGTCAAGCGACGCCAGCGCCCAATGCCAGATCCACACCATGACGATTGAAGACGGCGTGATGAAGATGCGGCCGGTCGAAGGCGGGCTCGAAATCCTGCCGGGCCAGACCATCACGCTGAAGCCCGGCGGCTTTCACATCATGCTGCTCGATCTGAAACATCCGCTGGAGCAGGGGCAAAACGTCAAGGCGACGCTGAAATTCGATCACGCCGGCACGGTCGATGTCGAATATCCGATTGCCGGGATCGGTGCGCCTGCACCCGGCGCCGCCGATGCCGGCGGCAGCATGATGATGGCGCCGAGCGGTGGCGGCGCGATGCAAGGCCCGAGCAGCGGCATGCAGATGAACAAGCAGTAGTCGCGCGCGCTGTTTTCGCCGCTCATTCCCACGTCAGCGGGACTCCAGTCTCGATACAGCACGCTGGGTCCCCGCTTTCGCGGGGACGAGCGGCGGCAAGCGCGCCTCACTTCGGCTCGGGAAAGCCCGGCTTCACGCCGTCCGGCAGCGGCGCCTTGAACGTGTTCAGCGTCATCGACACCATCGCGTAATAGCCGAGGATGCCGACCAGTTCGACGGTGCCGGCATCGCCGAGAAGCTTCTTGACGCGATTGTAGGTCGGCGTGCTGACGCGTCGCTTGCCATAGAGCTCCTTGACGAAATCGTAGATCGCCATCTCGTCCTTCGACGCCGATTTCGGCGCGCGGCCGGCTTGGATGGCGCGGATGGTTTCCGGCTTCACGCCCTGTTTCTCGGCGATCACGGCATGCGCCGCCCATTCGTATTGCGCCTTCCAGAACTGGGCGGTGCAAAGGATGGCGAATTCGGAAAGCCGCGGCGGAACGCTGGTCTTATAGCGCACATGGCCGCCGAGCTTCTGCGCCAGCTCGCCAAATTCGGGCGAATGCAGGTAGATCGCGAACGGGCCCGACAGCTTGAAGACGCCGCGCGGGCCGGATGCGATGGAATCGGTCAGCGCCTTCTGCGCCGGCGTGAATGTCTCCGGCGACAGTTCGGGAAGGCGAGGGGATTGCAGGCTCTTTTGCGCAGTTTTGGCCATAGGCTTCCTCTGTGGATTGGGCTTCCTCTAAGGGTTTCCTCTTCGGCGGGAATTAAAGTTCGGCCCGCGTTATTGTTGTATCGTCACGTGACACGGCAATCGGCGGGTATCGGGCGATGCGTGAAGCGATAACGGGCTTTGTGTCGGCTGTCGAGCGGTGAGGGACTACATGCCGGGCGGCAGTTTCGGATCGAAGGGGATTCATGCAGTGCGTGCTCGCAGGCATCGCCGGCTTGGCGTTGCGACCGGCGCGCTCTTTCGCGCAGAGCGCCGGCAAGATGTCGAAGCAACAGGCGCAGTACCAGGATGGCCCGAACGGCATCCAAGCCTGTGCCACCTGCACGCTGTTCGAGGATCCGGACCGCTGCAAAGTGGTCGAAGGTGACGTCAGTCCGAACGGCTGGTGCAAGGCCTATGCGATGGCGGACTAGAGAGGAGCGCTTCTGCGACGGGCCTTCGCCGCACCTGCCCGAACTGCTAGAATGGCGCCGCCAACCCCGCAAAGACGGGATGAAGAACTACGGCGATGTAAGGGCGATGTAACGAGGAGGATGTTATGGGATTCCTGAGCGACGACGACCGCGAGAAGCTGACGCCCTCGGAGTTCTTGCCCTACGATATGCCGATCCCGACGCAGGTCGTGTCCAGCGACGAGTTCTATCCCTTTCCGCAAACCGAGAAGCAGCGCGAATTGCAGGCGCGGCTACTCGAACTCGCTGACGGTCTGGCCAAGAAGCAGGGCGTCTCGCGCCGCCGCTTCTTCCAGACCGCGGCCGGGATGGCGGCGTCCTATGTGGCGATGAACGAGACCTTCGGCAATTTCTTCGATGTCACGCATGCCGAAGCCGCGACGCCGGCGATGGCCGACGAGCGCGCCAATTCGCTCAAAGACCAGTTCATCATGGACATGCACACGCATTTCCTGCGCGACGACACCCGCATCAAGAATTTCGTCGCCATGCGCGCCACCGTCGGCAAGGCCGGCTGGAACAAGGATCTCGCCGACAAGGAACAGACCATCGACGATCTGAAATACGACAATTACGTCAAGGAAGTCTTCCTCGACAGCGACTCAAAGATCGTCCTGATTTCTTCCGCGCCCTCCGACATCGAGCAGGACTGGTTCCTGACCAACGAGCAGATGGCGGCCGCGCGCGACAAGGTGAACCAGCGCTTCGGCTCGCGGCGGCTGTTCGCGCACGCCATCTTCACGCCCGGCCAGCCGGGCTGGCTCGACAAGGTCGATGCCGCGCTGGGGCTGAAGCCGGAATCGATGAAGGGCTATACGATTGGCGACAATACCCACAAGGATACCAGCCGCTACCCCTGGCGCATGGACGACGAGAAGGTCGCCTATCTCGGCTACGAGAAATTCGTCAAAGCCGGCATCAAGAATGTCTGCGTGCACAAGGGCCTGTTCGCGCCGCCGCTCGACCGTCAATTCCCCAATCTGCGCGGCTTCGTCGATGCGAGCGATGTCGGCCAGGCGGCGAAGGACTGGCCGCAGCTCAACTTCATCATCTATCACGGCGCCTATCGCCATGTCGGCGGCGATCCGAAAGTGGCGCTGCAGGAATTCGAGCGCACTGGCCGCATTTCCTGGACCAGCGATCTCGCCGACATCCCCGCGCAATACAACGTCACCAATGTCTATGCCGATGTCGGCCAGCTCTTCGCCATGACGCTGATCGCCGAACCGCGGGTGACGGCGGCGCTGATGGGCACCATGATCAAGAAGATGGGCTCGGATCGCGTCTGCTGGGGCACCGATGCAGTGTGGACCGGCTCGCCGCAATGGCAGATCGAGGGGCTGCGCCGCTTCGAGATCCCCGAAGACATGCAGAAGCAATATGGCTTCGCGCCGCTCGGTCCGGCGACCGGGCCGGTCAAGAGCGCGATCTTCGGCGGCAACAATGCCAAGCTCTACGGCATCGAGCCGAAAAAAGCCGAGCTCGAGCTCAAGAACGACAAGCTCACGGCGCTCAAAGCCAAATACGAAAAGTCAGGCCGCGAGCCCAACAATCTGCGCTACGGCTATGTCGCCGAGCCGGTCGCGGACTTCTCCGTGTTCGGCTGAAGTTGATATTTCACTTTCAGAAGGCGCCCGGTCCGTTCCGCCCGGGCGTATTTCGTTTATGGTATGAGTTGCAGGTACTTAGGAGAAAGTTGTGACAGCGAACTACAGCCGCGCTCGCAGCAACACCACTCGTCCGGCGCCGCCAAAAGCCGGTAAAGCATTCGGCAGCACAATCCAACGCCACTGCGCGAATCGTCGATGAATACTAGCCCGGACGACAGCGAAAAATCGAGCGACGATCGTCGCGGGCTGCTGAGACTTGCCCTGATCGCGCTGGCTGTCGGGGCGATGACGGGCGTGGCCGGAGCGATATTCCGGATTGCGCTTCTGCACGCGGACCGCCTGCGCGACGCGACCATCGCCTGGGCGCATGGGTATTCGCTTGGCGGCTTCCTGGTCGTTGTCCTTGCCTGTGCTGCGGCGCCCGCGATCGCCGCCTGGATGGTGCGCCGCTTCTCGCCGCATGCTTCAGGAAGTGGCATCCCCCATGTCGAGGCCGCCCTCGCCGGAGAAGTCCCGCCGGCCCCGATCGGGCTCGTGCCGGTGAAATTCTTTGGCGGCATTTTGGCGATCGGCTCCGGCCTCGCGCTCGGCCGCGAGGGCCCGAGCGTGCAGATCGGCGCCGGCATTGCCGTCTTCATCGCGCGGCTGTTTCGTCTCGATTGGGCGGATTGCCGGGTGCTGCTTGCGGCCGGCGCCGGCGCCGGCCTCGCCACGGCCTTCAATGCGCCCATTGCCGGCGCGGTGTTCGTGCTCGAAGAACTGGTGCGCCGGTTCGAACATCGGATCGCGATTGCGGCGCTCGCGGCGTCCGCCACCTCGATTGCGATTGGGCGCCTGTTTCTTGGCGACACCCCCGATTTCCTGGTCGGCCCGCTCGCTCCGGTCGGGGCCGAGGCGCGTGTGCTGTTCTTTGTACTCGGCGGTTTGGCGGGCCTGCTCGCCGTTGCCTATAACCGGGCGCTCCTTGCTACGCTTGCCGCGGCCGAGCGCTTCGCAGCTATCCCGGTTGAGCTCCGCGCCGGATTGATCGGCGCAGTGGTCGGCGTCTTGGCCTGGTTCGCCCCGCAACTGGTCGGCGGCGGCGACAACATCACTCAGCAGACGCTGACCGGCCATGACGGCGTGTCCGTGGTCGTGATCGCTTTCCTGATCAGGTTTGCGCTCGGGCCGCTGTCCTATGCGAGTGCGACGCCCGGCGGTTTATTTGCGCCGCTTCTGGTTGTGGGCGCGCAATCGGGCCTGCTGTTCGGCGCGGCATGCGAGTTTCTCTTCCACGGTCTCGGCGTGCCGCGCGAAGCCTTCGCGCTCGTCGGCATGGCTGCGTTTTTCACCGGCGTGGTGCGCGCGCCGGTGACCGGAATCGTGCTTGTCACCGAGATGACGGGCAACGTGACCATGTTGCTGCCGATGTTGGGTGCGGGCTTTGTCGCCATGCTGGTGCCGATGCTGCTGCGCGACACGCCGATCTATGACGCGCTGCGCGAACTCACTTTGCGCAGGGAGCCGAAAGCCGCTCCGAATTCCGTCTCTCGGCAGCCGTCCAGCTGAGCGGCCAATTGTCCCGCCAAGCCGCCGTTTCGCGCTATAATCAGCGTGAGATTCGCACAGGCTGGAGCAGGGATCATGATCCGACAGGCGACATTCATTGTGGCGACGACAGTCTGGTTAGCGAGCTTGGCCGGAATTTTGGCTTCTACGGCGGCACCTGCGAACGCGCAGGCCGCGCCTGCCGCCAAGCCTGCTTCGTTCACCTGCACCGGTGTCAAAATCGAGCCGGTGTCGTTCAAGCAGTCGCCGATCACGGTCAAATTAGCTCTGACCCCTGGCCGCAAGATCTCGCTCAACCTCGATAACAGTGACGTCAAGAACAGCGTGACCAGCGACGATCAGACCACTCTGCGCTTCCGCAGCAGGGATTTCACCGGCGAATTCTTTCGCTTCACTAACGACCTTTTTCTGATCTACCACTCGGGGCACTTGGCGAAGCTCTCCTGCGCGCCCGCGCAATAATTGACGCGCGCGCGTCACACGCCCGCAACATAGCTACGGCCGTAATGATCGCACCGAGAGCGGGATTGCTTCAGCGAAGCAATGGCCGCTCTGGCATTTTGCGGATCATGCGGCGCGGAGAATGGCCATGTCTTGAACCATGTCTGGAACCACGACGGATAGTACGACAGCCGACCTGTCGGAGCTCGATCAGATGCAGACCGCATATAAGGCTGCGGTCGAGGAATGGATCGCGGCGATCAAGCAGAAAGAAGCTTTGGCCTCGGTCAATCATACGGTCGCCGAGGTCGACGGGTGGGAAGGCGCTCATTCCAAGGAAGACGAGCTTCGCGGCAAGGTGAAAGCCGCCAAGAAGCGTTACGAAGATGCGCTGCGCGAGAAGTTCTTCGGCTTCTAGCCGACGTCGCTTTGGCAAGTCTGGTACTCAAATCTGGTACTGAAGTCTGGTACTCAAGCCTGGTACTCATGTCGGCGCTGGCCGCGCGCCGGCATGAAGCTGTACGGCCGCAGCCTGTTGCGGGTATGAGGCAATACGAGATTTAATGCGCCCATCATCAATTTTGGCGGCGCCGGTCATCGCCGGCGCCGAACCGAAAACGATTCAGGGGCGGTAAAGCGATACTCGCCGCTGGCATTTGAAAATGGGGAGCGGCGCAGGATGGGTTTTCTCGATCAGCGGCAATGGATTATTCCGGCGGCCGCTGCAGCAAACTCTTTGTCAACGGACTTGGCGCGCCGTCGCGGCTCGCGCTCGCGCTCGGCTTTTCGCGCGATGCCTCGAACCGCGAGCTCGTCCAGCATGTGATGAAGAAAAACCGTGAGGCTATTGCTCCGGTGATGGTCGACAGCGGTCCGGTGAAGGAGGTGATCGTCCGCGGCGACGATCGACCAGACCGAATTCCCGGTGCCGAAATGGCATTATCTTGAGGGCGGCCGTTACATTCACACCTTCACCGCGATCGTCACCAAGGATCCCGACACCGGCGTGATGAATGTCGGCATGTATCGCGGCATGATCGGCAAGAAGAACACCGCGCCGTTTCTTCTGGTGAAGGGCGGCCAGCACTGGGGCGCGCATTTCCTCAAATGGACCGCGCGCGGACAGCCGATGCCGATCGCCTGCGTCATCGGCTGGGATCCGATCATGCCGTTTCTCGCCGGCTCGGCCCTGCCGGCGGCATTTGCGAATATGACGTCATGGGCGCCTACCGCGGCGAGCCGGCGCAGCTCGTGCGTTGCGAGACCGTCGATCTCGCCGTGCCGGCGAATGCCGAGATCGTCATCGAAGGCACCATCAGTGACGACCCGGCAACCTATGAAATGGAAGGCCTGTTCGGTGAATTCACCGGCTACGTGTCCGACCTGCCGACGCCGCGCCCGGCGATGAAGGTGAGTTGCATCACCCACCGCCGCGATCCGGTCTTTATCGGCTGCCTCGAAGGTACGTTGCCCGGCTCTTATAGCGAGAACAGTGTCATGTCCTCGGTGCAGCGCGCCGCCATCGCCTGGAATATTTTGAACGGCGCCGGCATTCCCGGGATCCTCGACGTTTATGCGCCGCCGACCACCAACGGCGTCAATATCCGCGTCCAGATCAAGAAGCACTATCAGGGCCAGCCCAAGCAGATCGCCGCGGCTTTGTGGGGCAATGCCGCCGCGCAATATCGCTACAAGCACGTTACCGTCGTGGAGGAGGACATCGATCCGGCGCAGGACGAGCAGGTGGAATGGGCCTTCGCGCATCGCGTCAATGCCGGCGAAGGCGGCATTGTGGTGTTTCCCGGTATATTCGGCTCGCCGCTTGATCCCTCCACCCCGATGGAGGACCGCGACGTGGCGCAGCTTGGCACCGGGCTGTGGAACCGCATGCTGATCGACGCCACGCGCTCATGGAAGTCGCCGCGCCGTGCGCAATGGAACAACGAGCGCTTTCCGCCGACAGTGCGGCCGGCCGTTGAAGATGAGGCGCGCGTCGCGGCGCGCTGGAGCGAATACGGCCTGGCCGATCTCTAGGCCGCGGAATCTACGGCGGCGCTACGCAATGCTTGCCGTGGATCGCACTGTCGCGTCATCATCGATCGCCCGCCGAGGGCCAATGCGTCACGGAGCTGGATTTCATGCTCAAGCACACACCGATCAATCTCAACGATTGGATCGAGAACAATAAGCACACGCTGCTGCCGCCGATCAACAACAGGCAATTCTGGAAAGAGGATTGGCAAAACCTGACGGTCATGATGGTCGGCGGGCCGAATTATCGTCCCGACTATCATGACGACCCGGGCGAGGAGCTGTTCATTCAGCTGCGCGGCGAGGTGACGCTCAAGCTGATGGATCCGGTCACGCGCGAGCGGACCGAGGTGGTGGTGCGCGAGGGCGACATGTTCTTGTTGCCCTCGCATATGCGCCATTCGCCGCAACGCGCCGAGAATACGTTCGGGCTCGTCATCGAGCGTTACCGTCAGCCCGGCGAAGTCGATGCGCTGGAATGGTACGGCGAAGACGGCTGTCTCGAATTTCGTGGCGAGTTCTTCGTCAAGAATATCGAGCAGGACCTGGCCAAGGTTCAGGCCGCCTGGAAGGCCTGGACCATGGACAAGGAGCGGAAAATCCCGACGGTCTGGCGCGTCGGCAGCGCGTAGCGTTAGCGCCGCTTTTTGTTGCCGCCTGTTTTCGCCGTCTTCTGTTTTTTTGCGGTCTTGGTCTTGGTTCGGGTTTTGGCCGCCGCCGCTTTGCGCTTGGCGGGCTGAGGCGGCATCAGGCCGGCCTTTTCGATGTGACGAATCCAATAGTTCCAGGCGCGTTCGATCGGCATCGGACGCAACTGGCCGGCTTCGGTGATGTCTTGCTCACCGGGCGACAGCCGGTCGACATGGCCGTGCGCAATGGCCTCGCTTTGCAGCTTGGCATTATGGCAGCCGAATACGGTGCGGAAAGCGAGCTGGCGCAAATCGGTGCCGGCAACGGTGGCGCCGTGGCGGCGCATCAGCACCGTCCAATGGGGCCCGAGCGCGCGGGCGAGCGACGCGCCTTCCTCCGGCTTGACCACGAGCATATTGGTGTCGCCGAATTCGTCGCGCTGGTCCCAGAACGGCACCTTGCTGCCGATCACCGCACCGAGATGAAACACCGGCACCAGTTCGCGGCCCGATATCGCGTAAGGCAGCATGGCATGCGCGTGGTGATGCACCACGACATTGACGTCCGGCCGCGCCTTGTAGATTTCGCCGTGGATCACCCGCTCGCTGTAGAGCCGGAATTCGGTCGGCCGCACCGGCTCGGAATCCAGATTCATCTCGATGAGATCGGAAATCTCCACCAGTTCAGGCGCGCGGTGACGGGAGATGAAATAGCGCTTCGGATCGTGCGGATGCCGCACGCTGACATGGCCGAACGCATCGAGCACCTCCTCATTGGCAAGAATCCGAGTGGTCACGATCAGCTGGTGCAGCAATTCGGCGATATCTTCCGCCATGATCTTCTCCTGGACTAAGCTACTTATCGGGACGATGCTTTTGGCACTCCGCAAGCCTTTCAGCTAGGGGATTTGCGCATGACCGATCAGGTGAAAGCACTGTTCTACGATGTGTTCGGCACGCTGACCGATTTCCGCAGTTCGATCGCGCGGGAAGCCGAGACTGTGCTCAAGCCGAAGGGCTTTGCGCTCGACTGGGGGCGCTTTGCCGACGCCTGGCGCGGCGAATATCAACCGGCATTGGAAGAGGTACGCACCGGCCGCCGCGCCTATTGCAAGCTCGACATCCTGCATCGCGAGAACCTCGATACGGTGCTGCAGCGTTTTGGCGTGACCGGGTTCAGTGAGGACGAGAAGCAGACGCTCAATCTCGGCTGGCACCGGCTCGACGCCTGGCCCGACGTGCCGGAGGGCCTGGCGCGGCTGAAGAAAAAGTTTTGGCTCGCGCCGCTATCGAACGGCAATATTTCGCTGATGGTCGATCTGGCGCGCCGCAATAATTTTCCCTGGGATGCGATCCTCGGCGCCGATATCGCGCAAGACTTCAAGCCGAAGCCGGGCGTCTATCTCGCCGCGGCGGCAGCCTTCGATTTGCGGCCGGACGAATGCATGCTGGTGGCGGCGCATTCCAACGATCTGGCGGCGGCCCGCGCGCAGGGCCTGCGCGCCGCACATCTGGCGCGGCCGAACGAGCATGGTCCCGGCCGCGGTGAAGCCGCACCCGGCGTGCCGGTCGATTATGCGGTGAAAAGCCTCGTGGAGCTGGCGGATAAGCTTGGGGTGTAAGCGGGCGCTTAGCCGTAAGCGAAATTGCCGCTGCTATCAGGCGCGCGAGAGTTAGGCTACGCTGCAAGGAAGAAACCGGCCGCCGATTCAATCGGATCGGATCAAGGCCAAGCATAACCAGGGGAGGGCGCCTTGAAGCTTTTGCGCCGAAACGTTCTGCGCCTGGCCGCGGGAGCTGCGGCGCTTCCGGCACTCTACGGCGTTATGGGCCGGCGCGCGCGGGCGGACACTTACCCGTCCCGGCCGGTGCACATGATCGTCGGCTTTCCTCCCGGCAGCGCGCCCGACATTATGGCGCGGCTCGCGGCGCAATGGATGTCGGACCGGCTGGGTCAGCAATTCGTCGTCGAGAACAGGCCGGGCGCGGGCAGCAATATCGGCACCGAGGCCGTGGCGCATGCGGATCCGGATGGCTACACCATTCTGGCCGATGTTCTGACCAACGTGCTCAACATCTCGCTCTATCGGCATCTGAATTTCGATTTCATGCGCGATATCGCGCCGGTTTCACCCACAGCCAATGCGCCTTATGTCGTGCTGGTGACGAACACGCTGCCGGTTGCGACGATCCCTGAATTCATCGCCTATGCCAAAGCCAATCCAGGCAAGATCAATATGGCGTCCGGCGGCAACGGCACCTCGTCGCATCTGTTCGGCGCGCTGTTCGGGATGATGGCCGGTGTCGATCTGGTCCACGTGCCGTATCGGACCAATTACATGACCGACCTGATCGGCGGCCAAGTGCAATTTGTCGTCAATCCGATCCCGCAATCGATGGAATTCGTCAAAGGCGGCAAGGTGCGCGCACTCGCAGTCACGACGCCGGCGCGCCTGAAGGCGCTGCCGGACCTGCCTACGGTCGGCGAGTTCGTGCCGGGCTACGAGGCTGTCGGGTGGTACGGCGTCGGCGCACCGAAGAATACACCGGCGCCGATCGTTGCTGCGCTCAACGCGGCTATGACCGCGGCGCTTGCCGAGCCTGAGCCGAGGGGGCGGCTCGCCGAGCTCGGCGTCGAGCCGATGCCCATGACGCCCGCGCAGTTCGCAAAGTTCATCGACAGCGAAAACGAGAAATGGGGCAAGGTGATCCGCGCGGCCGACATCAGGCTGGATTGATCTGGACTGTCGTAGAGCGAAATTGTTTTGGACTGATCAACCAGTTTCCACTTTTCCGGATCATGCTCTAGCGGCGGCCGCTACGCTGCCCGGCCGTGAAACAAGCTTTGCCGCTCGCAAATCTTCTGCGCGGCGTGCCGCATGTTGCGCTCGAAAATCTCGTTGGCCTTGCGGGTGAGATATTGAATGGTAGTGGTCATCGGCATCCCCTGTTAACCGAGCATTTACCGCTGGTCGATGTGTAACTCTGTCGGCCAATGGCCGAAGTGACCGCGGTCACAGGACGGCGCTTTTCCATAAGCCATTGAATGACATGATAAAATTAGGCGCCAATGGCCGGATAATCGGTATAGCCGGGGGCGCTGCCGCCATAGAAGCTCTTGCGGTCCGGCGGATTGAACGGGCCGCCGCGGCGCAAGCGCTCGGGCAGATCCGGGTTGGCAAGAAATAGCGCCGCAAACGAGACGAGATCGGCCGCGCCGTCGTGGATGACGGCATTGGCGCGGGCAAGATCGTAGCCCCTGTTGCCCATCAGCGCGCCGCGCCAGATCTTGCGGAAGAAGCGGATGTCGGGCATTTCGCCGGCCGGCACCGGATCGCCCGCTATGGGCTCGACGATGTGCAGATAGGCGAGGCCGAAATGGTTGAGCTCATTGACGGCAGTTGAAAACGTCGCTGCCGGATGGCTATCGGCCATGTCGTTGAAGGCAGCCGCGGGCGACAGCCGCACGCCAACGCGGCCCGCGCCCCAAACGCCTGTGATCGCTTCCGTTACCTCGGTCAGGAGCCGTGCGCGGTTTGCCGCGCTGCCGCCGTAACGATCCGAGCGCTTGTTGCTGCCGTCGCGCAAGAACTGATCGATCAGATAGCCGTTGGCGCCGTGCAATTCGACGCCGTCGAAGCCGGCCGTTTTGGCATTCTCCGCGCCGCGCCGATAATCCGCGACGATGCCGGCAATCTCCGCGGTCTCGAGCGCGCGCGGCGTCACGAAAGGCTTCATGCCGTCATAGGTCATGGCCTGGCCGACCGGCGCGATCGCCGATGGCGCAACCGGCAGCGCGCCGCCCGGCTGCAGCGACGGATGCGAAATCCGCCCGACATGCCAGAGCTGCAGATAAATCCGCCCTTCGGCCTTGTGCACGGCGTCGGCCACAAGCTTCCAGCCGGCGACTTGCTCCGGCGAATGAATGCCGGGCGTGCCCGGATAACCGGTCCCCTGCGGCGACACCTGCGTCGCCTCGGTGACGATCAGGCCGGCGCTGGCGCGCTGCGCATAATAAGTCGCATTCAGCGCCACGGGCACGTTGTTCGGCCCGGCGCGATTGCGCGTCATCGGCGCCATGACGATGCGGTTGGGGAGGGTGAGCGGGCCAAGCGTGAAGGGTGAAAAAATATCGGGGCCGCCCATCAAATCATTCCTCGCTGCGCCATGCTCAAAGCAAAGTCGGTCGGTATCTCGTTATCGGAATGTCACGGTCGCGAGCGCGCGGCTGACCTTGTCCGCCGGCCAAAAGGTGACGGGCCCGGGCGCCGCGCCTGGCGCGGCGATATTGGTGCCTTGGCCCGGCCGGCTCAGGATCTGCGCGCCCGCCGCGTTTGAAACGGTCACGGCGCCATTGACCAGGAATACGCCGAGCGCCTGATTGTCGATCGGCCCAGCCCAGAATTCCGTGCCGCGGATGCCGATATTCGCAACCGGTGTTGTCACGTTGACGGCGGCTTTCGCCAGCTTCGACAACCGGCCTGACAGGAATTTGAGCGCCCCAACCGTCTCAAACTTGATCGTTCCGACGCCTGCGACCGGGTTAAATACGTAGGTATCGAGCGTCAACTTCGTCTTCTCGCTGAGCGTCAGCTGCGTCTTGTCCTTGAAGGTGAGTTCGAGTCGCGTTCCGTCACCGGTCGATACGACCTCGTTGGGAAAGACGGCCGCGTTCGGACCGAGCGCCTGTGTGCTGCCGCCGCGCGTTCCGCTCGCCTCTCCCTGGATGCGGCTGACCGCGCCGATCGCCTCCTGCGCCAGAGCTTGACCGCCGGCGAAACAGGAAAAAAGTGTCAGTGCCACGGTCAGCCCCCGCAACATGTGCCTGCCCATCGCAATTCCACCCGACCAATTCTGATCACACCAGCCCGCGTCTTCACGTGGGGATCGCCAAGGACTTTCGCCACCTCTTTTCGCGGTCTCGTGTGTGAGCCGATCGCTCGCGCCGGCCCGAATGTCGGTTGTGACCCGACCTCGGCGGTCCTTCGACAAGCCCTTCCGCACGATGGTCTTCAACGCTAGGGTGCAAAAGACGGCAAGAGCGGTCGAAGACAAGGCGTGTGCTTGCATTGATAGCGATTGGATCAGCATCGTGATTATCGTCCGCATCGTTAAAGTGACGATGGTCGCTGCGCTTGCGGCATTCGCGCTGATTGTAGCCTACGACAACACTGTCGATTACGATTCGAATTATGAGTTCGTGCGACACGTCTTGAGCATGGATACGACATTCGGCACCAGTGTCCTAAAGTACCGCGCGATATCCAACGAGGCGGTGTGGCATTCGGCCTACGCGTTGATCATAGCCGTGGAAGCGGTCACCGGCCTCCTGCTGGCGTTCGGCGCACTGGCGCTGCTGCGTCGGCTAAGGTTGCCGGCCGAGATCTTTAACCGCGCCAAGGTTTGGGCAGTGGCCGGATTGGGCACCGGCTTCGGCGTTTGGTTTTTTGGTTTCCTGGTGATCGCAGGTGAGTACTTCGCCATGTGGCAGTCGAAGGCCTGGAACGGCCAGGAGGCAGCGTTCCGTATCACCGCGGTCATTCTCGCTGTGCTGATTTACGTTAGCTTGCCTGATGAAGATCTTTCCTGAGAGCGCCGGCTCAATCGAAATGCATGCCGCTCTTCTTCACCACCTCCGGCCAACGCGCGGCTTCGTGCTGGATGAAGGCTGCAAACTCTGACGGCGTATCAGTTGCCGGACCGAGCCCGACCGCATCCGCCCGCGCTTTTACCTCGGGATCGCTGAGAGCTTTCGCAACCTCACTTGCGAGCTTGTCGATGATCGGCGCAGGCGTGCCGCGCGGCGCGACCAGGCCGAGCCACACCGTAACATCGCCGAGATCGACGCCGATGGCTTGCGGCAGCGTCGGCAGATCGGGCGCGGCCGGGAACGGCCTGGCATCGAGCTTGGCGAGCGCGCGCAGGTCGCCGGACTTGATGAGCGGCAGCACCGCGGATGGTCCGTCGAACACGAAGTCGACGCTCTTGGTCAGGATGCCGTGCGCGACTTCGGCGCTGCCGTTATAGGGCAACAGCACGGTGTCGATGCCGGCTTTGTCATTGAAGAGGACGCAGGTCAGCTTGGTCGTGATCGTGCCGGCGCCGCAATTGAGTTTGCCCGGCGCGGCCCTGGCTTTCGCGATCAGATCTTTTGCCGTCTTCGTGTCGCTCGCCGCGTTGACCACGAGCAGACCGATGGTCTTCGCCACCAGCGTGATCGGCGCAAAGTCCTTGGTCGGGTCGTAGGGCAGCTTGCTGTAGAGATATTGGTTCATCACCAAGGTTGAATCGATCGCCATCAACAGCGTGTAACCGTCGGGCGCGGCCTTCGCGACATATTCGGCGCCGACCAGCGTGTTGGCGCCGGGGCGGTTGTCGATCACGACGCCCTGGCCGAAATCCGCGCTCATCTTGTCGCCGATCAGCCGCGCCATGACGTCGGCGGGGCCGCCGGCGGGAAACGGCACGATGATGTGAATGGGCCGGTCGGGGTAGGGCGCTTGCGCGAATACCGGCGCGGCGATCAGCGCCAACAGGAACGCAAGGGCAGCCGAACGGATGCAACGCATGGAAAACTCCTCCCCGGCATTTGTTATTGGCCGGCACATTCGCATGCCGAGTTGGACGCGCCTAGAGGCGCGGCGCGCGCGAGGGCGATTTACGCTGCAAAGCAGCAATACCAGCCACGAATGTCCGCCTTACACTTGCCGCTGCGGAAGGGCGAAGGCACACTGCACGCGCGATGAGCACGACGACACTTCAAGCTGACGACGGCGCGCACGGCACCGGCGCCGCAACCCGGCTCATCGTCGCGGCTTCCGTCGGCAATGCGCTCGAATTCTACGAAATCCTGGTCTACGGCTATTTCGCCGTCATCGTCGCCAAGGTGTTCTTCCCGGCGGCCGACGAAGCGGTGTCGCTCCTGGTCACGTTCGGCTCGTTCGGCATTTCGTTTCTGGCGCGGCCGGTCGGCGCGATTTTTCTCGGCGCCTATGGCGATCGCAAGGGCCGCAAAAGCGCACTGACGCTGTCGATCTTGCTGATGACAATCGGCACCGCGCTGATGACCATCATGCCGAGCTATGGCGCTGTCGGCATTCTCGCGCCCATTCTTGTGGTCGGCGCGCGGCTTCTTCAGGGTTTTTCGGTCGGCGGCGAATTCGCAAGCTCGACCGCGTTCCTGGTCGAGCACCGCCCGGACCGCACCGGCTGCTTCGCCAGCTGGCAATGGGCGAGTCAAGGCTTGGCGGCTTTGGTCGCAACCGGCCTCGGCGTGCTCCTGACAACCACGATGTCGGCGGACGATCTGCAGGCGTGGGGCTGGCGCATCCCCTTCGCGCTCGGCCTCCTGATCGGGCCGGTCGGCTATTACATCCGCAACCGGTTGCCGGAGACGCCGGAATTTCTGTCCGCCGGTGAGCCGCATGCGCCGCTGCGCGATCTATTTGTCGATCAATGGGGCAGGCTTCTTCTCACCATCGGCGCAGTCGCGGCCTCGGTGCGGGAGAAACTGACGGCCCTCGGTGTCGATCCGATGATCATGAGCCCGGCCGAATTCGATACGTATGTCCGGAAGGACATCGTCGCGAGCGCCGCACTGGTGAAGTCGGCCGGCATCAAGCCGGAGTGACGGCGATCATCGCGTCTCGTGCGGACGGTCTCGATGCGGCTTGATGTCTGCTTATGGTACTTAGCTGCCACGCTGGTCCACAACAGCCGCGGCAGCTCTTAGGGGCAAAGCAGACATGCAGCGAAACGCCGCCACGGCGGCTGATCGGCGCGCCGCGAGCGGCAGTTTCACATTATGACTCCTCGCGCTACCGCCAGATGACTCCTCGCGCTACCGCCAGCCTTTCGCCGGCAGTTCGAGTTTGTCGGTCGCCAGGTTCTCCGGCCAGACCGAGACATATTGCTTGCCTTTGAGCTGGATCAGGAAGGTCGAGGCGAGGCTGTTCTGGCCGGTCTCGTCGAATTTGACGCCGTGATAGCCGATCATCAATTGGTCGGCTTTGAGATCGGTCTCGTTGAGCGCCTCGCGGATCTTCTCCGCGTCGGTCGAGCCGGCGCGGTTGATAGCATCGGCGAGCACGAACAGGCCCTGCATCCAGCGCGCGCTGGTGTCGTCGAGATCGCGGCCGTATTTGTCGTGGAATAGCTTGTTGACGATGTAGCTGTTGCTGCCGGGCTTGCCGATGTCGAAGGCTGAGCGGTTGAGCGCGCCTTGCGCCAGGTCGCCGACATTGGGAATGAAGCTCGGATCGGAGAAGCCGGCATCGTCGCCAATGATGATCGGCGGCAGGTAGTCGAGATTCTTCATGGTCTTGAAGTAAAGAATGCTGTCGGCGGTGTAGCTGATGAAGATCACCGCGTCGGGATTGGCGGATTTGAGCTGCAGCACCTGCGCGGTGACGTCGGAACTGTTGGCGTTATAGGTGATATGCGCCGAGACATTGATGTTGGCGGTCTTGGCGGCGTCGAGAATGCTCTGCGATACCGAAGTGCCGTAATCGGTGTTCTCGTTGACGATCGCGATACTGTCGACCCTGGTACCGGATTTCTTCACCGCATTGATGAACTCAGCATAGGCCTTGCCGAAATCGGGCGCGATCGGCGTGGTGCGGAAGGTGAATTTGAAACCGCGCGTCGTGATATTGGCGGCGACGGAATCGGCGACCAGGAACGGTACCGCTTGGCGTTCGGCGACCGCGGTGGCCACGAGCGACACCGAGGAATGGTACGAGCCGATGATCGCGGCGACATGGTCCTGCGTGATCAGCCGGATGGTCTGCTGCTGGCCGACTTGCGGATTGCCCTGATGGTCCGCCTCGTCGAGCTCGATCTTGGCGCCGCCGAGATTGGGCAGGCCGGACGCCGCCGCAAGCGGCATCGCCTTGAGCTCGGGATGCGGGGTATTCACGATCTCGGCGCCGAGCCCGATGGCGTCTTTCGCCGATTGGCCGGCGCTCGCCGAATTTCCGGTCAGCGGCAGAATGGCGCCGATCTTCACCTGATCCGCCGCAATGGCCGAAACCGGCGGCATCAGCAGCGCCGCGGCAACGAGGCACCAAACCTTCACGCAGCAAGCTTTGTCCATTGACGCCTCCCAGACGTGTTTCGCCAATTCACCGGCATTGCGGCGCGCAAGTCAACGGCAAGTCAACGGCACTCGTGAGCGAATTCGCCGGAGGGTGGGCTGGCCGGGGAGGCGGCGGTGAGGCCGTGCTTGAGTTCGAAGTCTCCCTGCGCTCCAATGCGGTCCCGCATGTAACGACGACCGGCCGGAGGAAACCGGTCATCTCACATTGTGAGAGAAACAAGAAAACACGCAGTCAGGACACACAGGTCATGGACGCCCCTTTGCACACGTCTTCGCCGTCGCTGAATTCGCGCCGCCGGATGCACAATAACAACAAGCCGCAGCTCGGCCTGTTCGGCGCCAATTGCTCGTCGGGCCGCGCCGTGACCTTGGTGCCGGAGCGCTGGTCGGGGAACTGGCAGGACAACAAGAAGCTGGCACAGCTTGCGGACGAGGTCGGCATCGATTTCATGCTGCCGATCGGCCGCTGGAAGGGCTATGGCGGCGACACCGACTATCAGGGCGAAACGCTCGAAACCATCACCTGGGCGACTGGGCTGCTCGCCGTCACTAAGCGCATCACCGTGTTCGGCACCGTGCACGCACCGATCTTCAATCCGATCGTGGCGGCAAAGGAAATGGTCACCGCCGACCATGTCGGCGAGGGCCGCTTCGGGCTCAATATCGTGGTCGGCTGGAACGAGGGCGAGTTCGAGATGTTCGGTGTGCAGCAGCGCGAGCATGACGCGCGCTACGACTATGCGCAGGAATGGATCGACGTCATCAAGCTGATCTGGTCCGGCCGCGAGGATTTCGACTTCAAGGGCAAATTTCTCGACATGAAGCGCATCCGCGGTAAGCCGAAACCCTATGGCGGCACGCGGCCGGTGATCATGAATGCCGGCGCTTCGGAGGTCGGCCAGGCCTTTGCCGTCAAGAACTGCGACGCGTTCTTCTTCCAGGCGTCGCGCACCTCGCTTGATGAGACCGCGCAAAGCGCGAAGAAGGCGCAAGACGCCGCCCGCGCGCAAGGGCGTGACATCGGATGCTATACCGTCGGCGTCATCACCTGCCGGCCGACCAGGAAGGAAGCCGAAGAATATTTTCACCACTGCATCGTCGAGCGTGCCGACTGGTCGGCGGTCGACAGCATTCTGGCGCTGCGCAAGATATCGGCGGAGACGGTCGGCATGGAAAAGTTTCTCATGCACCGCAGCCAATATGCGCAAGGCAACGGCGGCCTGCCGATCGTCGGCGATCCCGATCATGTCGCCAGGCAGCTTGCGGATTTGGCGGGCGCGGGCCTCACCGGCATCGCCGTGTCGCTGGTAAATTATTACGACGAGCTGCCGTATTTCGCCGACGAGGTGATCGGGCGGCTCGAGCGCATGGGGCTAAGGGAGAAGGTGCGCGCCGCGTAACAATCAGCGCTTGCTCGCGATGGGCGTGCCGCGCTTCTTGTTATAGCCGTGGATGGCGACGCGGTCCCAGACGCCGTTGACGTGATACGGATCGCTCCGCACGAAGGCATCGGCGCCGGCGCGATCCTTGGCATCGATCACGAAAATACTGCCCGACGGAGTCTCGCCGTCATCGGCGACCAAGGTCCCCGCCGTGACCACGTCGACGGCATAGTCGCCGGCTTTTTCGAGATGAATGCGGTGATCGCGGTAATGCTTGGCCCGCGTCGGCAATATGTCCTTCTTATCGAGTGCGTGGACGACGAAGAGCATGCCCGGCTCCGCAGCTTTGCGGGGGACAGTCTAATCCTCCCGCGCCGGCGGCGCGACACGAAAACCGGCTTTGCCCTCGATCGTGATGCGTCCGTCGGCGACCGCTTTCGTCCAGCGCGCGGTTGCGCCCAAGCCGCCGAATGAGAAGAAGTGCGTACTCACATGTGTGGGTGCCGCTTCCGCCAGCGCGCGAATCAGATCGTCCGGCACGGTGAGTGCGAAGAGCTGCCGAACTAGCCCGGCGCGCTGCGCCAGCTTTTGCGCCGAGGTGCGCACGCCACAGCGGCTGGCATAGCGCAACAGCGACGAGAGCGACGTCGGTCCGGCGAGCCCGATGCGCACCGGCTGGTCGAAACCGAAGGCGCGCAGCCGCGCCACATAATCGAGCATGGTGCGAGTGTCGAAGCAGAATTGCGTGACGATTTCGACGGCAAGCCCCGTCGCCTCCGCCGCCGCGACCTTCTCGGCAAGGGCGCGCCGCAGCTCATCGGGCCCGATCTTGGGGTGACCGTCGGGATAGCCGGCAACGCCGATGCTGCGGATGCCGCGGCGGCGAAACACCCCGGAATGGATCGCGTCATGCGCGCGCTTGAACGGCCCGCATTCGCTGCGGTCGCCGGCAATGACCAGCACGCGGTGCACGTCGGCTTCACCCGTGAGCCGCGCCAGGTAATCAGCCAATGCCGCAGCGCTTGCGAAGTCGCGCACCGCGACGTGAGGCACCGGCTCGAAGCCTACCGCGCGCAGCCGCAGCGCGGCGCTGACGGATTCGTCAGCCGGCCGCCCGGGCACCGCGCTGACATAGATCTGCGTGCCGCGCGGCAGCACTGACAGCGCCGCAATGTCGGCATCGCTCGGCCGCGTTGCCTCGACGGAGAAATCCGCCATGAACGACGCGATCCGAGCTACCCCCGCGGGCAGCGGCGTTTCCGGCATGTTGCCCGGAATGGGGGCGAGCGCGACCATTTTAGTCGCGCCGGCGCGAGATCACGTAGGACTCGTCGTAGAACCACAACCCGCCGCGCTCTTGCAGCACCGCGCGCGTGGCGTCGATATAGCGGCTGTCGGCGGCGGCCTCGGCGACGCGATGGTCCTCGACCTGCGCCACGTAGATCGCCGCGTTCCACGCCGCGAACAATGTCGAGGTGCCGATCGATTCCGAAATCTCCGACGGCAGCGTATGCATTTCGTAGCGGAACAGCGAGCGGTTATCCGCATAGGCGTTGAAATTCAGATCGCGGCCTTCGGCGCCGAGCTCATGCTTCACCGCCTTCAAGATCTGATGGCGGTCGTGGATGAACGGATTGTCCTCCGGCCACACCTTCTGGATGATCTCCATGCCGGGATCTTGCCCGTGCGAATGGATCGCGATCATCCGCCCGCCGGGCCCGAGCGCGCGCGCCAAGGGCCCGATAACGCGCTTGGCCTTGAAGTCGAGCGAGGCGCGGGCGCGATAGGGTTGCGAGGCGATGACGAGGTCGTAATCGGCGGACGTGGCGCCGGGCTTGGGAATGATCTGGTCGAGCAGGAAGCGGTGATCCTCGCGATAGACCACGAGCACCACCGGCCGCTCGTAAACGGGATTGCCGGTGCGCGCCGACACGCCGGCCTTCCAGTTCTCGGCGAGGAACGGCTCGAGATCCATGATCTGCTCTTCGAAGCGGTGCGCCGAATTGCCGGTCAGCGCCAGTTCCTTCCACACCAGCGAGGAGGCGGCGTTGAGCGACTTCACCGCCAGCCACGGCGCATCGGCATAAGCGAGATTGGTGAGGACCAGCACCGAGGCCGGATGCTCGAAGAAGCGGTCCGACATTTTCTGCAACGTCAGCCGCACGTCTTCGAGCGAGATTTCCTTGCCGACGATATAGAACGGCATATTGGCGAAGCGGTCGTGCATCGCGCGCATCACGCGCGTGAGCACGGAGCCGTCGCCGACGCCGGCGTCGAACACCCGCACCGCCGGGGGCTTGGGATGTATATGCACAAGCTCCTCGGAGACGCGGTGCGCGACTTCCCATTTCTCGCTGCAGGTATTGACGAACAGCAGATACTTTTGCCGGTTGTCGAAGAAGCGGAAATTCTTCTGCGGATCGCTGGGCTTGCCGGGCGCCGCCGGTCCGCCGGTTGCCGGCACCGCCGCGACGCCGGGCGTCGTCGCATGCAGATGAATGGCGGGCGCCGCCGGCGGTCCCGCAAGCTGCGGCACAGGCATCGTGATGCGCGGCGCGCGGGCGATGATGGTCGGCCGTTCGCCCTCCGCCGGATGCGCCTGCATGAAGCCGTGAATGCGGTCGAGCGTGTCGGTGGTGATGCGGCCGCCATTGCGCAGGCGCGACGCGAGCTTGCCGTCATTCACCGCGCGGCGGCCGAAAGTGGATTCGGCGAGCCCGGTCTGCCGGCAATAATCGGAGATTTCCTGGAGAAGTTGTTGCGCATTCATGGTGTGACGCCGCTGGCTCGGCTGGTTTCCTCAACCGGCGCGCGGGCGACGCTTTTATTGTCTGCGGACGCGTCTGCGCAGCCGATTTAGCCCTTAGCGAACCAAGGGCGAGGGGCGGAATCAACCACAAATTCGCCCACTCTTATGATGGGCAAGATATTAGGCAATTTCCCACTTTCAAGTGGGCGAAGACGTTTTCAGCTGGTTCCAGCTTTAATCTAGCGCCGCAAGCACCGCCTTGGCTACGGCCGCCGTCCCGTCCGGACCGGCGAATTCCCGTGGCCGGATACCGGCTTGGAAGGCTTTATCGACGGCGGCCTCGACCCGTTGGGCAGCCGCCCCGGCCGGGGCGTAGTCGTGCTTGTCGGCGAGCCAGTCGAGCATCATCGCCGCCGACAGGATCATCGCCGACGGATTGGCGATGCACTGGCCCATGATGTCGGGCGCTGTGCCGTGGCAGGGCTGAAACACCGCATGGGTGTCGCCGATATCGGCTGAGGGCGCCATACCCATCCCGCCGACAAGGCCGGCGGTGAGGTCGGAGAGAATGTCGCCGAACATGTTCTCCATCACCATCACGTCGAAATCCCACGGCCGCCGCACCAGCATGGCCGAGCAGGCATCGACATAGAGCCGCTCTGTGGCGACGTCCGGATGGCGTTTGGCAGCGTCGTCATAGAGCCCACGGAAAAAGGCAAAGGCCTTGAATACATTGGCCTTGTCGACGCAGGTGAGTTTTCCGGCAACTTTTCCAGGTTTGCCGCGCTTCTTGCGCCGCTCCGCGAGCCGAAACGAGAACTCGAACAGCCGCTCCGACGTCTTGCGCGTGATCACCAGCGTCTCGCGCGCCTCGTCATGCGTAACGACGCCTTTGCCCATGGAGGCGAACAGGCCTTCGGTCGACTCGCGGATCAGGACAAGATCGATCCCGCGCATGTCGGCGCCGACGATCGGGCTCGGCACGCCGGGCACGAGGCGCGCCGGGCGCACGCCGGCATAGAGGTCGAAGATGAAGCGCAACTCGACCTGCGGCATGATCTCGGTGCCGTCGGGATAGCGCACTTCCGGAAGCCCGCAGGCGCCGAGCAGTATCGCGTCGGCATCGCGGCAAAGCTTTACGGTCGAGTCCGGCATCGACTTGCCGGTGTCGCGATAATGCCCCGCGCCGGCCTCGGCTTCCGTGAACTTGAATTTCAGTCCTGGCGTCGTCGCCTCGACCTTGCGCAGCACTTCCAGCGCCGGCGCCATCACTTCCGGTCCGATGCCGTCGCCGGGAAGCACCGCAATGTGGAACGTGTCGTTGGCAAGCATTTTGTTTTCCTCTCACGCGTTTCCGCGCCGACATTTGATCCGTCTTAGCCGTCGTTTTAGCCGTCAAACAAGCGCGCGTCACCACCAGGCTTGATCCGGCGGTCCATACAGGCTTGCGCTGCTACATGCGCTCATGGCGGCTGCCACCGCTTCACCGCAAAGAGCCACGCATAGGCAGTGAGAGCCTTCAATCGGCATCTTCTGCCGCGGCCACAATCATTTCGGACAATCGGGTCCCACACCGAATCTCATCACCCCGGCCGCCGCTGTGCCGCTGACGCCCGGCGCCGTCGACGTCGCGGCGGGGGCCTTGCACACCTGCGCCGTCTCGGTACGGTCATGTGCTGGGGCGACAGCAATAATGGCAGGCCACCAGCATGCCGACGCCGAAGACCATCGTGCCCCTGCCGGCCACCGTGCCGCTGCCGTGAGGCGAAGAAGAGCTAAAACACCGACCGCGCAAGCAAAGCCGTAACCCGCCGCAAACGGAGTCTTCAGGCGAGGGATGCGGTAAGTGATCAACGCAGCGGCAGCGGCGCCGCGGTCGACGGTGTCGGCACATGCTTGTGCGCGACAGGCGCGGCGGCTGGCGGCGGAGGCGCCGTGACCTTCTGCATGACAGCCTCGTCGGCGGCTTGCATCGTCGCGATGTCACGCGCCATCCGGTCTTGACCGGCGGTGAGATCTTCGACGGTTTGATGAAGCGCCGCGAGATCCGCCGCCATTCGCTGCACCTGCTCGAGAGAAGCGGCGGCAGGCGCGCTCGTGTCGGCCTTCATTTCCGGCGCGGTCTGTGCAATCGCCGCCGCTTGCGGCGTGCCAGCTTGCCCGGTGTCTGCCGCGATCGGCGGCTTGGTCAAGCCAAGCTCTTGCACCCAGCCGGCAATCGTCCGCTGCGCCTCGGGCGACCAGCCAAGCCGCGGCGCATTCGCAGCGATCGTCTGCTTGGCCGCTTCGCCATAGGACTGCCACGCCAAAGTGCCGGCGACGCCGATCCCAATCGCGATCAGGTAGCGGACGAAAGCGCGCGATGCCCGCCGCGTGCGCGGCGGCTTGTCGATAAGCCGGCTGCCCGCGGCAAAGTCGGATTCCCCATGGCTCGGTATGGCTGTCATCGGAACGTCCCCCACTTCATATCGGTCGGTCAAGCGCGCATCACCCCGAGATGCTGCCGGCCGCGCGCGCCATGTGATTGGCGCTCGCCGCCCGCGCGCGCTCCATCTCTCGCGCAAAATGCTCCTCCTCGACGGTGGCGAGGACGTTGTAGCTCTGCGACAGCAAGCGGTAGCAATCGGCGAACTTTTCTGATTTTGTCTGGCTGGCGAAAGTTTCGCACCGCTTGGCGCGATCCCGCATCGCGCCGGCCCGAACAAGATGGTCCATCATGGAATAATAGCCCCAACCTGACGCGGACCTGCTGTCGCGCATTGGAACTTAGCGATGCCCGCGCAGACTGCCGCCCCGGCACATAAATGCGGATTCCTTGCTTTTGTTCCGGCTGTTTCGCATTTTTTTCGGCAAGGAAAAGATCAACGCGCAGGACAGGTTCCGCTCTCGCGAAACCCATCCCCATTCTCGCCGGCTCAGCATGGCTATACCCTCGCTTCGCCCATCCTATGGGCGAGGCGGGTCGCGAACGTGCGATGTCAGAACGTTCGTCGGATCAAGGCTCGTATTTGAACGAGAGCGCGACGCGCGTTCGAAACGCCAGCACCTTTCCATTCTCCACCCTCATGTCCATCTTGGTGACTTCGGCCACGCGGAGATCACGGAGTGAACCAGCGGCCGTTTCCACCGCACGTCGGCCGGCATCTTCCCATGATTTCTCACTGACACCGACGACATCGACAATCCGGTATACGCTATCAGCTTGCTTCGTTGTCATTTGATTGATCCCTTCGCGGCTGAATTTAACGCGCACGATCAAGATCGACGCACGACTTCATCGTGGCTTGCATCAAGATACATCAATCGAGCACGCTTGTCGGAGTTCCGCTGCCATTTTTCTTATCCGCTCAGCTTCTTTAATTCGCCGGACACGCGATCGACCACAGTCCACCAGTCGCCGCTTTTCTGTTGTCTGAACAGTGTCGCGGTCGGATACCAAGGCGTGTCGTCGCGGTCCAGCGACCAGCGCCAATCGGGAATGAAAGGCAGCAACACCCAGACTTTTCTGCCGAGGGCGCCGGCGAGGTTCGCGACGGCCGTGTCGCTGGTAAAGATCAGGTCGAGCGACATCATGATCGCTGCGGTGTCCGCAAAATCGTTGACCTCGCGATCCAGCCGGACGATGTGCGGGTTCGCGTCGAGCATGGCCTCGTCGCCCTCGCGCAAATCCTTCTGCAGGCAGAAATAGCTCACGCCGCCGACGGCAAGAAGCGGGAGAATGTTTTCAAGAGAACGGATCGCTCGGCGTCTTTGACAAAACGCTGGCTTCCCGCCCAAGCGAGGCCGACCTTTATGCCCGTCCCGACGAGCTTGGAACGCCAGCGTTCGATCATCTCCGTGGCAACGGACAGATGGGGAATATGATCGGGAATTGTCGCGATTGTCGTCTTGAACGCCAAGGAGCAGGCTCATCAACGGACAGTGCACATCGAAGTGCGGAATGGTCTCGCCCTTGGCGATCAGCGTCGAGATGCCTTGAAGACTGCGCAACAGCGACACCAACGCCGGCTGCACTTCGAGAATAACCCGCGCTCCAAGCGCGGCGACGAGCGGTATGTAACGGCAGCACATCAGCGTGTCGCCCAATCCTTGCTCGGCGTGGATGAGGATTGCCTTGTTGCTGATGTCGTCATCGCCGGGCCAGAGCGGCTGGCTGAAATCGCGTCGCGTGTCGCGCTGCGTCTGACCGACCATCGATATAGCCTTGTCAAAGGCGGCAAGCGCTTCATCGTAGCGATGCAAGCTCCAACACACATTGCCGCGGCCAAGCCATGCGCCCGCCAAATCCGGATTGATCGACAGTGCCTTTTCAAAGGCGGCAAAAGCTCCGTCGTTGCGCTTCAAATCGAACAGGACGTTACCGCGGCCGAACCAGGCATTCGCCGCATCGGGTGCGATCGACAATGCCGCGTCATAAGCGGCGCTGGCTTCGCCGTAACGCTGCAAGCTCCACAACACATTGCCGCGGCCGATCCAGACGTCGGCCAGATCGGGCTTGATCGCCAGCGCTTTGGCGAAGACGGCCAAGGTGTCGTCGCGGCGCTTCAATTCATGTAATACGCTGGCGCGGCCAAGCCACGCGTCGGTGGAATCGGGCGCAATCGACAGCGCCTTGTCGTAGGCATTGAGCGCTTCGTCATGGTGCGCGAGGTTTCGCAACGCATTGTCGCGATGGAAGAAGGCGTCGACAAAAGCAGGCTGAATGGCCAAAGCGCGGCTCGTGCTTTCAATTGCCTCGCGATAGTGGCCGAGCGCATTTAAAAGAAAAGCGCGATTGCAGTGAGCTTCGGCGATTGTTGGATCGATCTCGATCATTTTCTCACAAGAAGACAGCGCCTCGGCGTATTTGCCTTGCTCCTTTTGGCTCGACGTCAATATGTCGTAACCGTCGATGTTTCGTGGATTCGCTGCGATCAGCCGTGTCGCCGTCAGCTCGCATGCGGCGAATTTCTTCTGCTGCAATTTCGTGATCGCAAGATTGCTCAGCGCGGAAACGCTTTGCGGTGCGTAGGCCAAGGCCTCCGTGAAGAGACGTTCCGCAGTTACGAAATCGTTTTTTTCAAGCTGCGCCAAACCGTCGAAAAAAAGCTGCTTTGCGGTTTCGATATCGTCCATCGTGCTATGAAAGATTGTGTTGTCTTTGAATGCCGGAGCCGCTCACGCCAGCTTCGCCACGTGCCGTCGAGGCTTGCTGTCTCAAGTCCTGACGTCGCGAAGACTACCGCCGAGGGCGGAAATTCGTCCAGCCCAGGCAGTGATTGGCGATTTCCGCGTCGAGGACAAATCTGCGCCGGGCCGAAGGGGCAAACCCGGCTATCGCAGGGCGAAAGAGTGCATTACGCTCGGTAGCGAAAGCCTAAAGAAACTCCCCAAGAAACGCCCCAAAAAAACGCCAAGGACACATATGCCCCGCTTTGCCGCCAATCTTGGCCACCTGTTTACCGAACGCCCGCTGATCGATCGTTTTGGCGCCGCCGCTGCGGCGGGTTTTTCCGCGGTCGAATTACAATTCCCCTATGACATGCCGACCTCGGCCGTGACGGCGGAATTGAAGACGCACAATCTGACGCAATTGGCCGTCAATACGCCGCAAGGACCGGAATTTGGCCTTGCGGCGCTGCCCGGCCGCGAACGCGATTTCGAGGCGGCGTTCAAACGCGCGCTCGATTATGTAACCGCCATCGGCGGCACCGGCATTCACTGCATGACCGGCGTTGTGCCGGTGAACGAGCGGCCGGCGGCGGAGAAAATCTTCATCGGCAACATCGCGCGTGCCGCAGAGCAGGCCGCAAAGCAAGACATCATGCTCCTGATCGAGCCGATCAACCAGCGCGACCGGCCGGGCTATTTCCTGAGCCATCTCGAACATGCCGCCGATCTCGTCAACAAGATCGGCGCGCCGAATGTCCGCATCCAGTTCGATTTCTATCATCTGCAGATCACCGGCGGCGATCTGCTCAATCGCTTCGAGAAATATCTGCCGCTCATCGGCCATGTGCAGATCGCGGCGGTGCCGTCGCGCAACGAGCCGGACAGCGGCGAAGTGAATTTCCCGCCGGTGTTCGACGCGATCGACAAGCTCGGCTACAAGGGCTGGGTCGGCTGCGAATACAAGCCGAAGACGCGCACCGAGGACGGGCTCGGCTGGGCGAGACCTTATGGGGTCGTAGCCAAAGGAATACTAAAAGCGGGAAATTAAAATACGGGAAAATAAAAGCGGGGAGATGAGTATGCGTCTCGACGGCAAGACAGCTTTGGTCACCGGCGCCGGATCGGGCATCGGCAAATGCATTGCCAAGACCTATGTGCGCGAGGGCGCTCGTGTGGCTGTCGTCGATCTCGATGCTGACGCCGCAAAGAATGTCGCGCGCGCGATCGGCAACAATGCCATCGCGCTGCGCTGCGACGTCAGCAAGAAGGCCGACTTTGCCGCTGCCGTCGAGGGAACGCTCGCAGCCTTCGGCGCGCTCGACATTCTGGTCAACAATGCCGGCGCCACGCATGTCAACAAGCCGATGCTCGAGATCGACGAAGCCGAGTTCGACAAAATCTATGCGGTAAACGTCAAAGGCGTGTTTCTCGGCTGCCAGGCCGTGGTGCCGCATTTCCGCAGAGCCGGCGGTGGCGTGATCATCAATATCGGCTCTACGGCAGGCTTGCGGCCGCGGCCGGGCTTGTCCGCCTACAATGCCACCAAGGGCGCGGTGCATATCCTCACCAAGTCGCTCGCCGTCGAACTTGCGCCGGATCGCATTCGCGTCTGCGCCATCGCCCCTGTTGCGACCGAGACACCGCTCTTGCCGTCGTTCCTCGGCCCGCCCGCCGGACAGCGTGAGAAATTCGTCGCCACCGTGCCCCTCGGCCGCCTGGCGCAGCCGCGGGACATCGCCAATGCGGCGCTCTATCTGGCTTCGCCGGATGCCGAATTTGTCACCGGCAATATCGTCGAGGTCGACGGCGGGCGGACGATTTAAGGGCTTGCACCTCTCCCGCACGCGGGGAGAAGGGCGACACCGATTCTGGCAGCCTTTTTGCAAGACTATTATTTGCGGTATTGTTGAGTCCGAAGGGACGGACGAAAGATGTAGGGACGTAAAAGCAAAGAGGCGGCCGCTGCGCCGTCGCCTCTGAAGGAGGCGATGCATCAGGCTCGGATCGAAGCGGCCGAGCGCGTCAGCGTCGTCGTCGATCTGCGCGATGCCGAAGTGGCGCGGCTTGAGCTCCTCAACGAAGCGCTCAATCCGCTGTTTGCCGAAATTCCGCGCGAGATCGACCTGTTCGATCGGGGCGTCAGCCGCGGCGAGACCCCGCGCCTGTGTATCGATGCGGTCGCCCATATCGCCATGGGACGCGACAAGAGAGGCTATCGCTTTCTTCACGACAGCCGCTTCGGCCGGCATGTCCTCGCGGAATCGCACAACATTCCAGACATCGTGCAGGCGGTGACGACTTATGTCGCGCGCCGCCTGGTCGAGCGCGAGCGCGCGCTTGATGAAGACCCCGGCCTCATTGCGCGTGCCCCGGCGCAGGAGACCAAGCGTTATCGGTCGCGGCGGCGCTGCGCGCGCTCGGCTGGATCGCGTTTGGATTTTTCGGCGGTCTCGCGGCGCTGATCTTGCTGAGGTTCGTGCTTTCTAGTCCGGGCTGACAGTTCGTCATGGCCGGACTTGTTCCGGCCATCCACGTCTTCAATGCGCTAATAAATCGTTCGGCGCTCCGTCTCGCCGATCGTGCCGTCCGCGTGGCGCTGCCGTGCGACCATGTCGCAGCTCCAGTTTCCGCTTCCACTGTCGATGTTGAAGAGATGATAACCGGCGCCGTCTTCGTCGCAGTGCGGCGCTTTCGCCGAGGCCGACGGCACGCCGATCGCCGGAATGTCTTTGCCGGGCCCCTCAAGCCAGATAAGCGCGCGCTGATGATCGTGACCGTGCAGCAAAAGCTCGGCGCCTTTTTCGGCCAAAACGCTCCGCAAATCCGGCGCGTCGACGAGCCGCCGCATATGCCGCTGCGGCGGGCTCATCGGCGGATGATGGATGAGCACGACGCGAAACGCGTCGCGGGTCTGTTCGAGCAGTTCGGCAAGGCGTTGCAGCTGCCGCGCGCCGAGCCGTCCGGTCGCCATGAACGGTCCGGTGGCGACGCCCGACGACAGCGCGATCAGCGCCACGCAGTTCCGCTGCCGCAGAAACGGCAAGCGCTGCACGCCGTCGTCGCCGGTCATATAGTCGCCCCAGTATTGCGTCGGCGCGTTTGTCACTTGCCGCACATAGACATCGTGATTGCCGGGAATGACAGTAACGTCTTTCGGGCTGCCGATGGTTTTGAGCCATTCACCGGCAAGTTCATACTCGATCGGCAGCGACAGATTGACGAGGTCGCCGGTGACGGCGATGTGGTCGGTCCGCTGCGCTTTCAGGTCGTACGTAATCTCATCGAGAATTTCGCGGCGGTGGATATGTTTGCGCTTACGGTGCCAATTGATGAAGCCAAGCCCGCGCTTGCTGAGCAGCTGCGTCGGCCGGGGCTGCAGCGCCATATGCAGGTCGGAGATATGGGCGAGAACGAACATCTTTGTGCGGCAGCCAATGAATCAGTATGCTTGGCGCACCATCGCAGACGCCGGGTAAAAAATCACGAACTGCCGATCAGAATGCCGGCGGCAAAAACGAGGACGCCGCCGACCACGACCTGGAACGCGGCCTGCAGGAACGGCGTGTCCATATAGCGCGTGCGGATCCAGGAGATCACGGTAAGCTCGATGGCGACGACGACAAAGGCAACCGAAGTCGCGATGTAGAAGTGCGGAATGAGATAGGGCAGGGTGTGGCCGAGGCCGCCGACGGCAGTCATGGCGCCGCAGACTACGCCGCGCACCACCGGCGCGCCGCGCCCGGTCAGCGAGCCACCGTCCGACAGCGCTTCGGCAAAGCCCATGAAAATGCCGGCGCCGATCGCCGCCGCAAGCCCGACGAGAAATGTCGACCAGGTATTGTGTGTGGCGAAGGCTGCGGCGCACAAAGGCGCCAGCGTCGACACCGAGCCGTCCATCAGGCCGGCTAACCCCGGCTGCACATATTGCAAGACGAACATGCGCCGCGCGGTATCATCCTCGGCCGCGCGCTTTTGCGGCGAGATCTGCCTGCCGAGCTCCTGCGCCAGTGCCTCGTGTTTGTCTTCGGCGGCGGCGAGCCGCTTGAGCAGGTCGCGCACGGAATCGTCGTTCGCGTTCTCCGCCGCGCGGCGATAGAATCGCGCGGTCTCGTATTCCATTTCCTCGGCGAATTTGCGCGTGGCATCGATGGCAAGCGGCCGGTTGAGCCAGATCGGCCGCCGCGGCACAAAGCCTTTCACGTCCTGGCGCCGGATCAGGGGCAAAAAGTCGCCAAATTTCTTGCGATGAAGTTCGAGCAGCATATCGCGATGGCCGATCTCTTCTTGCGCCATTTTGTCGTACATTTCGGCGGTATCGGGATAGGAAGGGCGCAGCGCATCGCCGAAGGAACGATAAATGCGGTTATCCTCATCCTCGTTCGATATCGCGAGCGCGAGAATCTCCTGTTCGTTGAGGTCGGCGAAACGTTTCACGGAGATTCTCTTGGTCCTCCTCTCGGCCTTGGCTATCGCGATGAGGCTGCGGCCGAGCATTTTATATTAGAACTATTCTAAATAGTGACCAGACAAGGAATGCCAATGGGTCTTGACCCTGTTCGCCGCTTTTTCGAGCCGGTCGTGCGGTGGTGCCTGCACCGCTACTGGTATTTCACGCGCGGCATGACGCTCGGCGCCCGCGCCATGGTGTTCGACGGTGACGGCCGGGTGTTCCTGGTGAAACATTCCTATGTGCCCGGCTGGCATATGCCGGGCGGCGGCGTCGAAAAGGGCGAGACGCTGCTCTCCGCGCTCGAGCGCGAATTGCGGGAGGAGGGCAATATCGAAGTCAGCGAGCCGCCGGTTTTGTACGCGGTCTATTTCAACAAGCGCATTTCGCGGCGCGACCATGTCGCGCTCTATATCGTGCGGCAGTTCCGCCAGACCGCGCCGCCGCAGCCGAACCTCGAGATCATTGATCACGGCTTCTTTGCGCCCGGCGAATTGCCGCCCGACACGTCGCGTGCGACGCGCGAGCGCATTTCTGAAGTGCTCAGCGGACGGCCGCCGGCGGAATTGTGGTGAGCGAGAGCATGATCCCGAAAAGTGGGTACCGGTTTTCGGAAAGATCATGCTCCAAACAAAATCTAGTTCAGTCGGGCTCTATCCTGCGGCGCTGAGAAATCGATCTGCGGGCCGATCGGCACGATGCCGGTCGGATTCACCTGGCGCTGGCTGCCGTAATAGTGCCGCTTGATCTGCTCGATGCTGACCGTCTCGGCGACGCTCGGCACCTGATACAGATCGCGCAGATAGTTCCACATATTCGGATAATCGGCGACGCGGCGCAGATTGCACTTGAAGTGGCTGTAATAGACGCTGTCGAAACGAATGAGCGTGGTGAACAGCCGCCAGTCCGCTTCGGTGGTCTGGTGGCCGACCAGATAGCGCTGTTTCGCCAGCCGCTCCTCGATCATGTCGAAGGTTTTGAAGATGCCGCGCGCGGCTTCTTCGTAAGCGTCCTGGCTCGTGGCAAAACCGGCGCGATATACGCCGTTATTGACGGCGGGATAGACGATATCGTTGATGCGGTTGATGTCGTCGCGCAGGTCCTCCGGATAGTAATCGGTGCGCACATTGGTGAATTCGTCGAACGCCGAATTCAGCATGCGGATGATTTCGGAGGATTCGTTGTTGACGATGGTGTGCTGTTTCTTGTCCCACAGCACCGGCACCGAGACGCGGCCGGTATAATGCGGATCGGCGATCAAATAGATCTCGGCAAGTGTCGCTTTGTGATTGACGTCGTCGGTCATGCCGCCGCGCGCGGTGCCGAATTCCCAACCGGTCTTGCCGTAGAGCGGCTCGGTATTGGTATAGGTAATGACATTGCCAAGCTTCTTGAGCGCAAGAAAGATCAGCGTGCGATGCGCCCAAGGACAGGCGAGCGAAATGTAGAGATGATAGCGGCCGGCCCCGGCTTTAAAGCCGCCTTTGCCGGTCGGACCGGGCGAACCGTCGGGCGTGACGAAATTGCGGAAGCTCGACGACGGGCGAATAAAGCGACCGTCTTTGGTGCGCGAGCCGTCCTCTTGCCACTTGCCCTCAACCAGCATGCCCATCGTTTTCTCCCGTGTCTTTCGTTGTGTAATCTAGTCATTCCCGGCGCTTGCGATAGGCCAGGGTTTTGCATGGGTCATGACTGGATTTTGGCGGGCTGGACTTCGACCCGCAGTCAATGCTACGCGGCGGCGTTATGAATGAAACGACCAACAACGTAGTGAACGATATCGCGCTCTCCATCGTCGCCGAAACGCCGGGCGACGCCACCGCGATCGAGCGGCTGCATGAGCGCACATTCGGCCCGGGGCGTCATGCCAAAACGGCCTACCGGCTGCGCGAGCGGATGCCGCATGCGCTCGCCTTGTCGTTCACGGCGCGCACCGGCACGCTTCTGGTCGGCTCGGTGCGGCTGTCGCCAATCCGCATCGGCGAGACCAAAGCGCTGCTTCTTGGCCCGCTTACTGTCGAGCCTGCATTTCGTGAGCGCGGCGTCGGCATGACATTGATCGACCGGACGCTGAAGGAAGCCAAGGCCAGCGGGCATAAATTAGTGCTTCTGGTCGGCGACGAGCCCTATTACGGCAAAGCCGGTTTCAAGCCGGTGCCACCCGGCTGCGCGCTCATGCCGGGCCCGGTCGATCCCGCGCGTCTTCTGGTCGCCGAGCTGAGCGATGGCGCTTTCGAGGGCGTGTCCGGCGCCATACGGCCCGACTTCTAACGAGCTTTCTAGCGCCGTTCGCGCGCCTTATCTGCCTTCGCGCGCCCATGTGCCGGCAAGGCTGCCGAGCAGGAGCAGGAGGCCGAGCAGGCCGGCAAAGACCGGCAGCACGCCGATCCCGCGCACGACACTGGCATCGCGCATTTTCATGCCGATCCAGTCGTCGCCTTTGTAGGTATCGCCCGAGCGTACGCCGACAATGCGCGGCACGTTGAGACCGGAGCCGTCGTCGAGCCGCCGTGAATCGCCGCCGGTCGCAGACGTCAGCGGCGCGAGCGCGTCGGTGGTCGAGGTCACTTCGGCATATTCGCGCGGATTGGCCGGACCGATATTGACGAGCGCATTGAGCTTGCCGTCGGTCGCGCGCCACAGTCCGAGTTCGTTGGCCGGCACGCTCGATTCCCAAACGCCTGGCTCCTTGGAGTCAAGCTTCAGTGTCTGCGTGGTGCCCGAAGGCGAGGTCACCGTCACGTCGGCGACCTGATCGGCCATGGTCTGCCGCTGCACGATGAGATTATGTCCGCTCACAGTCAGCCGCAGCGCTTCTTCGTCGAGATCCGGCTCTTTCATCAGCCAGTGCGACAGCCGGCGCAACAGATCGAGATGCGGGCCGCCGCCTTCGAAGCCGCGCGCCCACAACCAAATATGATCGGACAAAAGCAGCGCGACGCGGCCTTCGCCCTCGCGCGACAGAACGAGCAGGGGCTTGGCGTCGGGGCCTTGCATCACCGTCGTGCCGCCGGTGTTGCGGGTATCCACAACACGAAACCACTCGCTCCAGTTCGGCGGATTGCTGTCGGAGCCTTCGAGCCCGCGCGTCACCGGATGACGCCGGCCGAGATCGGTCAGCGTTGGGCGGAATGCTTGTTGGGTGACGTCGCCGCTTGGCTCCGCCGGCAAGATCGCGTCAAGCGGCGTGCGCCAGATGCTGGTCGGGCTCGCATAATCGGGTCCGGCGGCGACAAGTACGGCGCCGCCATCGCGGACATAGCGCGTGATATTGTCGAAATAGATGATCGGCAGCACGCCTTGCCGCGCATAGCGGTCGAAGATGATGAGCTGGAACTCGTCGATCTTCTGTTGGAACAGCTCGCGGGTCGGGAAGGCGATCAGCGACAATTCGTTGATCGGCGTGCCGTCCTGTTTCTCCGGCGGCCGCAGAATCGTGAAATGCACGAGATCGATCGACGGATCGGACTTCAGCAGATTGCGCCAGGTGCGTTCGCCGGCATGCGGCTCGCCCGAGACTAGCAGCACGCGCAGCTTGTCGCGCACGCCGTCGATTGTGACCACGGCGCGGTTATTGACCTGCGTGAGCTCGCCGCCGGCAAGCGGGGCGGCTTCGATCTCGACGATATTCTGGCCGCCATGTGGGATTGGGATGTCGACATTTTGCGGCGTTCCGACGGGTACGATCTTCTGCTCGACGATGTCGCCGTCGCGCCGCACCGTGACTTGCGCGGTCGCTTCATTGCCGCCCCGATCCTCGACGCGATAGGTGACGGTCTGCGGCTGGCCGACAATGCCGAAACGCGGCGCTGCGATCAGTGCGACGCGGCGATCACGCTCGTTCTTGGTGCCGGTGATGAGGGCGTGAACCGGCGCGGCAAAACCGAGACCGGTGGCGTCGGTCGGGACGTCGTGCACGCGGCCGTCGGTGATCATGACCACGCCGGCGATGCGGTCGGACGGCACGTCGGCGAGCGTCGATGTGAGCGCCGAGAACAAGCGGGTTCCGTCGGTCTCGCCGTCAGCCTGGCCGGCTTCGACGATGCGAACGTCAAGGCCCGGGATATGGCTCAGCCGCTCGACGACCTCGGCGCGCGCCGCCTCGGTTTGTTTCATGCGGTCGCCGAAATTCTGGCTCGGGCTCTTGTCGACGATGACGACCGCGACCGAGCTCAGCGGATCTCGATCCTCGCGCGTCAGCGACGGATTGGCGAGCGCGAGTACGATCAAGCCGAGCGCCAGCGCACGGATCACGGCGCCATGGCTTCGCGTCACGAACAGAAGGATGACAAGCGCACAGGCCAGGATGAGCGCCGCCCACAGAAGGGGAGCGCTGATCAAGGGAGCGAACGCAACACCGAGATTCAAATCTCTCTCCCTGCCGCCTGCTTAGGCGTGCTTGAGCATGATCGCTTCCGAAAACCGGTATTCACTTTTCGGGATCATGTTCTACTGTCCGAGCCGCTCGAGCAGCGCCGGCACATGCACTTGATCGGCTTTGTAATTGCCTGTGAGCGTATACATCACGATGTTGACGCCGGCGCGGAAGGCAAGCTCACGCTGCCGCGGTTGGGCGTCGACCATCGGCAGCATCGGCTGGCCGTCGCTGCGGGTCGCCCAGGCGCCGGCAAAGTCGTTGGAGGTGATGATGATCGAGGACACGCCGTCGCCGCCGCGCGCCGGCCGGCCCGAAGTCTCGTCCTCGGCATTGGTCGCCGGCAAGGCCTCGACCCAGAGCTGGCCGCTGGTGAAACGGCCCGGGAAGTCGCGCAGCAGATAGAATGTCTTGGTCAGCACGTGATCGCGCGGCACCGGCTCGAGTTCGGGGATGTCGAGCGACGACAAAATCCTGCGGAGCTCGAGCATTCCAGGGCTCCGCGTTTCGCCGCCTGGGCCAAGCGGCGCGACGACGGCATCACGCGTGTCGAACAGAACCGTGCCGCCGTCTTTCATGTAAGTATCGATGCGCTTGAGCGCGGCCTCGCTCGGCCGCGGCGCGCCCGGCACGATCGGCCAATAGATCAGTGGATAAAACGCCAGCTCATCGCGCGAAATGTCGAGACCGATCGGATCGCCGGGCTCGAGCGCGGTGCGCTGCGCGAGGAACAGCGTCAGTCCGGCGAGACCGGCTTTGCTGATGGCGTCGACATCGGCATTGCCGGTGACAACATAAGCGAGCTTGGTTTCGAGCGCCGATTGCGGCACGTTGGAACGTAGCGATTTCTGGGCGCTGGCATGGCCGAGCGTCAACGCCAGCACGGCCAATATCGCCACGCTTGCCGCGGCGGCGCGCGAGGCGCGGGGCAACAGGCGCTGAATGCCGCCGCCGAGGAACAGCACCACGATCGTGTCGAGCAATAACAGCAAGAGCGCCGCGAGGAAAATCGGTCCGCGCAGATCCTGCGGCTCGACTGTGCGGTAGATGTCGCGGGTCGCATTGGGTAGTGGCGAAAAATCAAGCAGTGCGAGCCGGTCGGTCGCAGCAAGCGTATTCACGGCAAGAAGACTTTCCGGCGGACCGTAAAATCCCGGCGGATGTTCCGCCGTTGCGCGTCCGGAATAATCCGCTGGAACCGGCCGCGCGCTCGGCGGCGGCGCGATGAAGCTGCCGAAACCATCGAGCACATGCGATGCCGGAATCAATTCATGGGCGTTGCGGTTTTGCGCGCCCGCGGCTGCATTGTCGTTGTCGGGCGCGGGCGAAGTGCCGGCGAGCGTCACGATGCGCTTGAGCATCTCGACGAAACCCCCCGACAGCGGCAGATCTGACCACCGTGTATCGCCGGTGACGTGAAACAGCACGATCAGACCCTTGCCGCGCCGTGCGGCGGTGACAAGCGGCGTGCCGTCGGCAAGCGTCGCCCAAGTATTGTCGCTCAGCGCCGCATCGGGCTCGGCCAGAACCTGCCGCGTGACCGTCACGTCGGTCGGCACCGGCAGGCCGAAAAACGGCCCGTCGCGCGAAAACGCGGCGAGCCGTTGCGGCTTGTCCCAGCTCAAGCTGCCGCCAAGGATACGGCCGCCGCGCCGTAATTTGACCGGCACGAGATCGTCGTCGGACGCCGCGAGCCGCGGCCCGGCAAAGCGCACCAGCACGCCGCCGTCCTCGATCCATTGGGCGAGCGGCTCATGGGCGTCGCCGACATTGCCGACATCGGTCAGGATCAGCATCGGCAGCCGCTGATCGAGAAAATGCTGAACGGCTTGGGCGGGCGACTCGCCCTGCGCCAACCGCACATCGGCAAAAGGCGCGAGCGCGCGTTCGACATAATAGCTCGACGACAAGAGCGGCTGCGCCACGTCGACGCTGGCCCCAGAAACGATGCCGACAGTGCGGCGGCGCCAGCGCTTGTCGAGCAATTGCACCGTGCCCGCGGAGCGCTCGCCGGCAATCTCGATGCGGGTGATATCGTTGCGGATTTCCACCGGCAATTCGAAGCGGGCGTCGGTCTCGCGATCGCCGGATTTGAACGCGAACGGCGCTTCGCCGAGCGGCAGGCCTTTGAGATCGAGCGCGCGCACGGTGCCGCTGTCCGCGGTGTCGTTCGCCGCGCGCAAAATCTTCACGCTCAGCGCGCCTGCGGCATTATCGGCGGCGGTGAGCGCGCGCGGGCCGGCAAGGCCGCCAGTGACAATGGTGATCGGGCGCTGGCCGATCGCCTGCGCCAAGCCTTTGACGAAATCAGCGCCGTGATTCTCGGTGCCATGATTCTCGCCACCTTGGCCGAGCTCGACGCCGTCCGACAGCCAGACCAGTTCGGCGTCGGGCGCACTGGCCAGAAAGTGAGCGACGGATGACAGCGACTCGGTGCGCTCGATCGTCTGCGGCACCGGCTTTAATTGATGCAGCCGCACCCGCGCCGATCCCGCGGGTTCGAGAGAAATATCGCGCGGTCCCTCTGATAACGGAATCAGCGCCACGGCGCGGCGATCGTCCTCGGCGCGCGCGATGATGTCGTCAGCGGTGCGCATGCGCGCATCCCATGTCGCCGCTGCCGTCCAGCCGTCATCGAGCAGGATCGCAACCGGCGCGTTCGATTTTGTCGCCGTCAGCGGCGGATGCCACAGCGGGCCCGCGGCAGCGAAAATGACGAGGGCCGCCAGCGTAAGCCGCATCAGCGTGAGCCACCACGGCGTACGCGCCGGCGTCTCTTCCTTGGGAGTGATTTCGAGCAAGAGCCGCGTCGGCGGGAAATCGATGCGGCGCGGGCGCGGCGGAATGAACCGCAACAGCCACCACAGCGCCGGCAAGGTCAGAAGCCCGATGAGGACCAGCGGCTGGGCAAAGCCGAGCGGGAGCGACCCGATCATGTCGCCACCTGAGATGTCGCGATGCTTTCGCCGGCCGGCGCCGGCGCTCGGGTCCCGAGGTCGCTTGCGCCGGCGCCGATGCGGGCGTGCAGCGCCAGCAGCAATTCGCTCGGCGGCCGGTCGGTGCGATGGATGGTGAAACTCCAGCCCAGCCGGTCGGTTTCAGCGCGGATCGCGGCGCGGTGCCGGGCGACACGCTCTGTGTAATCGGCCCGCCAGGTCTCGGCACGGCCGGCGGTGATGCTGCCGCCGCCTTCAGGCTCGACAAATTCGATGCGGCCCCAATACGGAAATGTCTCCTCGGCCGGATCGACGATCTGCACCACGTGACCGCGGGTGCCGCGGCCGGCAAGCTGCGTGATCTTGCGGCGCACTTCGCCGATGTCGCTCCACAGGTCGGACAGCAGCACGACTTCGGCGAGCGGGGAGGGCACGAAATTCGGCGGCAGGCTCGTCCGCTCATCGCGATCGTGCAGGATTGCCTGCGCGATCTGGTCGATGACATTGCGGCTGCCGGTCGGACGGGTGAGGCCGGGAATGCCGACGCGTTCGCCGCCTTCGACCAGAATCTCGGCGAGCGCGAACGTCACAACCAAGGTGCGGTAGAGTTTGGAGTCACGCACCAGCGGCGAAGCGAAATACATCGACGGCGATCGATCGGGCCAGATCCACACCGTATGCGCGGCCTCCCATTCGAGCTCGCGCACATAAAGATGATCGTCGCGCGCCGAGCGCCGCCAATCCACCCGCGAGGCCGGCTCGCCGGATACGAAGCGGCGGTATTGCCAGAAATTCTCGCCCGGTCCGGCGCGGCGGCGGCCGTGCAGGCCGTGAATCACCGTTGCCGCAACCCGCCGCGCTTCGAGGATCAGCCGTGGCATGCCGGCGGCAAGGCTTCGGCCGGTGCCGACCGCACGCGCAACTGTCGGGCCGTCGTGGTGAGTGCTATGTTGGGTGGATCGGGCCTCGGCGGCCATTCGCCTATCCGACCTTTGCCTTCAATCGCGCGATCACGCCTTCGATGCTTTCGCCTTCGGCGCGCGCGCTGAAGGTCAGCGCCATGCGGTGCTTGAGCACCGGCTCGGCAAGTTCGATGACGTCGTCGATGGAGGGCGCAAGCCGGCCGTCGAGCAGGGCGCGGGCGCGCACCGCGAGCATCAGCGACTGACTGGCGCGCGGGCTGGGGCCCCAGGCGATCAGCTTCGAACCGTCGCCGCCCTCGGGTCCCGGACGCGCCGAGCGCACCAGCGCCAGAATGGCATCGACGACGGATTCGCCGACCGGCAGCCTTCGCACTAGGCGCTGTGCGGCCATCAGATCTTCGGCGGTCATCGCTGCCTTCGGCCGCGTCTCCTCGGACCCGGTGGTTTCGAACAGGATCTTTCGTTCGGCGGCGCGGTCGGGATAGGTGACGTCGATTTCCATCAGGAAGCGGTCGAGCTGGGCTTCCGGCAGCGGATAGGTGCCTTCCTGCTCCAGCGGATTTTGCGTCGCCAGCACATGAAACGGTTTGGGCAAATCGTAGCGCGTGCCGGCGACCGTGACGTGCTGCTCTTGCATCGCCTGCAACAGCGCCGATTGCGTGCGCGGCGAGGCGCGGTTGATCTCGTCGGCCATCAGCAACTGGGCGAAGACCGGACCGGAGATGAAACGGAAGCTGCGCTTGCCGGCCTGACTTTCTTCCAGCACTTCGGTGCCGAGAATGTCGGAGGGCATCAGGTCGGGCGTGAACTGGATGCGCCGCGCATCGAGACCGAGCACAGTGCCCATGGTGTCGACGAGTTTGGTCTTGGCGAGGCCCGGTACGCCGAGGAGAAGCGCGTGGCCGCCGGAGAGAATAGTGATGAGCGCCTGCTCGACGACTTTCTCCTGTCCGAAAATGACGGTGCCGATCGCGGTCTTGGCCGCGCGGACATGATCGGCGGTCGTTTCCGCCGAGCGCACGATCATGTCTTCGAGCTTTTCGAGCCCTTCTCCGCCGGCAGCGGGCATGGCTAACTCCTTCTGGTCAGGCAGCATTTGTTTCGGGTCAGATTCGCGTCACATGCCCGAATCGGTGGCAGCGCCTCTGCACTGCTATTAGGCACATAACATGCAATATATGCGCCAGCCGTACGATTACCGATCTTGCGCTGATTCTTCGCCAAGAAGGAAACCACTCGGGAAACCGCCAGGGAAACACGGCTTGGTACAAAAGGCGGCGCAATGCAAAGTGGCAATGTCGAACTCGCGACTGACCGTGCCCCCCGACTGACAACAAGGCCCAGATTCAAGGCAAACCATGGCGAAGGAAGGGCAATTGGGCCTTGAGGCGATCACGGGAGCGCTAGGTCGCGCGGCAAATGGCGCCGATTGGGGTGCCGCCGGGGGGCCGCCCGTCGAGCTGTGGAATCCGCCGTTTTGCGGCGATATCGACATGCGCATCGCTGCTGACGGGACCTGGTTTTACCTCAAAACCCCGATCGGCCGACCGGCTTTGGTCAAGCTTTTCGCCTCGGTGCTCAAGCGCGAAAACGACAATTATTACCTCGTCACCCCCGTGGAGAAGTGCGGCATCCGGGTCGACGATGCACCGTTTCTCGCCGTCGAGATGAATGTCGAAGACGGCGCGGACGGCCATGTGCTCAACTTTAGGACAAATGTCGACGATTGGATCGCCTGCGGCCGGCAGCACCGGCTGCGCTTCGAGCCGGAAGCCGATACCGGCGGGCTCAAACCTTATCTTCACGTCCGCCGCGATCTTTGGGCCAAGGTGACACGGGCGCTGTTCTTCGATCTTGTCGAACTCGGCGAAGAGCGCGATGTCGAAGGCGCGGCAATGTTCGGTGTGTCGTCCATGGGCGAATTTTTTCCGATGGGGCCGGCCGATCAGGTGAGGGAATTTACGTGAACGATAGCAGTGCCACTTTGGAGCGGCCGGCAACGGAGAGCTTTTTCGATCGCGCCCGCGCGCGGCTCAATTTGGACGTGCCGGCGTCGTTGAGCGATCCTAATGCACCTGGCGCCCGCGGCGATCTCGATCTCAATCCGGAAAGTTGGATCAAGGCCGGGGTGAAGGCGACGCGGCCGGCAGCGGTGCTTGTCCCGGTGATCGATCGGAACGAGCCGACGGTGCTGCTGACGCAGCGCACACCGGATTTGACGACGCATGCCGGCCAGATCGCGTTTCCCGGCGGCAGGATCGAGCGGGACGACGCAAGCCCGGTGGCCGCAGCGCTGCGCGAAACCAGGGAAGAGACAGGACTTGGAGCGATACTCATCGAGCCGATCGGCTATCTCGATCTTTATCTGACGTTTTCCGGATTTCGCGTTCTGCCGACGGTGGCGCGTGTCAAACCCGGTTTTACCCTGACGCTCAATCCGGGCGAGGTGACCGAAGCGTTCGAAGTCCCGCTCAAATTCCTGATGACGCCCGCCAACCATGCCCGCAAGACGCGCGATTGGAGAGGCATCCAGCGCGAATATTACGAAATACTATTCGAGAATCGCTACATTTGGGGCATCACCGCGGGTATTCTGACAAACCTCTACGAGCGGATCTATGCCGGATGATCAGGTCGATCTCGACTGAATTGGCGCTGTTTCTCACGCCCTTCGTGCTCTATGCGGCCTTCCTTTATGCGACCAGCATCGGCGTGCTGCACCCATCGGCCTGGACCATGCAGCGCGTATCGGGCTTGCTCGTCGCGTCGCTCATTCTGGTGATCAGCAGCCTGGTGCTGCTCGCCAATTTCTCCGGCGCGCCGCCGAACTCGACCTACGTGCCCGCGCATATCGAGAACGGCCAATTTATTCCGGGGACGACCAGGTGACGGCGGCCACGCATCTGCAAGATGCGCCCTGGCTCAGGCGCGGCGAAGTGCAAGATCTGCTGGTGACGCTCGGCCGCGACGGCGAAGAGGCGCGCGTCGTCGGCGGCGCGGTGCGCAACGAACTGCTGCATCTTGCCGTCAGCGAGTTCGACATCGCGACTACCGCGGTGCCGGAAGAGGTCGTGCGCCGCGTCGAACGGGCTGGCTGGAAGGCGGTGCCGACCGGCATCGAGCACGGCACCATCACCGTCGTCATCGACGGCAAGCCGTTCGAGGTCACGACGCTGCGGCAAGACGTCGAAACCTATGGCCGCAAGGCCAAAGTCCTGTTCGGCCGCGACTGGACCGCAGACGCGCAGCGGCGCGACTTCACCGTCAACGCGCTGTCGGCGAGCGCGGACGGCACGGTTTACGACTATGTCGATGGCCTCGCCGACATTGCCGCGCGCCGCGTCCGTTTCATCGGCGATCCGAGTAAACGCATTGCCGAAGACTATTTGCGCATCCTGCGGTTCTTTCGGTTTCACGCCTGGTACGGCTCCGGCGCTCCGGATGCGGCCGGACTGCACGCCTGCATCGCCGCGCGGGGAGGGCTCGAGACGCTGTCGCGCGAGCGGGTGCGGATGGAGCTTCTCAAACTGCTCTTGGCGCCGCAGGCGACGCCGGCGCTCGCGATCATGGCGGAGGCGGGGCTCCTCGGCGCCGTCTTAGGCGGCGTGCCGCTGCTGGCGAGCTACGAAAACACGGTGAAGACCGAAGCTGCGATCGGCACTGCCGGTAACACGGTGCGGCGGCTTGGTGCGCTCGGCGTTTTGGTCAAGGAAGATGCGGAGCGGCTCACCGAGCGGCTGCGGCTGTCGAATGCCGAAGCCGAGCGGCTCAAGGCGCTCGACGACTGGTGGAACGTAACACCGGCTGCTGGAGGGCGCGCGCTGCTTTATCATCTCGGGCCAGAGTCTTTTACCGACTGCGTCCTGGTGGCGTGGTCGCGCTCACGCGCCGGTGCCGCCGATCACGCCTGGCATGAGCTTGCGACACTGCCGCGACGCTGGACGGCGCCGGTGTTTCCGCTGAAGGCGACAAATTTGATGAGCCGCGGCCTTGCCGCCGGGCCGGCCTTAGGCGCCGCGCTGCGTCTTGCGGAGCGATTCTGGATCGACACGGATTTTCCAGAGGATCGCGCGGCGCTCGACGCGATCGCCGACCGCGCCGCGCGTGAAGCTGACGCCGCTTTGAGGCTTTAGCGCTCCGACAGCCGCTCGCGGAGCGAGCGTAGCCGGCGGCGGCTGCCAGCTGTGACTTTCTCAACGCCCGGCCGCACCCGCGCCAGCACCCGGCGCCGCTGCGCCTGGATGCGTTCGACCTGCATCTCGTTGCCGCGCCAGACGAAGTCGTTGCCTTTCAGCGCGGCGACGAACAGCACCGGCAGCAACAGATCGCGGCTCAACCCATAGAGCGGATAAAGCAGCGGCGCGTGCCAATCTGCCGCCGCGGCAAGCAGCATCTCGCCGCCATACCAGAACGCGCCGAAAGCGACGGCGCACAGCGCTACCGGCCAGCCGAATTCGTGGGCCAAGTAGGCCACGGCGATCATCGGCAATATGCCGCCGGAAAAAATCTCGGGCGCGAAATAGAGGAAGAAGCTCGCACGGCGCAGCCGCGCCCAGCGCAATTGGCGATTCCACACTTCCGAAGCGGTGCGGTGGCCGAGCGGTTGGGCCAAGGGCCGGTCGATAAGCCGCACCTTGTGGCCGGCCCCGCGCACGATCTTGGTGGCGGCGGCGTCTTCGGCGACTTCCTTGGCGAGCGCCTCGATGCCGCCCGCCTGTTCGAGATCGGCGCGGCGCCACAGCATGGTTTTGCCCTGAGCGAAGCCGCGGCCGAAACTATCGACCAGATATTGCCAGCGCGCCTGGTAAGTGTTGAGAAACGCGCATTCGATTTCGGCCCAGAATCCATGCGGCCGCGCGCCGATCGGCGGCGAGGCGACAAGCCCGGTATCCTCGCGCCAGCTTGCGAACAGCCGCTGAATGTAATCGTGCGGCATCAGCACGTTGCTGTCGGCGATGATGATCCAATCATGCGCCGCCGCGCGCCAGCCCTTGAGCAGGTTGTTGAGCTTGGGATTGGTGCTGATGCGATCGTCGCCGATCAAAAGTCTCGCGCGGTCGCCGCCGTGTTCGGCGATCAGCTTGCGCAGCAGCGGCAGCACCGGATCCTTGCCGGAAGCGACGCAGAACAGAATCTCGCAATGCGGATAATCGAGTTCGAAGGTCGAACGCAGCGTCTCTTCGGCGTAATTGTCGATGCCGCATAGCGGCCGCAGTAAGCTCACGGCCGGATATTGCCGCGGCGCGCGGAGCGCAGAGGTTCGGAACCGCCGAACCGCGATCGCAATACTTGCGATGTGAATGAAGCTGACAACGACGCAGAAAGCCGTTGCCACAAGAATCGTCCCTGTCATCGACGGACGTTTAGTGCCGCGCCGTGACAGACTTGTGACTCACGTGTTGGTAAATCACTTGCGCCGGATATGCGCATTTAGCGGAGATAATCGCGTTAACCATTGGTGCCTTGCATTGTCATGGTTCTGCAATGCATCGCATCTAGAAGCAGATTCGAAGGGCAACAAAGACGTGAGAAATCGTTCGGTGACTGTCGGGCACGGCACAACAAAGTTCCGTACTCTGTTTATTTCAGATGTGCATCTCGGCGCACGCGGTTGCCAAGCGGATCAGCTCATCAGCTTTCTGCGCTATCATGACGCCGAGACCATCTATCTGGTCGGCGACATCGTCGATGGCTGGCAATTGCGCTCCGGCTGGTTCTGGCCGCAGGACCACAACGACGTCGTGCAGAAATTGCTGCGCAAGGCCCGCAAGGGCGCGCGGATGGTCTATCTGCCCGGCAATCACGACGAGTTCTTGCGCGATTATTACGGCACGCATTTCGGCGGCATCGACGTCATGGAGACGGCCATTCACCAAGCCGCCGACGGCCGCCGTTATCTTGTCGTACACGGCGACGTGTTCGACATGGTGGTCAAGCATGCGCGCTGGCTCGCGCTTCTTGGCGACACCGCCTATGACTTCGCCATTTTTATCAACCGCTATTTCAACGCGATCCGCCGCCGGCTCGGCTTCCGCTACTGGTCGCTGTCGCAATGGGCCAAGCACAAGGTCAAGAACGCGGTGAACTATATCGGCGCTTTCGAACAGACCTTGGCCCAAGAGGCGCACCGCTATAACGTCGACGGCGTTATCTGCGGCCATATCCACCACGCCGTTATCCACGACAATTTCGGCATCCGTTACATGAATTGCGGCGACTGGGTGGAAAGCTGCACCGCGCTCGCCGAGCATCCGGACGGAACCTTCGAAATCATCCGTTGGGCCGACCGCTCCCAGACATTGCCGCCGCTTCCGGACGAAGAAGACGAGCCGGCGCCGGTTCGCGAGCGCGCGGGAATAGCGGCTTAGCCTTTTTCACTTCGCCAGGCTTTGTACTCTTGAGCATCGGCCGTCCCAGCCGCCATACTTGCGCGATGGACCTCTCGGTGCAGATCGAGCGCTGGCCGCTCGCCAATGCCTTCACGATTAGCCGCGGCAGCAAGACCGAAGCGGTCGTGGTGACAGTCGATCTCAGCGACGGGACCTATCGCGGCCGTGGCGAGTGCGTTCCTTACCCGCGCTATCACGAATCGCCGCAGGGTATTGTCGCCGCCATCGAAGCGATGCGCGCCGCTTTGGCGCGTGGTCTCGACCGCACGGCTTTGCAGAGCGAAATGCCCGCGGGCGCGGCCCGCAATGCGCTCGACTGCGCGTTTTGGGATCTCGAAGCCAAGCGCGGCGGTCGGCGCGCCTACGAATTGGCCGGCCTCGCTGAACCCAAGCCGCTGGTGACGGCCTATACGATTTCGCTCGGCACGCCGGAAGCAATGGCGGAAGCTGCCGCGCGCGCAGCGGACCGGCCGCTGCTCAAGGTGAAGCTCGGCTCCGGCGACGACCGCGAACGGATCGTGGCGGTGCGGCGCGCCGCGCCGCAGGCCGAGCTCATCGTCGACGCCAATGAAGGCTGGACCGACGATAATCTTGTGCCAAACCTCGCCGCGTGTGCGCAAGCCGGCGTGACCCTGATCGAGCAGCCGCTGCCGGAAGGCCGGGACGATGCGCTCGCACGGATCAAGCGGCCGATCCCGGTCTGTGCCGATGAAAGCGTACACGACCGCCCCTCGCTTGCAGCGCTCGGCGGAAAATACGATGCGATCAACGTCAAGCTCGACAAGACGGGCGGCCTCACGGAAGCCTTGGCGCTCGCCGCAGAGGCCGAAAAGCGCGGCTTTGCGCTGATGGTCGGCTGCATGGTGGCGACGTCGCTCGCCATGGCGCCGGCCATGCTGGTGGCGCAGCGATCAAGCGTCGTCGATCTCGACGGGCCATTGCTTCTTGCCAAGGATCGGCCGGACGGACTGCGCTATGTCGGCAGCCGCGCCTACCCATCCGAGTCGAAGCTTTGGGGATAAACGGCGCAAAATCGCCGCTACGGTCGGCAACCGCGGCTGGAACCGGCCCGACCGCACTGTGAAGAACCTGTGAATATCTCTGCCTGAAGGGCGCCAATGCGATTGCATGGTGCGGGCCTGGTATGGTGGTGATTCAACAGGTCATTGTGATGTCCAGTCAAACTCGCGCAGTCGGACAAAGCTGCCGCGCCGCCCAACGAGGCGGAGTACAACGCTGTTTACGCGGCGGTCAAAATCCTAGGGCGACAAACGATCAATCTGAAACAACTTCGCCCTAAGCAACAAGTCGCGAAAACAATTCCGGATCGACATTGCCGCCCGACAACACGGCCACGGCAACTTTGTTTTTGACGTCGATCTTGCCCGTCATCACCGCCGCGAGCGCCACGGCGCCGCCAGGCTCGACGACAAGCTTCAATTCGGTGAAGGCAAAAGCCACGGCGGCGGCAACCTCGTCGTCACTGACAACCACGCCGGCGCCGATCAGCGAGCGGTTGATGGCGAAAGTCAGCTTGCCTGGCGTGCGCGCCATCAGCGCGTCGCAAATGGTGCCGGTCAGGGCTGCGTTCTCCTCGCGCTGGCCGCTCTTGAACGAACGGGCATGATCGTCAAAACCTTGCGGCTCGGCGGTGTACATCGCAGCCTTCGGCACCCGCGTCTTGACGGCAAGCGCGATGCCGGCGGCGAGGCCGCCCCCCGAGGCGGTGACCACCACGATGTCGGGCATGAGCCCAAGCGCGCCGAGATCTTCGACCATCTCGCGGCCGGCGGTGCCTTGCCCGGCAATGATCAGGGCGTCGTCATAGGGCGGCACCAGCACGGCGCCGCGCCGCTCGGCGATGTCTTTGGCGATGGCCTCGCGATCGTCGCGGGCGCGATCGTAGAGCACGACTTCGGCGCCGTGCGCGATGGTGCGCTCGCGCTTGGCGCGGGGGGCGTCATGCGGCATGACGATGACGCAGGGCATGCCGAGGAGCCGCGCCGCGGCCGCAACGCCTTGCGCGTGATTGCCGGAGGAAAACGCCACCACGCCGCCGGTGCGCCGTTCCGGCGGCAGCGAGGCGAGCTTGTTATAGGCGCCGCGGAACTTGAAGGAGCCGGTGCGCTGCAAAGTCTCCGCTTTGAGAAAGACGCGGCCGCCGGTCATGCCGTCGAGCGTCACCGAAGTCAAAAGCGGCGTATGCAGGGCGACGCCGGCGAGCCGCAAAGCGGCCGCATCGACATCCGCGGCGGTGGGCAGTTCAACCGGGGCGTCCACAACGCGATCCATGGCTGAACGGTAGCGCCGCGATTACGTCACAAGCAAGGGCATTGGCGGCGCGTTGTGCGCAAACGTCGCGCCGCTTTGGATCATGCGCGAAATCAGTCGAACCGGCCCGCCGCGTGCGCCAGCATGGTGTAGACCTTGCCGGTATCCGAGGTGAGGTAGTTCCGCGCCACTGCCGGCCCGCGGTCGCCGCGCGAAACGTCGTCAAGGAGCCGCTCGAATTCGTGGATGTAATGCTCCACGGTCTGGCGGAATTCCGGGTCGGCGCGATATTTGGCCCGGATCTCGTCGAACGCCTTGCCGCCTTGCGGCGTATAGAGACGCCGGTTGAATACACCGCGCTCGCCGCGCTTATAGCGCTCCCACAATTCCGCGGCGGCGTCGTGATCGATCATCCGCGCGATATCGAGCGAGAGTGAATCGATCGAGTCGACGGCATCGCGCTGCCCTTCGCGCGCCGGCGGCATCGGCTGCGCATTCTCTTCCCGCGAGGCGCGGCTCAACAGGTCGGACAGCCAGCCGCTGCCGTTCTTGCCGTCGTCCTTGCCGCTCGGCACCGGGCTGAGATTGGGTGGCCCGGCCCGGCGCGGCGCGCCGGTAATGTCGCGCGGCGGAGTAGGCTGTGGCGCCATTTGCTGCGGCGACGTGTCGGGACGGTTCGGCCTTGCTTGCGCGCCGCGTCCGCCGCCCGCGGCATAAATCTGCTCGGCCTCGCGCCGCGCCGGCTCCACCGCGTCGAGCGAACGGCCGTGACGAGCGACGATGCGGTTGAGCTCGGCGAGCGCCTCGATCTGGTCGACGATGACACGCCGCATCTGCGCCGCGCTCTCGGCGGTCTCCTGCGGCAATTCGAGAATGCCGCGGCGCATTTCGTTGCGCGTGGTCTCGAGCTCGCGCTGCATTTCCGAGGCCATCTGCTTCATGCCCTGCATGACCTCGGCGAAGCGCTCAGTGGATTGGCTGAACATGCTCTGCACTTCGGCGAGCGCCTCGTCGTAGACGGCGTTGAGCGTTTCGCTGGTGCGCTTGCGCTCCGCGTCGGAGTTGTTGCGCACCGCCTCGTATTGCTGCTGGAGCGTCTGCAGGCTTTCGTTGCTGGTCTGGGCGATGACGCCGGCGATCTCGCGCGCGCGGGTCGTCGCGGTATCGAGCGACTCGTCGAGCAGGCCCGAAAAGCGCTCGAGGCGCTGGCCGAAATCCTCGGTTCGCGTATCGAGCGTCGAGACCAGCGTATCGATAGTCGCCTGCCGGGTGGTGATCGTCTCCTCGGCGCGGCGGTTGCTGGTATCGAGCAGCTCGACCGCCTCGGTCAGCGTGCGGCCGTGCGAAGAGAACTGATCGGCGAGGTCGCCGAGGTCGGACAGCACACGCGTCGTCACATTGTTGAAGGCGCCGAGATGCTGCTCGATCTTGCCGGTGGTGGCGCCGCTCTTGGTGGTCAGATCGTTCATGGCGGCGACGAAATCGGAAATGCGCGACGCCATGGTGTGCTCGATCGAGCTCATGTTCTCTTGCGCGCCGCTGAGCACTTCCTGCAGCAGGATATTGGCTTCGCGCAGCCGCTCGAACAGGGCAGTGGAGTCGGAGCGCAGCATGGTGTGCGTCTCCGTCATCTCGACGATCGTGGCGGCCGCCGTCTGCTTGGACTGTTCGATCGCGGTCTTGGTCGCCTGATGCATGTCTTCGATCGTTCGCGTCAGCGTCAGCTTGGCGCCTTCGGTGACGCCGTGGGTGCCTTCCTGCATCTGTCCGAGCGTGCGCGTGACCACGGCGGTGGCGCTCAGGGTGGCATCGTTGATGACGCGGGCGATCTCTTCGCTCTTGTCCAGCATGGTTTGGGTGAAGACGAAGCCCTTGGCCTCGATCGCCTTGACCGTCTGATCGGTGATGCGGCCGACTTCGCCGGCAAAGCCTTGGCCCCTGGCGGTCAAAGCGGCGATCAGGGTGTTCGACTTCTCGTCGAGAATGCGCGTCATCTCGTCGACGCGCTGGCCGAGAGCGGTGTTGATCTCGTTGGCCTTGCCGACGACATTGCGCGAAACTTCGGTGCTCATGCCGATCAGCTTGCGCTCGGCCTCGGTTGCGCCGCGCGTGATCGAGTCGGTCGCGCTTTGTGTGCTCTTGGCGAGGAGATCGGCGGCGCCCGCCGTCGACTTGCCGATCGCATCATTGGCGACCGCCGCGCTCGTGGTGATCACATTGCTGAGCGTGCCGGCGCTGCGGTTGAGCGAAACCGTGGCCTCGGCGGCGCTGCGGTTGAGCGCCTCCGCAGCAGCCGTACTCGCCGTCACGCTTTCCCCGAGCGCGTCGGTGGTATTGGCGGCAAGCTGGGTGAGGGCGCGTTCGGCGTCTGTGGAATTGGTCTTGATCGATTCCGCGATCTGAGCGAAGCGCGAGCCGAGCTGCTCGGCGACAACGCGGCTGCGCGCCTCCATCTGGCTCACAACGGTCTCAGCGCGCCCGCCGAGCAGCTGTTCCAGATGGTCGACGCGGGAGTCGAGCATGCTGGCGACTTCAAGCGCGCCCTTGCCAAGCGCGGTGTCGATGCCGGCGATGCGGTCGCCGATCGTGTCGGCGAGCTTGACCGCGCGCGCGTCGATAATCGTGGTGACGTCGCCGATGCGCTTATCGAGCGCGACGATGACCTCTTTGCCGTTCTCGCTGAGGGTTTTGGAGATTTCGACGATGCGGCTGGACAGGGCGTCTGTCAGCGTCTGCGAGCGGCCGTCGATGGCTTCCTGGAAGCGCGTCAGGCGCTGATCGAGCACATTGGTGACTTCGTTCGCCTTCGAGGTGACGCGATTGTCGAAATTGTCGACATAACTGCGCATCGATTCGGAGACGTCCTGGGTGCGCGCGCCAAGCCGTTCGACAAGCTCGGCGCCGTAGGTCTTCACGGTGCGATCGAATTCGGCGAGATGCCGGGTGATCAGATTGCCCAGCGTCGAGGAATCGCGCGAGATCCGCTCGCCGAGCTCGACGCCGGTATGGCTGAACATTTCCTCGAACGCGGCGAGGCGCGTCGCGAGCATTTCCTTGACGGTGTCGCTGCGCGTCGCCATGACGCCGGCGACATGCTCGGCGCTCTCGCGCATCGAGTCGGTCATGGTCGTGCTGCCGGCGATCAACGACTCGGCGATGCCGTCGGCGGCTTCTTTCATTCTCGCCGCGACTTCGCCGCCGCGCAGATCGAGATCGAGCAACAGCGACTCGCCGGACGATTTCAGCGTCGAATTGACTTCGTCGGCGCGCGTCGCGATCGTCTCGGCAAGCTGGCTCGAGGTGTCGATGATGGCGTCGGTCAATTCCTGCGACCGCCCGATCATCAGATCGACGACCGCGAGCGACTTTTCGGAGAAGCCTTCGGTGACGCGGTCGAGGCGCTCGACCATCATGTCTTCGATGCCGCCCGCGATTTCGGCGAACTCGTCGCCGATGTGATTGGTCTTGAAATTCAGGTTCGCGGTCAGGCGGTCGCTGGCGGCCGCGATCGCGCGCGAAGTCTCTTCGCTTGCCTCTTCGAGGCGATCGAGCAGCTCGCCGCCGCGCTCGCTCAGCTGCGTGACCATATTGTCGCCGATCTGGCTGAGCTGGGTGGTGATGCTCTCACCGCGCTCCGCCAGCGAATGGGTGATCCGCATCGCCGCTTCGTTGACCTGCTGGCCGACGAGCTCGCTGATCGTGGACAAATCCTGGGTCAGGTCGATCTGCACATTGTTGATCGCCGAGCGCACCTGCTCGGCCTGTCCGACCAGCGTATCGCGCTGGCTGGCGAGTTCCTGCAGCAGGGCGCGGATCCGCACTTCATTGTCGCTATAGGTGCGCTCAAGGGCCGCGACTTCGCTTTGCACCAGCGCTTCGAGCTCGCTGGCGCGCGCGAGTGCCCGCTCGACGCCGTCGCCCATGGCCGCGACTTCGCGGCGGATCGCCTGGCCGACGGTGACGATCGAATCCCGCGCCATGCCCTCGGGCTCGCCAAGCCGCATCGCGACCCGCGCCATCGATTGCGCGATGAGGCGAAGCTCCTGAGCGCGCCACGCCATATGGGCGATGCCGAAAACGAAGATGACCGGCAGCAAAGCCGCGGCGCCGAGGCCGACCATCAAAGCGATTGGCGAATGGCCGGGACCGACGGCTGAATTCAAGCTCGACAGATAGGCCCAGGACAGCGCGAGGCAGCCGACAATCCAGGCCGCGGAGAAGGTGGTGGCGAAGAAATAAGACGAACGAGCCGGACGCCGCTGCAGCGCCTGCAGCACCTGGCCGATCGATTGCTGATCGTCATTGGCGACACGGTTGGACTGCGCGGCAAGATCGCGCGTGCCGACGGCGCCCGTATCCGATGCGCCGGTGTCGAGGGGCTCCTCAAAAACGGCTTGCCCAGTGGCTTGCGCGCTTTGGCCGCGCGATCGCAGGTCGCCGGTAAACAGGTCACTCATGCCCTCGGGCCTGGCGGCAGTTTCGGACTGCGCTTCGGACTGCGCCTTGGCCTGCGAGATGGGCTCCGCCGGCTCGTCTTCGTTCCGGATATTGAGAGCTTCCTGGATCGCCGACAGCGCCGCCTCCGTCGGATCCTTCATCTTCTTCGGGTAGTTCGCCATCTCGGTCGTCGCCTCGCGTGTTCCGCCTAACTTGGTCGGCCCGCGCAAGGCTCCGGAGATCGTGCGAGATTCCCCAAACCGCGCAGGCCGCGCCACGAGCGCGTGATCCTCAAATTACACACCGGCTGAGGGCCTCCCCAAGGCAAACCCTCAAGTCCCACTGCCACCGCGCATCCTATCGCTCTGGCAGATCGAATAAAACCGGTTTGGTAACGGTCCTTTAATCATCGTTAACGTCTTGTTGACCATGTTCCCGAGGTTTTCCGGCAAATAATACCGTCAATGTGGGGTCAGCATTGCGGCCGACTTGGGGCTGAAAACTCGCGATCCCGAGGGATCAACCCGGGATCAACTTGCAACAAACTTGCCATCCGACTTGCGTGAGATGAGCGCCTCGCCGCGCGGCGTAAGTCTTTCCTTACCATTGCCGTGAAACATCGGGTGAATTCTCTTACGGCCTTCGGGCAGGCTGTGCGCTTCAGTAATGTCGGCGGGGAGGGCGTTTGTGAGCGTATCGAGCGTTTTGGCCGCGGCCTGCGATCACGATCGCAAGCCGACCGTTATCGACGAGACCCATCTTGAGCGCATGACGCTCGGCCACCGGCGGCTGGAACGCGAAGTCCTCGAACTTTTCGTGCGGCAGACGACCATCGTGTTGGGTCGTATTGTCGGCGCCGAACCGGCCTTGGCCGCGGCCGCCGCCCATACGCTGAAAGGCTCGGCCCGCGGCATCGGGGCATGGCGGGTTGCGCGTGCCGCAGAGCTTGTGGAAAACTCTGCAAACGGCGAGGGCTCGGCCACGGCGATGGAGGAGGCGGTGACCGAACTCAAGTCGGCGAGCCTCGAAGCAAGCGCCGCCATCGGCTCGCGCCTGACCGGGCTCCTGGCCGAATTGGCGCGCCCGCGCTGAGCCTCCCAACTTTCGCTCTTCGTTTCGTTCTTGGTTTCGCTCGTGGTTTCCCGCTTGCGCAGTATTTTTGTTTCTATGCCGTCCGCCGCGGCGGCAAAATCTTCTTTCAGCGCTTGCCCGCCCGTACTGGCGCCGCCCGGCCCGAGCGGATAGAACAGGCCCGCCCGCGAACTTTGCTGCAGTCTTAAGACCAGCCCCCCAAACCTCACTTGTTGCGTCATGGCGAAAATCACCTTCATTGATTCCGAGGGCACGGCCCGCACCGTGGACGGCGAAGTTGGCTCGACCGTCATGGAGACGGCGATCAAAAACGGCGTGCCCGAAATCGAGGCCGAGTGCGGGGGCGCCTGCGCCTGTTCGACATGCCATCTTTATGTCGATCAGGCGTGGTGGGAGAAGGTCGGCGCGCCGTCGCCGATGGAGGCCGACATGCTCGACTTCGCCTTCGAGGTGAAGCCGAATTCGCGCCTGTCCTGCCAGATCAAAGTGGCGGACGAGCTTGACGGACTGGTGGTCACCACGCCGAGCCGCCAAGCCTGAACCGCCAAGCCTGAACCGCCAAGCCTGAACCGCCAAGCCTGAGCGGAACCGCCCATACCGGCCCCGGATCTCCTGTCATTTCCGCTCTTTGCGGGGTCTGGCGCGGCACGGTCCGACGCGCTAGATAGTCGCCTTCCCCAAAAAATTTCTGACGCGGAACTTGGATACGATATGAGCGAAGCTATCAAAACCGATGTTGTCATCATTGGCGCCGGGCCGATCGGCCTGTTCGCGGTGTTCGAGCTCGGCTTGCTCGATATGAAATGCCACCTCATCGACATTCTCGACAAGATCGGCGGCCAGTGCGCCGAGCTCTATCCGGAGAAGCCGATCTACGACATTCCCGGAATTCCAATGACGAGCGCGCAGGGGCTCGTCGACTCGCTCATGGAACAGACCAGGCCGTTCAATCCGCAATTCCATCTCAACGAGATGGTGGAGAGCGTCGAAAAGATCGGCGATCCACTGTTTCGGGTGAAGACGGATCAGGGCAAGGTCTTTGAGGCCAAGATCGTCGTCATCGCCGCCGGCGGCGGCTCGTTTCAGCCCAAGCGTCCGCCGATCCAGGGCATTGAGGCCTATGAAGGCAAATCGGTGTTCTATTCGGTGCGCAAGATGGAGGCGTTCCGCGACAAGCGCATTCTGATCGTCGGCGGCGGCGACAGCGCGCTCGACTGGACGCTCAATCTGGCGCCGCTCGCCAAGCACCTGACGCTGCTGCACCGGCGCGCTGAATTCCGCGCCGCGCCCGACAGCGTCAACAAAATGCTGGCGCTGGTCGGCGAAGGCAAAATCGATTTCGTCACGGGGCAGGTCGCCTCGCTCGCCGGCCACGACGGCCAGCTGCAAAAGGCGGTCGGCAAATCGAACGACGGCTCGACCTTCGAAATCGCCTGCGATGCCCTGCTGCCGTTCTTCGGACTGACCATGAAGCTCGGTCCGGTCGCCAATTGGGGCTTCGAGCTCAAGGACAACGAATTCATTCCGGTCGAGACGGCGAGCTTTGAAACCAGCGTGCCCGGCATTTTCGCCATCGGCGACATCAACTGGTATCCCGGCAAGCTCAAGCTCATTCTGTCGGGATTCCACGAGGGCGCGCTGATGTCGCAGAAGGCGCATCGCTACGTCTATCCGGACAAGCGGCTGGTGTTTCAGTACACGACCAGTTCGACCAGCCTGCAGAAGAAGCTCGGTGTCGCGCCGGAAAAACCGCACGCTGCGCCAGCGGCGGCCGCGTCGTAGCGGTTCGGCTCAACTCGTTTTTCATCACGGGGCTCCTAAACGCGATGAAGCCCGGCGTCGGCCGGCTTCATTATTTGTTCGTTGCATAGGGCTAACGCTGCGATTCAACACCTGACGCGGGCCCAGCCTGACTACTTCCCGCTTGGCTTGAAGCCAGATGGGTATAGCTTCGCAGATGGGATTGGGCCATCGAGGCTGTGGTTGCCGGCTTGACCCAGGCGTCGGAAGTCCAATGTTGAAACGCAACCTCTTCCGGCGACCGCCATCGCTCTGATCGCTGGCCACGTGACGCAGGCTGCTCCGATGGAATCGATTTCGACGACGACGACCTATCATCGTGTTGACGGTTGACGGCATCGGCGTCTTCTACCGGGAAGCCGGCCCGAAGGACGCGCCGACGATCGTGCTGCTGCACGGATTTCCTTCATCATCGCGGGAGTTCGATACGCTCATTCCGCTGCTTGCCACACGTTATCATTCGGTAGCGCCTGACTTCCTGGGCTTCGGTCAGAGCGACGCCCCGCCGCCGTCCTCGTACTCATACGCGTTCGATCACCTGGCCGGGACAACAGACGCCCCTCTCGATCTGCTCAAGATCGATAGATGCACCCTCTTTCTGCACGATTACGGTGGACCGGTCGGCTTCCGCATGCTTTTGGCGCATTCACAACGCGCGCAGGCTCTCATCATCCAGAATGCCAATGCCTATCGGGAGGGACTGGGCGCCAAATGGGCCGGGATCGCGGAGTATTGGCCGCGAAAGCGCATCCTGAAGTGTTCGATGCCTTCGTGTCGCTGGCGGCAACCCAACAGCGTCATACGCTCGGGACCCGGCATCCCGAGCGTTACAACCCCGATACCTGGACCGACGAGTACGCTCACCTGTCGCGGCCCGGCCAATGCGAGATCCAGGCGGCGCTGCTCTATGACAACCGCACGAACGTCGCTGCATATCAGGCGTGGCAGGCCTGGTTGCGTGCGCACAGGCCGCCGACCCTGGTCGTTTGGGGGCGCAACGATCCTTCCTTCATCGCGCCCGGCGGAGAGGCATTCAAGCGCGATCTGCCGGACGCCGGAATCCATCTGCTCGACGCCGGTCATTTCGCCCTGGATGAGAAGAATGACGAGATCGCTGTTCTCATTCTCGATTTCTTGGCCAAGCAGCACCTGCGATAGACGGGTAACGCCGTCCCTCGCGACGGACATGCCGGCCGCGCTCGAGGATGTTTACTTGGAAGGGAGGGGCGATAGGCCGCGTGCCTTCGCGAGTTATGGCGTCCGTGCCGGCGGCACGCTGGCACCGGGCAAAGCCGTGGGCGAGGGAATTGCCGGCGGCGGCAGCGGCGCGGCGCTGAACGAGGGCGGCGGAGTCAGGCCGAGCACGCCGCGTGTGGCCGGCAGCGCCGCGTCCGCCATCGCCGCATAACCTTCGGCGCTCGGATGCACTGCGCCGCCATAGACGGCGCTAAGCACGCCCCAGAGCGCGTCGTGAATGTCGCTCGGTTTGAGCACCGCGGGCATCCCCTCGGGATAGGTCATGGCGACGAAATAGCTGTCGTTCGCGGTCCTGATCCAGCGCCCGCGCGGCGAATAGGGTTGATAATTGCTGGCCGGCTCGCCGCAGGCCATCGGATTGTCCGGCGCCGTATTCGGATCGTCGGAGAAGCTGTCGCCTTTGGTCGAGAAGCAGTTGCGATCGAATTCCGGATCGCTGTTGGCGCGTACGCACATGCCGTGACGGGCGAAGGCCTGCTGATGGCCGTCGACGAAAGTCATGCGTTCGGTCGCGGCGTCTTTGCAGGTTTTGTTGCCGTCGCAAGTCGCCAGCATCCGCAGCTTCGGCAGAAATTTGTTGTCGACGAATTGCGCCGCCGCGCGCAGCCGTTCCGCATCGGCGCCGAAGGCCGGATGCACGTCGAGCCCGTCGCGGCCGCCGGGGCAGGGCTGGTTCTCGGCCTGCTCGGCCGGGTTGCCGTAGGAAACGTACACGACGCGACTGAGATTGCCGCCGACATAGGGCTTCAGCGCCGTGCGCAATTGCGAAAATTCGTTGGGCAGATCGTCGTCCAGCGCGGCTTGCGAATCGGCGACGCTGGCGATCGATCCGCCTTGCTTGAGCAACACCCGTTCGGTCAGCGAGTCGACAATGACATTGGCGACAAGTCCGGCGAAGTTGACGTCGTTAGCGCCGACCGTCAGCAGGACCATGTCGAGATTGCGGTTGGGTTGCTGCTTGTGCAGCGCCGCGATGATGTCCTTAAGCTCGGAAAATTGCGGCGGCGCGGTCCCTGAACAACTATCGATCCCGGTGACCCACGGGCAATCGTCGGCGCGCTGTCCGGAGAACATGCCGGTCGCGATGGTCGCTCCTGTGCAGGCGAGCGGTAACAGCGTCACCGCGATATGCGACTGCTCGATTGCAAGCGCGAGCGTGGTGCGCACCTGATAACTGTAGAGCGAACGATGGCAGGCCGGATTCATCCAGCGCGCGCCGTGGCGCGCCCAGTCTCGCGCCGCCGTCGGGCTGAGCGATCCCAATTCGCAGGAACGGTCGTCGCTATAGCCGGCGCGGCTCGGCCGGAAATATTGGCTGCCGCCGGCGCGGAAGAAACGCCGAAAGCAGAAGCCGCCGTCGAGTTCGACCGCCACATCCGGATTGCCCTCGCCCGCGGCGATGGAATCGCCGATGCCGGCGATGAGCACGTCGCGCACGGCGATCTCGGTCGCGACGCGCTGCGCGGTGCCGTCGCCGAGCGGAATGTCGACCGTGGCCACGGTCGTCTTGCCGCTCTTCACGCGCAGCCTGACTTCCTGATTGCACGGCGCGGTGTTCTGCCGCACCGGCCCGTCGCCGTCGTCGAAGCTCCACATACAGGTGGCGTCCTGCGGCAGCGGCCCGGCCACCGACACGCCGACCGGATGATCTTTGGGACTGAGATAGCTCTCGCGCACGCCGTCGCGCTCGCAGGTGTCGACAAGCTCGCCATAGGCGTCGAGGCACAGATTGCCGACGACATCTCTGGCCCAGCCCATCCCGCCGGTGTCGCTCTCGAGCCGCTCTTCCTGGGCGAGAATGCCGTCGCCGCGGTTCTCCGCCGCGATGCGCTGGAAATCGGCCTCGTTCTTGAGCAGGCGGAAGCGGTTTTTCACCTGCCATTGGATGTGAAAATCGCCGGTGCCCGCGAGTTGGGCAAAGGCCGCGTCACGCGGCGCCAGGCCGGGCAGAATGCCGATGCCGAAAGCGAGGACGAGAAGGTTTCGCATGACGAGAGGCGGATAGGTCATGCCGGCTTTTTAGCACCCCGGTTGCGGCGGAAATGTGAGGCCGAAATTCATGTGCAAGCGAACCTTACCGCGCCCAGGATGTTACAGGAAATATAAGGCTTGGAAGATATAGCTTGCCGCAAATCCGCAAGCGTTAATAGACAGCCGACAGGCGGGAAAGACGGGCAGGAACATGACCAATACGCCGCTCAAAAAGCAATGCTGTGTTGTCGGCGGCGGGCCCGCCGGAATGATGCTCAGCTTCTTGTTGGCCCGCGCCGGCGTCGAGGTCGCGGTACTGGAAAAGCACCAGGATTTTTTCCGCGATTTCCGCGGCGACACGGTCCATCCCTCGACGCTGGAGATGATGTCCGAACTCGGCCTGCTCGACGAATTCCTGAAACTGCCGCATTCGAGAGTCGCGCGGCTCACCATGCAGATCGGCGACGAGCGCCTGCAGGCGATTGACATGACGCACCTGCCGACCCGCTGCAAATATATCGCGCTGATGCCGCAATGGGATTTCCTCAATTTTCTTGCCGGCAAGGGCAAACGCTACAAGACGTTCGATCTGCGCATGCAGACCGACGCCACCGATCTGATCGAGGAGGGCGGCCGCATTGTCGGCGTGCGCACCAAGACGCCGGACGGTGAGTTAGATATTCGCGCCGATCTCATCGTCGGCTGCGATGGACGGCATTCGATGATGCGGGAGAAAGCCGGCTTGAAAAGCGACGATTTCGGCGCGCCGATGGATGTCTTGTGGTTTCGCATCACGCGCAAGGGGGGCGACGATCCCGAAACCTTCGGCCATATCGAGTCCGGCGCGCTGCTGGTTATGCTCGACCGCACCGATTACTGGCAATGCGCCTACGTCATTCCCAAAGGCGGCATCGACAAGGTGACTGCGGCCGGAATCGAGGCGTTCCGCAAGCGCGTCTTGGAGTTGTCGCCGTTCCTCGCCGACCGCATCGGCGAGCTCAAAAGCTTCGACGATGTGAAGCTTCTGACGGTGAAGGTCGATCGTTTGCGGCAATGGTGGCGGCCGGGCCTGATCTGCATCGGCGACGCCGCGCATGCGATGTCGCCGATCGGCGGGGTCGGCGTCAATATCGCCGTGCAAGACGCTGTGGCTGCCGCCAATCGCCTGGCCGCGCCGCTCAAGGCCGGCACAGTGACCGATGACGATCTGCGGGCGATCCAGCGCCGCCGTTCTTTCCCGGCGCAGATGACGCAGCGCATTCAACTCACAATGCAGAACCGCATCATCGGCCCGGCGCTGCAGGGCGCGCAGCGGCCGAAGCCGCCGCTGCTCTTCAAGCTATTCGAAGCATTCCCGGTGCTGCGGCGTATTCCCGCCCGCATGCTGGGTCTCGGCGTCCGGCCGGAACACATTCAGACGCCGGAAGCGGTCTAGAGCATGATCCGGAAAAGTGGGCACCGGTTTTCCGAAAAGATCATGCTCCCCTAAAATCCGACCGCCGCGTCAGCTCTTCTGCTGCAGGTCCGCCGCGGTGCGGGCGAGGATTTCGACGAGACGGGATTCCACATCGGCGTCGTTGGCGAGCCGCTTGGCGACTGTCTCGCGCAGATTCCTGATCGCGGCGTCGACGAGCGGAGGCAGTTCTTCCTCGCGCTCGCCGCGGGCGGCGCGGCGCCAGCGGCCGACGCGTTCGCCGATCGCCGCCAAACGGTCGAGCACCACCTTGATGATGTCGCGGTTGGCGTCGAGATAGGCTTTGCCTTCGTCGGTGATGGTGTAGAGCTTCTTCGAGCCTTCGGTCGAAGCCGTGACATAGCCGGCTTCTTCTAGATAGGTCAGCGTCGGATAGACGATGCCGGGGCTTGGCGAGTACCAGTCGCCGGTCTTTTCCTCGACCAGCTTGATGATCTCGTAGCCGTGCCGCGGCGCTTGCGCGATCAGCGCCAGCGCCAGAAGCCGCAAGTCGCCCTGCGCCAGCATGCGGCGTGCCCGCATCATTTCGTCGCCGCCCATGCCATCCGGGCCGCCGAAGCGTCCGCCGAAACCGCCGCGGCCAAATCGGCCGCCAAATCGCCCGCCATGCCGGCCGGCACCCCATTGCTCGCCGCGCGATTCACAATCGCCGTGACGCCCATGGTCGCGATGACCGTGATCGCGATGTCCATGCTCGCGATGTCCGTGATGTCTATGCATGTTCTTTGGGTTCTCCCGTTGTTAAGATATATCTTTAGATAGATCATATCTCGTTATAGCTCAAGATATATCTTAGAAATATCTTTCACCAGATAAAATGTATATAAAACAATATCTTAGCTCACGGTGCTGTGAAGGCAAATGCGGGCCATACAACCCATAGCCGGCTCGCGCGGACGCGGATTAGAATGCGGCGATGTTCACCACCTTCTTCCACGAGCTGAAGCAGGCCGGCGTTCCGGTGACGCTACGCGAATACCTCACGCTCATGGAAGCGATGGAGATGAATGTTGCCGGCCGCCGCGTCGAGGATTTTTACTATCTGTCGCGCGCCGCTTTGGTGAAGGACGAGCGTAATCTCGACAAGTTCGACCGCGTGTTCGGTCACGTCTTCAAGGGACTGGCGCTGATCGACGACGCGCTCACGGCTGAAATCCCGGCCGATTGGCTGAAGAAGCTCACCGAAAAATATCTCACCGAGGAAGAAAAGAAACAGATCGAGGCGCTCGGCGGTCTCGACAAGCTGTTAGAGACGCTGCGCAAGCGGCTTGCCGAGCAGAAGGGCCGCCACCAGGGCGGCAGCAAATGGATTGGCACCGGCGGCACGTCTCCGTTCGGCGCCTATGGCTACAATCCCGAAGGCGTGCGCATCGGCCAGGACACCAACCGCAATTTCCGCGCCGTGAAAGTGTGGGACAAGCGCGAATTCAGGGATCTCGACGGCGATGTCGAACTCGGCACCCGCAATATCAAGCTCGCACTGCGGCGGCTGCGCAAATTCGCCCGCACCGGCGCGCCCGACGAGCTCGATCTCGACGGCACCATCAAGGGCACCGCGCACAAAGGCTATCTCGACATCCTGATGCGGCCGGAGCGGCACAATACGATCAAAGTGCTGTTGTTCCTCGATGTCGGCGGCTCGATGGATTGGCACGTCAAGACCACGGAGGAATTGTTCTCCGCCGCCAAGACCGAGTTCAAGCATCTGGTGCATCTCTACTTCCACAATTGTTTGTACGAAAAAGTGTGGCGAGAGAACGCCCGGCGCTGGACCGAGACGACGCCGACCTTCGATGTGCTGCACACCTATCCGCACGATTATAAAGTCATCTTCGTCGGCGACGCCTCGATGTCGCCTTACGAGATCGTCGCGCCGGGCGGCTCGGTCGAGCACATGAATCAGGAGCCCGGCCAGGTGTGGATGCAGCGCGTGATTGCGACCTATCCGTCCTGCGTCTGGCTCAATCCGGTGCCGGAACAGGATTGGGACATGACCGGCTCGATCCGCCTGATGCGCCAGATTTTCGGCGGGAGGATGTTTCCGCTGACCATCGAAGGGCTGGACGCGGCGATGCGGGAGCTGAGCCGCTAGCCTTACGCCATCCCGACGAGCGACGTCCCGCCGTCGATCGTGAGAACCTGGCCCACCAGCGCGTCGTTCTCGGCGATGAAGACGGCGGCGTGCGCGATCTCGTCGGCCCGGACAAAGCGGCCGATCGAGGTGGCACGCGCGCAGGCCTCGATAACGTCCGGCGGCGCGCCAGCCCAGGCCGGCGTCTGCGTGTAGCCAGGCGCGATGGCGTTGACGATGACATTCGGCGTGCTCGACTTGTTCAGTGTGGCGCTGAGATTGGCGAGTGCGGCTTTGAAGGCGGAATATTGCAGATAGTGCGGCTCGCCGGTTTGCAGATTTCCATAGAGCGAGGTGACGTTGATGATCTTGCGCAAGCTCGTTGACTGCTGCGCCAGAAATTCACGGCTCACCTGCACGGCCGACATCAATATGTTCTTGTACTCGTAATCCCAGACCTCATCGTCGCCGATTTCGCCGCCGCGCGCGTCGCCGGCATTGTTCACCAGCACGTCGATTGCCTTGCTCGTCTTTTTGATGTCCGCGAACAGCGCCGCGATCTGCCCGCGCTTCATGAGGTCGGCCCGATGGAGGCTGCCGCTTGAAATCGCCTTGATCTCGTCGAGGGTCGCCTGCGCGCCGGATTTGTTCTTGCCGTAATGAACGAGCACGTGCGCGCGCTTTTGCGCAAAGGCGACGGCAGTGGCCTGGCCGATGCCGCTTGAGGCTCCGGTGACGAGGACAGCTTTTCCCTGTAAATCCATGTGCTATCCGCCAAACGCCTAGCGCGCCAAGATCGGCACCGCCTCGTCGGCGAGCACGCCGCCGGTGATGCTGACGCGATCCCACGGCGCTTTCGCTGCGATATCGGCGCTGGAAATCATGATCTGGTTCATCTTGGCGGCGATCTGCGCCACCGAGGCGGCATAGACCAGGCGGCCGACGCCGCACCAGATGATCGCGCCCATGCACATCACGCGCGGCTCGCCGGACGTATAGAGCGTCGCGCCCTTGAGCGGTGCCGAGCCATGCACGGCGAGGCAGCGGCGGATCGCGACCATCTCGCCATGCGCCGTCGGATCGTCGTGGGTGCGTCCGAGATTGCGGCCCAGCGAAAGAATCTTTCCCTCCTTCACGATCACCGCGCCGAACGGGTAATCGCCGCGCCGGGCTTCGTTCAAGGCGATGTGGATGAAGCGCGTATCCTCGGCGCTTGCAGTGCTTGCGCCGGCCTCGGCATGCGCGTCCGGCGCGGACAATTGCGTGACGGACAGCAAGGCGGTGGACGCGAGCGCAGTGACGACGCTCCGCCGGTTCAGTGTCGGGGGCGCCGCATGCGCGGCGCAATGATCATGACAAGCCATTGGTGTTCTCATGGCGTCAGGTGTGGACTCAACTCTGCCGGCGCATCGGACTACCGCTGACTTCGACGAAGCTCGGTGGCCCGCGCAGCATGCGGCTCCTTTTATCGGAAACGATGCCGAGTCGGCCAGACGGTCCGGTAGCGTCTCAGCTTGAAATCAGCCACAATGTCGCGGCGCTAAGCAAATCGCGGCGGAGATGGGCCATGATGGATCTGCTGTTCGCTGGTATCGGGTGGACCGACCTCGCGATCGCCCTGAGCCGGATCGCGGTCGGGGCATTCTTTATGCATTCGGGATATCACAAGCTGTTCAACGCGGAGCGCCACCGCACATTCGTCGACGAACTCAGGACGCTCGGCGTTCCAGCACTGGGCTTCAATCAATGGTGGGTGCCGTTGGTCGAGTTCAGCGCCGGCGGCGCGGTCCTTATCGGACTCTTGGCGCCACTCGCCGCGCTTGGCCTGCTTGTCATCATCCTCGTCGCCATCGTCACGTCCGGGCGGCAGAGAATCCAACTCTACAAGCCGATCGATAGAGGAGATCGCATCGACGACTGGCTCTATCTGCCGGAGACGCTTTATGCCTTTATGTTGATTATAATCGTCTCGGCCGGGGCCGGGCCGTATAGCCTCGATGCCCTGATCCTGGCACTGATGAACAAGCACCACGCGTGAACAGGCACCTCGCGTGACACCGCGTCCTCGCCGGTTATTTTCTTCCAAGCCGCAGCAGGCCGACAAACCGCCGCCATCATGAGTGGTCCGCAATGATTGTCACGACGTTTCCGAGACCGGTGCGCGTCATCGAGCACATGTTGATCCCTTTGAAAGACGGCACAAAGCTCGCCGCCCGCATCTGGCTGCCGGAAGATGCGGAACAGAATCCCGTTCCGGCCATTCTGGAATATTTGCCTTACCGCAAGCGCGATGGGACGTACGAGCGGGACGCGCTGACGCATCCATATCTGGCCGGTCACGGCTACGCCGGCGTTCGCGTCGACCTTCGAGGTAGCGGCGAATCGACGGGTCTGCTGTTCGACGAGTATGCCAAGCAGGAACAAGACGACGGCGTGGAGGTGATCGCTTGGCTCGCAGCTCAGCCCTGGTGCAACGGCTCGATTGGGATGATGGGAATTTCCTGGGGTGGGTTCAATGGACTTCAGATCGCAGCGCGCCGTCCCCCGGCGCTCAAGGCCATCGTCACCATTTGTTCGACCGACGATCGGTACGCCGACGACGCGCACTACATGGGCGGCGCGTTTCTGGCCAAAGCTGGACTTGAATGGGCGTTTTTCTTTTTCAGCTTGATGTGTCTTCCGCCCGATCCGGCGCTGGTCGGCGATAGCTGGCGAGCGATGTGGTTGGAGCGTCTGCAGAACAGACCGCTGTTCCAGGAAAATTGGCTGCAGCACCAACGACGCGATGCGTATTGGAAGCACGGATCGGTATGCGAGGACTACGCAGCGATCCAGTGCCCGGTCTACGCTGTCGGTGGCTGGACCGATGGTTATAAGAATGCAATCCCGCGCCTTCTCGCGGGACTGAAGGTGCCCCGCAAGGGTCTCATCGGGCCATGGGCACACGCCTATCCGCACTTTGCATTTCCCGGCCCCCAGATCGGATTCCTCCAGGAAATCCTGCGTTGGTGGGATCATTGGCTGAAGGGCATCGATACCGGCGTGATGGATGAACCCATGCTGCGGGCGTGGATGACGGAAAGCGTGAAACCGGCGACCCACCACGACACGTTGCCGGGCCGGTGGATTGCAGAACCTTCGTGGCCGCCGCCGCGAATAACGCCGCAGCGGCTGTTCTTGACCGATGCGGGGCTGCGAAACGCCGCGGCGCCTTTGACGGCGCG
>JBAUCK010000364.1:0-2393 GCA_049677525.1 Xanthobacteraceae bacterium
GGATGTTGATGAGACCGTCCGGTCCTTGCTCGTTGAACCGGATCACCCAGTCCCGCAACGTCTGACGCTCCATCCCGCCCATCTTGGCGGCATCTTCCCGCAAAGCGCCGTCGAGCACTGCCGCGATCGCCAGTAGTCGGCGCGCCTGCGCGGCGTCCTTAGCCCGCTTGGCAATCCGGCGGACCTCGCCGGCACTAAAGTCCGTCCGCACCGCAATCGCCCGGCCCATGGCGAACGACCCTCCGTTTACCACCTTGAATCATTTCCCAGGTGACTTGTGAATCCCCGCGAGAGTCAGGCACTCGGCGGGTTGGTATTAAGCCGGCGGTTTCGCCGCGAGACTGCTAAAGCTTAATAGCGCCGCCACGTGCCGTTAATCCGCTCCTCCCACGTATATCGACCAAAGACGAGACCGCACTCGCCGCTCCAAGGAGCGCAGCGCCGGTCTCAAGTTCCGCGCGCGGAAGCGCTGCGGATTTGGAGCATGATCAGGAAAAGTCGAGACAGATTTTCCGAGAAGATCGTGCGCGATCAAAAGTCTGGCCGGGAGCGACAGCCATGTGTGAAACCAAAGCGCCGAATCTTACGTTTTCGCCGCCGCGCTGCCCGAGTTGCGCGCAGCCGATGCGGCTTGCCAAACGCACGCCGCGGTTCGACGGCTTGCCCGACCTCGCCACTTTCGAATGCCGCGCCTGCGGCGTGTGGCACATCGAGGCGCTGTGACTGAGACGCCGCAACGCTTTTAAAACGCGGCCGGGCGCCCTGCGTTATCGGCCGGCTTAGCCGCCGTTGAGCCTCTATGCCGCCGCCGAAAGCTTCTTCGCGGTCTCGGTGACCATCGCGATGCGCCACTGCAGCTTACCTTGCAGATCGGGAATATTGACCTTGTCAGTGACGCGATAGGCATTGCCGACACGCTCCACATAGCCGTGCTTGACCAGTTGTTGCAGCCGCCGCAGCACCGCCTCGCGCGGCAGTCGCAATGCATGCGCGATCTGGCTGGCGCGGGCCGGCGAACACATGACCGTGCGATGAAGAACATCGCGATCGCGCTCACCGCGAGAACGAGCGGCACGATCCAGGCAAAGGGGTCGATCACGGCTTCCTCCCCGCTGGCTAGTTCAGCTGCGGCAGCTCCATCGCGTTGCAAAAATAAGCTGGCGTGCGCGCCGACTTCACTTGGCTCCATCTCACCGCGCCGACACGCTCGTATCGACCTTCTTCCAGGTCGGGTCCGGATTGAACGAGGTCATCTTCTCGGCGAGATCGGCGGTGTCCGGTCCGAGATCCTTTTGATAGACCTGCCCCGCATAGTTGACGATGAATGTCATCACGCCGGAATTGCGGTACTCCGCGGGATAGGCGACGAGGCCAAAGCCGCCGATCATCTCGCCATTGACGACATAATCGGCGGAGCCGCCTTCGGCCGCCGGGCCCTGCTTGGTCAGGATCTTGTAGTAATAGCCGTGATAGGGCGAGCGGCCCTGGCCGGCGCGATAACCCTGGCGGGAGGCGGCGGCGAACAACTCACCAAGCGGGCTTTCCTCCTCGCCCTGCGCGGTCGGCCAATAGAGCCCATCCTTCTTGCTTTCGGTGCTGATGAAGCGCTGCGCATAGACACCCACGCCTGCGCCGCGATCCCTCTCGGCATAGTCCTTCTGCGCATCGACATAAGCGAGCGCGGTCTGGATGGTGTCGAGCTCGTTATGGCCGATGCGGCGATAGAGGATTTCGCGGCGGCCTTCGTCGGGGTCGAACGACCAGGTGCCGTTCTTGTTGCGCTCGAGCGGGATCGGGAACGGATAATCGTTGTCGCCGATGATCAAGGTCGCTTTGTTGTCGCCATTCATCGTGATCTGATGCTTCTTGTCGAAGGAGGCGACGAAGCGCGCCCGCACCGCGTCGTCCGACACTTTGTCGCCGGAGGAGATGATGTCCTCGCCGTCTTTGCCGAGCACCTCCAGCGCCGTTTTCATGTCGCCGCTGCGCGCCGTGGCGACCAGGGCATCGACGGCGTCCTGCGGCGACTTGTAGTCCTGTTGCGCGAAGGCTGAGGAGACCGAAGCGGCAATAAAAAATGCCGCGATCAGGGCCGTGAGCATTGTAAGAGACTTGTTCATGACGACCTCGGATATCGCGTCTGATTCAATGCGAAACCGGCATACCGGCCGGCACGCGTGCGCCCGACGCGACCCATGCATCGTAGGTTTCAAACTTCAGACCAAGCTTGTCGTAATAGACCCGCAAATAACCGTCTGGCCCGCGCACCACCGCGCCGGGCATGACGGTTTGCACCTCCTGCGCCATGACGCCGACATAGGTCTTGTCGCCGCCGTTATAGACGAAGCGATAGAAGCCGAGGCCGCCGTCGAGACGTCCGAGTAGCATGATGT
>JBAUCK010000365.1:0-7645 GCA_049677525.1 Xanthobacteraceae bacterium
CTCAAGCTGCACCAGTGCGGCCTGCCGAAGAAGATGGCGCTCGAACTGTTCAAGCCGTTCATCTATTCGCGGCTTGACGCCAAGGGCCTGTCGACGACGGTCAAACAAGCGAAGAAGCTCGTCGAGAAGGAGAAGCCCGAGGTTTGGGATATCCTCGACGAGGTCATTCGCGAGCATCCGGTGCTGCTCAACCGCGCGCCGACGCTCCATCGTCTCGGCATTCAGGCCTTCGAGCCGGTGTTGATCGAAGGCAAGGCGATCCAGCTGCATCCGCTGGTTTGCGCCGCCTTCAATGCCGACTTCGACGGCGACCAGATGGCGGTGCACGTGCCGCTGTCGCTCGAGGCGCAGCTCGAAGCGCGCGTCTTGATGATGTCGACCAACAACATCCTGCACCCGGCGAACGGCGCGCCGATCATCGTGCCGTCGCAGGACATCGTGCTGGGCCTCTACTACCTTTCGCTGATCCGCGATGCGGTCGAAGGCGAGAAGCCGAAAATATTCGGCGATTTGGCCGAGATCGACCTCGCGCTGCACGAGAAGGCCGTCAGCCTGCATTCGCGGATCAAATACCGCTGGCATGGCGTCGGCGAAGACAGCACGCCGGTCACGCGCTGGTACGACACCACGCCGGGCCGGGTCATTCTCGGCTCAGTGCTGCCAAAGCTCGCCAAGACGCCGTTCGACCTCGTCAACAAGCTGATGACGAAGCGCGAAATCTCCGGGATGATCGACACAGTCTATCGCCATTGCGGTCAGAAGGAGACGGTGATCTTCTGCGATCGCATCATGGCGCTCGGCTTCCACCATGCGTTCAAGGCCGGCATTTCGTTCGGCAAGGACGACATGGTCGTGCCGCACTCCAAGAAAGCGACGGTCGAGAAGACCCGCGATCTCGTCAAGGAATTCGAGCAGCAATACAACGACGGCTTGATTACCCAGGGCGAGAAATACAACAAGGTCGTCGACGCCTGGTCGAAGTGCACCGAGACCATCGCCGAAGCGATGATGAAGGAGATTTCCACCTCCCGTCCGGCGGCCGAGAAGGGCGCCGAGGCGCAGGTGAACTCCATTTACATGATGGCGCATTCCGGCGCGCGCGGTTCGCCCGCCCAGATGCGTCAGCTTGCCGGCATGCGCGGCCTGATGGCCAAGCCGTCGGGCGAGATCATCGAGAGCCCGATCATTTCCAACTTCAAGGAAGGTCTCTCGGTGCTCGAATACTTCAATTCGACGCATGGCGCCCGCAAGGGTCTCGCCGACACCGCGCTGAAGACGGCCAATTCCGGCTATCTGACGCGGCGTCTCGTCGACGTGGCGCAGGACTGCATCATCACCGAGTTCGACTGCGGCACGACCCGCGGCATCAAGGTGCGCGCCATCATCGACGCCGGCACGGTGGTCGCCTCACTGGCAAGCCGCATCCTCGGCCGCACCACGGCCGAAGACGTGCGCAATCCGTCGGGCACCGAAGTGCTGGTGCCGAATGCGACGTTGCTCGACGAATACAGCGTCGAGAAGCTCGTCACTGCAGGCGTCCAGGAGCTCAAAATCCGTTCCGTGCTCACCTGCGAAACCGTCACCGGGGTTTGCGGCGCGTGTTACGGGCGCGATCTCGCCCGCGGCACGCCGGTCAATATGGGCGAGGCGGTGGGCGTCATCGCCGCTCAGTCGATCGGCGAGCCAGGCACGCAATTGACGATGCGGACGTTCCACATCGGCGGCGCGGCGCAGATCTCGGAGCAGTCGTTCATCGAGTCGAACTTCGAGGGCACCGTCAAGATCAAAAACCTCAACGTCGCCCGTAATTCGGACGGCGATCTGATCGCGATGAACCGCAACCTCATCGTTGCGGTGGTCGATCCGGACGGCACCGAACGTGCCGTGCACCGCATTCAGTATGGCGCCCGGTTGCGGGTCACCGACGGCGAGCACATCAAGCGCGGCCAGCGTATCGCCGAGTGGGATCCCTATACCCGGCCGATCCTCACCGAGGTCGAGGGCACGATCGGCTACGAGGATCTCGTCGACGGCCAGTCGCTCACCGAGTCGCTCGACGAGTCGACCGGTATCGCCAAGCGCGTTGTGATCGACTGGCGCTCGGGTTCGGCCCGCGGCCAGCAGGATCTGCGTCCCGCTCTGGTGATCAAGGACAAAGACGGCAAGATCCACAAATTGAGCCGTGGCAGCGACGCGCGCTATACGCTCGCGGTCGACGCCATCATCTCGGTCGATCCGGGCTCGATTGTGAAGGCCGCCGACGTCATCGCGCGTATCCCGACGGAGAGCGCGAAGACCCGCGACATCACAGGCGGTCTGCCGCGCGTTGCCGAACTGTTCGAGGCGCGGCGGCCGAAGGAGTCCGCGGTGATCGCGGAAATCTCCGGCACGGTGCGCTTCGGCCGCGACTACAAGAACAAGCGGCGCATCACCATCGAGCCGACCGACAAGAGCGAGGAGCCGCGCGAGTATCTCGTGGCGAAGGGCAAGCACATCCACTTGCAGGACGGCGACGTGATCGAGAAGGGCGACTTCATCGTCGAAGGCAACCCGGCGCCGCACGACATCCTGGCCATCAAGGGCGTCGAGGAGCTGGCCGGCTACCTCGTCAACGAGATCCAGGACGTCTATCGGCTCCAGGGCGTGGCGATCAACGACAAGCACATCGAGGTCATCGTTCGGCAGATGTTGCAGAAGGTCGAGATCACCGATTCGGGCGAAACCGACATGATCCAGGGCGATCAGGTCGACAAGCTCGAGTTCGATGAGGGCAACGCCAAGGCGGCGGAGGAGGGCAAGAAGCCCGCGGTCGCGCATCCGGTGCTGCTCGGCATCACCAAGGCGTCGCTGCAGACCCGCTCGTTCATCTCGGCGGCGTCGTTCCAGGAGACGACGCGCGTGCTCACCGAGGCGGCGGTCAACGGCAAGGCCGACACGCTCGATGGGCTCAAGGAGAACGTCATCGTCGGCCGCTTGATCCCGGCGGGAACCGGCGCAATGATGAACAAGATCCGCGAAGTCGCGATCAAGCGCGATGCGCTCATTCTCGCCGAGCGCGAGAAGGAGGCTGCGGTGAAGGCGGAAGCCGCCGCCGAGCCCGCGGCACTGCCGGCGGCGGAGTAAATCCGCCAAGCCGCTAGGACATCGAAGGACCGCCCGGTGGGCGGCCTTTTTTTCGTAGCCTGGGTTACAATGGCTCTCATGTCCTCAAAGACCATCAAGATCCTCAGCGGCGGCGCGATGCGCACGTTCTTGACCGAGATTGTGCCGCTATTTGAGCGGGCCAACGGCACCAAGGTCGAAGGCGAGTATCGGCTGACCTCGGTGCTGAAAAAGGACATCGCCGACGGCGCGGTTTTCGACATCGCGCTGTTGCCGCGTCCAGAGATCGATGAACTGGTCAAGGCCGGCAGGATTGGCGAAGGCGCCACGGTCGATGTGACACGCTCGGCCGTTGGGCTCGCCGTGCGCTCGGGCGCGCCAAACCCCGATATCAGTACGGTCGCGGCCTTTAAGGCAGCGCTGCTCGCGGCCAAGTCGATTTCCTATAGCGACTCCAAGCGGTGCTTACGTCGCGGGTCTTCTGGAGAAGCTCGGCATTGCGGCGGCGGTGAAGCCGAAAACCAAGCTCACCAGTCGGCCAGTGGCCGAGCTCGTCGCCGCAGGCGAGGCCGAAATCGGCCTGCAACAGATCGTGGCCATCCTGCCGGTCTCGGGCGCCGACCTGGTCGGCCCACTGCCGGCCGAACTGCAGAATGTCATCATATACGCTGCCGGTCTTTCGGCCGGCGCGCGGGAGCCGGCCGCTGCCCGCGCCTTTGTCGCCTTTACCAAGACGCCGCAAGCAGGGCGGCTGATCCGCAGCAAGGGCATGGAGCCGGCTTGAGGATAAATTTGCAGGCCGACACACCGCGCAGATGTGCTTGCGCCACCGCACTTTTGTGCCCATATCTGCTTGACTTAGCGCGGTTACGCCGATACATACCGCCCACTTTTGACAGGCGGTGAGCTTCGCCAGTCGGAACGGCCTGCCGGGTCCCCCGTATAAGCTGTTGAAAGCAGTCGTCTTTTGGCGCTTTCGCAGCTCGTCGGACGTGGCGTGACGCCTCGACGAAGGAAGCTCAAACGCTGTCTCTGACTTCGCAAAGTCAGTTAATCGGGTGCACGACCGCGATCGCCGCATCGTGGTCCTTTGCAAAGCCAAGCGCTCCTCCGCACCGTTACGCGGGTGGCGCGATTTGGTTTTGCGCCTACGTATTTTTGCGGCGAGTAAGCGGGCGCGAGCCCTGTTGGAACGAGATTAGAGGGGCGAAAGCCCCGCATTGGAGCCCGAACGAGCAATGCCGACGATTAACCAGCTCATTCGCAAGCCGCGCGTTACGCAGCGCGCGAAGAAGAAGGTCCCGGCTCTGCAGCAAAGCCCGCAGAAGCGCGGCGTCTGCACGCGCGTTTATACGACGACGCCGAAGAAGCCCAACTCGGCATTGCGCAAGGTCGCCAAGGTGCGCCTGACCAATGGCTTCGAAGTCATCGGCTACATCCCGGGTGAAGGCCATAATCTGCAGGAGCACTCGGTGGTCATGATCCGCGGCGGCCGCGTCAAGGACCTGCCCGGCGTGCGCTATCACATCCTGCGCGGCGTGCTCGACACCCAGGGCGTCAAGAACCGCAAACAGCGCCGGTCGAAATACGGCGCCAAACGTCCGAAATAAGGAAGCAACGAGATGTCCCGCCGCCATAGGGCAGATAAACGCGAGATTCTCCCGGATCCGAAATTCGGGAACGTCGTCGTCACCAAGTTCATGAATTCGGTCATGCATGCCGGCAAGAAGTCGGCGGCCGAGACCATCGTCTATGGCGCTTTCGACATTATCGAAGGCAAGACCCGCGGCAACGCGATCACCGTGTTCCAGCAGGCGCTCGATAATGTGATGCCGTCGATTGAAGTGCGTTCGCGGCGCGTCGGTGGCGCCACCTATCAGGTACCTGTCGAGGTGCGTTCGTCGCGCCGTCAGGCGCTCGGCATCCGCTGGATCATTTCGGCGGCGCGCGAGCGTAACGAGAAAACCATGACCGAGCGGTTGTCGGCCGAACTGCTCGATGCGTCGAATAGCCGGGGGAACGCCGTCAAGAAGCGCGAAGACACGCACCGGATGGCGGAAGCCAACCGGGCATTCTCGCACTATCGCTGGTGAAACAAAGAGACAGCGAAGGATAAATCCCCATGCCCCGCACAAATCCGATCGAGGACTATCGCAATTTCGGCATCATGGCGCACATCGATGCCGGCAAGACCACGACCACCGAGCGCGTCCTCTATTACACCGGCAAGAACCACAAGATCGGCGAGGTGCACGAAGGCGCCGCGACGATGGATTGGATGGAGCAGGAGCAGGAGCGCGGCATCACCATCACGTCGGCCGCGACGACTGCACAGTGGAACGGCAGGCGCCTCAACATCAGCGACACGCCCGGCCACGTCGACTTCACCATCGAGGTGGAGCGTTCGCTGCGCGTCCTCGACGGCGCGGTATGCGTGCTCGATTCCAACCAGGGCGTCGAGCCGCAGACTGAGACGGTCTGGCGGCAGGGCGACCGCTATAACGTTCCGCGCATCGTCTTCGCCAACAAGATGGACAAGATCGGCGCCGACTTCTTTCTGTGCCTGAGAGACATCGTCGACCGCCTCGGCGCCAAGCCGGTGGCGATCCAACTGCCGATCGGCGCCGAGAATACGTTCAAGGGCGTGATCGATCTCGTCCGCATGGTCGGCGTGGTGTGGGACGAGGAGACGCTCGGCGCGAAATATCAGGACGTCGAAATTCCGGTCGATCTTTTGGATCAGGCTAAGGAATATCGCGAGAAACTGGTCGAAGCTGCTGTCGAGCTCGATGATGACGCGATGTCGGCTTACCTCGATGGCAAGGAGCCTGACGTCGCCACGCTCAAGCGCCTGATCCGAAAGGCGACTATTGAAGGCAAGTTCTTTCCGGTGCTGTGCGGTTCCGCGTTCAAGAACAAGGGCGTGCAGCCGCTCCTCGATGCCGTCGTCGACTATCTGCCGTCGCCGCTCGACGTGCCGGCGGTGAAGGGCGTCGATCTCAAGGGCAATGAGGTCGAGCGCAAGTCATCGGACGACGAGCCGCTGGCGCTGCTCGCATTCAAGATCATGGACGATCCGTTCGTCGGCACCATCACGTTCTGCCGCATCTATTCGGGCAAACTGGAGAGCAGCACCGGCGTGGTGAATTCGACCAAGGATCGCAAGGAACGCGTCGGCCGCATGCTGCTGATGCATGCCAACAACCGCGAAGACATCAAGGAGGCCTATGCCGGCGATATCGTCGCGCTGGCCGGACTGAAAGAGGTACGCACCGGCGACACGCTGTGCGATCCTCAAAAGCCGGTGATCCTGGAAAAGATGGAATTCCCCGAGCCGGTCATCGAGATCGCGATCGAGCCGAAGTCGAAGGCCGACCAGGAGAAGCTCGGCGTCGCTCTGGCCAAGCTCGTGGCCGAGGATCCGTCCTTCCGTGTTCACACCGATCAGGAATCCGGCCAGACCATCATCAAGGGTATGGGCGAGCTTCATCTCGACATCAAGGTCGATATCTTGAAGCGCACCTATAAGGTCGATGCCAATATCGGCGCGCCGCAGGTCGCCTACCGCGAGAAAATGACGCGGTCGGCGACTATCGATTTTACCCATAAGAAGCAGACCGGCGGCCACGGCCAATATGCGAAGATCAAGATCGTGGCCGAGCCGTCCGAGCCGGGCGCCGGTTTTGTGTTCGAGAACGAGATCGTCGGCGGTTCGGTGCCGAAGGAGTTCATCCCTGCCGTCGAGAAGGGCCTTGAAGGCGTGCTGGGCTCCGGCGTACTCGCCGGTTTTCCGGTCGTCGATATCAAGGTCTCGCTCGTCGACGGCGACTCGCATGATGTCGATTCGTCGGCGATGGCGTTTGAGATCTGCGCGCGGGGCGCCATGCGCGACGCCCTGCAAAAGGGCCTCCCCGTGCTGCTCGAGCCGGTCATGAAGGTCGAGGTGGTGACGCCGGAGGATTACACCGGGTCGGTCATCGGCGACCTCAATTCGCGCCGCGGCCAAATTCAGGGTCAGGACATGCGCGGCAACGCCAACGTCATCTCGGCGATGGTGCCGCTCGCCAACATGTTCTCTTACGTCAACAACTTGCGCTCTATGTCTCAGGGGCGCGCCACATTCACGATGCAATTCGACCACTATGCAGAAGTGCCGAAGGCAATCGCCGAGGAAGTCCAGGCGAAGTTCGCCTAACATCAAAGTCAAACGGATTAAGCAGGAGCCGGAACGGAGAGCCCCATGGCTAAGGAAAAATTCAACCGCACCAAACCGCATTGCAATATCGGTACGATCGGCCACGTCGATCACGGCAAGACGTCGCTGACGGCAGCGATCACCAAGGTATTGGCGGAAACAGGTGGGGCGACTTTCACCGCCTATGATCAGATCGACAAGGCGCCGGAAGAGAAGGCGCGCGGCATCACCATTGCGACCGCGCATGTCGAATACGAGACCGAGAAGCGCCACTATGCGCATGTCGACTGCCCTGGGCACGCCGACTATGTGAAGAACATGATCACCGGTGCGGCGCAGATGGACGGC
>JBAUCK010000366.1:0-14723 GCA_049677525.1 Xanthobacteraceae bacterium
TCGCGCAACCCGTGAAGCGGACGGATCAGGCCGCGGGTGACAAAGAAGAAGAAGCCCGCCGCCAAAGCGAGCACAACCACGGTGGCGAGGATATAAAGGATGACCTGATTGAGTTCATTGATGCGCCTGACCTCCAGCGCGCTGCTCGTCGTGTGGTCGGCATAGGCCTTGCCGAGTTCGACCAGTTCGTCGTTGAGCTTGGAGCGGACCTTGCGGTTAGCGTCATTGTCGCCGAACGCGCGGGCGCTTGCCGCGCCGCTCCACAATTTCGCCGTGGCATCGATCTGATCGAGATCGCGCAGCAAGAGATGCGCGGCAGCGACCTCCTCGGCCACCCATTGGCGAAGTTTTGCGGCCGTGAAAAAGCCGAACCGCGGCCCGGCCAAGCTCGGCGCAGCCGGCGTTCCGCCGACGGGCCAAGTGGTCGCCCCGCGCTCGAGCAGATCACATGCTCAAGACCGGGCTATGCTACCGTGGCTTGTGGTACGTGGCCAGGCTGTGGAGAACGCCGCATGAGGCGCCGCCGGAAACCTTCGCCCAAGTATCGCGCAGGCCGACGGTACGGTTGAACACGAGCCGGTCCGGCGTTGCATCCTTGTCCGGACAGAAATAGCCCTGGCGTTCGAACTGAACAGGATCGCTCGAATTGCTCGCCGCCAAGGCCGGCTCGACGCGTGCATCCGTAATCACCTCCAGCGAGTTGGGATTGATCTCGTTGGCGAAGTCGGCCGGGTTTGGATCGGGCTTGGTGAAGAGCTGATTGTAGAGGCGCACCTCGGCAGCAACGGAATCCTTCGCCGACACCCAATGCATGGTCGCTTTTACTTTGCGGCCGTCCGGCGCATTGCCGCCCCTGGTCGCCGGATCGTAGGTGCAGCGCAGTTCGACCACCTCGCCGGCCGCGTTCTTCACCACCTCGCGGCAGGTGATGAAATAGGCGTAGCGCAGGCGTACTTCCATGCCAGGCGACAGGCGGAAGAATTTTTTCGGCGGGTTTTCCATAAAATCGTCACGTTCGATGAAAAGCTCGCGGCCGAAACGGATGCGGCGCGTGCCGGCGGCCGGGTCCTCGGGATGGTTGACCGCCTCGACTTCCTCGCTCTCGCCCTCCGGATAATTCTCGATCGTGACTTTGAGCGGCTTTAACACCGCCATGCGCCGCTGCGCGCTCTTGTTGAGATGCTCGCGAATCGAGAATTCGAACATGCCGACGTCGACAGTGCTGTTGGCCTTGGCGACGCCGATCCGTTTGACGAAATCGCGCAACGCCGCCGGCGGCACGCCGCGACGTTGCAGTCCCGCGAGCGTCGGCATGCGCGGATCGTCCCAGCCCGACACATAGCCGCCGCGCACGAGCTCGGTGAGCACGCGCTTCGATAGAACCGTGTAAGTCAGATTGAGACGCGCGAACTCATATTGATGCGGGTGCGATGGCACCGGCAGGTTGGCCAGGAACCAGTCATAGAGCGGCCGGTGATCCTCGAATTCGAGCGTGCAGATCGAATGCGTGATGCCCTCGATGGCGTCCGACTGGCCGTGGGCGAAGTCGTAGCTCGGATAAATGTTCCAGGTCTTGCCGGTGCGCGGATGCTCGGCATGCAGGATGCGATAGAGCACCGGATCGCGTAGATTAATATTGCCCGAGGTCATGTCGATCTTGGCGCGCAGCACGCGCGCATGGTTCGGAAATTCGCCGGCTCGCATACGACGGAACAGATCGAGATTTTCATCGACGCTGCGGCCGCGGAACGGGCTGTTCTTGCCCGGCTCCGTCAACGTACCGCGGTTGATCCGCATCTCTTCCTGGGTCTGATCGTCGACATAGGCCTCGCCGACGCGGATCAGGTCTTCAGCCCATCCATAGAGCTGTTCGAAATAATCCGACGCGTAGAAAAGATTCTTGCCCCAATCGTAGCCGAGCCAGCGCACGTCGCGTTGGATGGCGTCGATATATTCCTGTTCTTCCTTGGCTGGATTGGTGTCGTCGAAACGCAGATTGCAGTGGCCCGGAAAATCCTCGGCAATGCCGAAATTCAGGCAGATCGACTTGGCGTGACCGATATGCAGGTAACCGTTCGGCTCCGGCGGAAAGCGGGTGACGACGGTCTTGTGCTTGCCCGATTGCAGATCGGCACGCACGATATCGCGGATGAAATCCTGACCCGCCTCCCGCACTTGCGTTTCTGCGACCGACATAGCCTTCATCAATCCCAAAATTGATCCGAGCCGACAGTTGATCCGATCGGCGATCTGGCCGACTAAGCCTTACGCTCCGCCGATTCCAAGGCAACGCAAGGTGGCCACGGATTGAACAGTTTAGGAAGCCGGGTCAAGTCCGGCAGACGCGGAAAGGCTGAAAGTTGCGCGGGAGTTTTGATCCTTTGGTAGTTATTTGTGCTAAACGAGCGCAAATCCAAGAGGCGTCCACGCGGCGGTCAAGAGGCTGTGCCGGCTTCAGCTGCGGCCGCAAAAGCTGCCAAAGTGCCGATGATGACGTTTTGCAACGACAGGTTTGACAACAATAACGGGATCTACGGCCTAACATGAGCCTGGTTACCCGCTTTGCCCCCTCGCCCACGGGCTTTCTACATATCGGCGGCGCCCGTACTGCGCTGTTCAATTGGCTCTACGCCCGCGGCCGCGGCGGCAAGATGCTGCTGCGGATCGAAGACACCGACCGGGAACGGTCGACACAAGGCGCCATCGACGCGATTCTCGACGGGCTCAAATGGCTCGGCATCGATTGGGATGGCGAGGTGGTCTATCAATTCTCGCGCGCAGCGCGGCATCGCGAAATCGCCGAGGGTCTGCTCGCCGCCGGCCACGCCTATTATTGCTACGCGACCCAAGACGAGCTGACCCAGATGCGGGAAGCGGCCCGGCGCGAGGGCCGCGCCAGGCGCTATGATGGACGCTGGCGCGACCGCGATCCGAGCGAGGCTCCGCCCGAACTCAAGCCGACGATTCGGCTCAAGGCGCCGCTCACCGGCGAGACCGTGATCGAAGACAAGGTGCAGGGCCGCGTCGTCTGGCAGAACGAAAATCTCGACGATCTCGTCCTGCTGCGCTCCGACGGCACGCCGACTTACATGCTCGCCGTTGTCATCGACGATCACGATATGGGCGTGACCCATGTCATCCGCGGCGACGATCACCTGACCAATGCGGCGCGGCAGAAGCAGATTTACGACGCGCTCGGTTGGGCGGTGCCGGTCATGGCGCACATTCCGCTGATTCACGGTCCGGATGGATCGAAGCTCTCCAAGCGCCATGGCGCGCTCGGCGTCGATGCCTATCGCGCCATGGGCTATTTGCCGGTGGCGCTGCGCAACTATCTCGTCCGGCTTGGCTGGAGCCATGGCGATCAGGAAATCTTCTCGACGGCGGAAATGATCGCGGCGTTCGATCTGCCGCAGATTGGCCGCTCGTCGGCCCGCTTCGACTTCGCCAAACTGGAAAACCTCAACGGGCACTACATCCGGCAAAGCTCCGACGCCGACCTTCTCGCCGCCATCGAGGGTTTGTTGCCCCATGTGGCCGGCGGCGCCGAACTCGCTCCCAGGCTGACGCCGACAGTGCGTCGGCAGTTGCTGGCGGCCATGAGCAGCCTCAAGGAGCGCGCGAAGACATTGCTAGATCTTATTGATGGCGCTAGATTTCTTTTGTCGGACCGGCCGCTGGTGCTGGATGATAGAGCCAAGGCGCTGCTGACGCCGGAAGCCCGCGATCTGTTGTGCGGGGCGGCAGCCGATCTGGCGCGAGTCGAACCCTGGACCCCAGAAGGAACCGAACAGGCAGTTCGGACCTTTGCCGAGAAACGCGGCGCCAAGCTTGGCGCGGTCGCCCAGCCGCTGCGGGCGGCGCTGACCGGCCGCACCACCTCGCCCGGCATTTTTGAGGTGCTCGCCGTGCTCGGCAAAGAAGAAAGCCTGGCGCGTCTTGCGGACCAGACGAAGCAAACGAACGCGGCGCAACAGAGCGCCAGCTAGCCCTGCTACGGCTGAAAATCATTGCCGTGTTGCAAACCATAGCGGGCCTGTTCACGGGCTATTATCTTGCAGTGCAAACAGGGTTGCGCTACGCCAATCGTGGCGGGTTAGGCTTGCCGCCCCCACCAGATGGGCCATCCCGGCCGCATGCGGCGTGTTGATCCCGTTGCCTAACATCGAGGTACGATCATGGACGCGAAGACCGGCGCCAACATCAAAACCGGCACGCTGGAACTCGGCGACAAAAATTATTCGTTCCCGATCTACGAGGGAACGATCGGTCCCGAGGTTCTCGACGTCAGCAAGCTCTATGCCGAGGCCGGCATCTTCACCTACGACCCGGGCTTCACGTCGACCGGGAGCTGTGAATCCAAGATCACCTATATCGACGGCGACGAGGGCATTCTGCTCTACCGCGGTTATCCGATCGCCGATCTCGCCGAGCACGGCGACTTCTTAGAAACCTGCTATCTTCTACTCTACGGCGAACTGCCGACCGCGACGCAAAAGGCCGATTTCGTCGACCGCGTGGTGCACCACACCATGGTGCACGAGCAGATGAGCCGTTTCTTCCAGGGCTTCCGCCGCGACGCCCACCCGATGGCGGTGATGGTCGGCTCGGTCGGCGCGCTGTCGGCGTTCTATCACGACTCCACCGACATCACCGATCCGACGCAGCGGATGATCGCCTCGATCCGCATGATCGCCAAAATGCCGACGCTGGCGGCGATGGCCTACAAATATTCGATCGGCCAGCCGTTCGTTTATCCCGACAACAAGCTCGATTATGCCTCGAACTTCCTGCGCATGTGCTTTGCGGTGCCGTGCGAGGAATATAGGGCCAATCCCGTCTTGGCCCGCGCCATGGATCGCATCTTCACCCTGCACGCCGACCACGAGCAGAACGCCTCGACTTCGACAGTTAGGCTCGCTGGTTCTACCGGCGCTAACCCTTTCGCCTGCATCGCCGCCGGCATTGCCTGCCTGTGGGGTCCCGCACATGGCGGCGCCAACGAAGCGGCGCTGAAAATGCTCGCCGAGATCGGCAGTGTCGATCGCATTCCGGAATTCATCAAGCGCTCGAAGGACCCCAAGGATTCCTTCCGCCTGATGGGCTTCGGCCACCGGGTCTACAAGAATTACGACCCGCGCGCGAAGATCATGCAGAAGACCTGCTACGAGGTCCTCAACGAACTCGGCATCAAGGATCCGTTGCTCGACGTCGCCATGGAGCTCGAGAAAATCGCGCTGCACGACGAATACTTTATCTCAAAGAAGCTCTATCCGAATGTCGACTTCTATTCTGGCATTACGCTCCGCGCGATGGGCTTCCCCAACACGATGTTCACCGTGCTGTTCGCACTGGCGCGCACCGTCGGCTGGATCGCGCAGTGGAAGGAAATGATCGAGGACCCGCACCAGAAGCTTGGCCGCCCACGCCAGCTCTATACCGGATCGCCGCAGCGCGACTATCTGCCGATGTCGAAACGGAAATAGATCATCCGGACGCGAAAAAACGCGTCTGGTCACGGATCACGGCCGGGCGAGCTACGCCCGGCCGTTTTTATTTTTGTCGCCGCATAACGGGGTCGGGAACAGAACCGGCGGACGTCACTTAAATCATTCGATGGTCGCTGCTGAAACGCGGCCGAAACCTGATTTGGGCCAAGGCTGGATTTGGGGAGGGCACGATGAGACGTTTCGTTTTGGCGTTGATGCTGTTCGGCGTCGCATTAACGTGCGCTTATGCACAGGACGCAATTCCCGATCTCAAGGGCACGTGGACGGGAAAGGGCAACGCCATCGTCTTCGGCAACAATGCCCACCACCCCGGTGCGCAAACCGCCAATGATCCGCCGCGCATCCACGAAATTGAGGTCAAATACGTCGTCGATGGGCAGGACGGACGGCTGGTTTGGGGCCGCTCTTCCTCATCGATCGCCGATACCGAAGAGCCATTCGGCTGGGCCATCGCGGGCGACAACAAAACAATCTTGGGAGCCGACATGGACGGCTATTTCCACATCACGCTGGTTTCGCCCGACCGGATCGAGAAGTGCTACACTCAGAACGGCACAAGCTCGAGCCATTCGATCGTCGCCGCGTGCTACACGATGGATCGTGTGAAGCCGTAGCAGCAGCACAGATTTGCAGCGCGCGATGCGTCGGTATTCTCAGCGCATGCTGTGGACCAGCCTCAATAGGCCCAGGTCAGATAGGCGCCCGCCCAGGTAAAGCCGCCGCCGAAAGCGGCGAGGATCAGCCGGTCGCCGGCCTTGAGCCTGTCCTCATAGTCCCACAGGCATAGCGGGATCGTTGCCGCGGTGGTGTTGCCGTATTTGTGGATCGTAATCATCACCCGCGACGCTGGAAGCTTCATGCGTTCTGCCATCGCCTCGATGATGCGCAGATTGGCCTGGTGCGGCACCAGCCAATCGATTTTGTTGCTGGTGAGCCGATTGCGCTTCATCAGATTGGTCGCGACTTCGGCCATGCGGGCGACGGCGAATTTATAGACCGCAGCCCCCTCCTGATGGACGTAGTGCAAGCGCTTGGCCACGGTTTCGGCAGTCGGCGGCATGCGGCTGCCGCCGGCCTTTTGATGCAGATGCGGCATGCCGGCGCCATCGGAGCATATCAGCGTATCGATGATGCCGAATTTCCGGCTCGGCTCAACCAGCACCGCACCGGCGGCGTCGCCGAACAGAACGCAAGTCGCGCGATCGGTATAATCGATAATGGCCGACATCTTGTCGGCGCCGACCACTATGACCTTCTTGTATTTGCCCGTCTCAATGAACTGGGAGGCGATGGTCAGTGCATAGAGGAAACCGGAGCAAGCGGCCTGAACGTCAAAACTGCCGATCGAACGGATGCCGCACATGTCGCAGATCAGATTGGCGCTCGAGGGGAACACGAAATCCGGTGTCGTGGTGGCGCAGATCAGGAGCTCGACGTCCTTGGCTGCCGTTCCCGTCTTAGCCAGCAGGCCTTTGACCGCTTCGGCGCCCATATGTGAGGTGCCGAGCCCCCTACCCTTGAGGATGTGCCGTTCCTTGATGCCCGTGCGCTCGGTGATCCATTCGTCGCTGGTGTCGACCATCTGCGCCAGTTCGACGTTCGTCAGCACGTCGGGCGGCACATAACCGAAGACCCCGGTAATGGCGGCCCGGACCGGGGCCTTGCGGGCCGTTCTTTTCGATTTGCTCACGCGGGAAGCTTTGGGGTTACGGTTTGGACTGGGTGGGATAGGTGCGGCTTAGCAGGATGGTCGCCCCATGGGTAGGGCCTGGCCGGCTGCGTCGTTAACACTGGCGGGCCATATCGCTTCGTCCATCCGGACCGGCCAGCATGCCCTGACGGGCCCCGCCCTGCGGCAAATCCGAAGCCGCCGCACGGGCGACTTCAAGGACAATAGATGCGGCCTTGGCGCTCGGCGCCGCGCCGCCAATGTCCATGATCCGATCGAGCCGGGCGAAGGCCTCGATTTGACGCCCTCGCTCCGGGCTGTCGGACAATAGCGGAACGAGCGCCTCAACCAACCGCTCTGGGGTGCATTTCTCCTGGAGCAGTTCCGGAACCGCATTTTCGCCGATCACAAGATTGGCGAGGATCACGCTCTGTAGGCGCGACTGGATGCGGATCATCCGGGCAATGATCGCTTCGAGGAGGTGCAGGCGATAGGCGGCGACCGTCGGCACGCCGGACAGCGCCAGCTCAAGCGTGACCGTCCCCGAGGCTGCGAGCGCCGCTCGCGCCGAACGGAAAGCAGCCCATTTCTCCGCCGGCTCTACCACGATGCGCGGCGCGATCGACCAGCCGGCCACGGCCTCACGCACGCGGGCAACGAGATGCGGCACGGTCGGCAGCACCACCTCGATTGGGCCGGCGCGCGCAGCTACAGCCTCGAGCGCCGCGCCGAAAATGTCGATATGGCGCCTGACCTCGATCGACCGGCTGCCGGGGAGCGCCAGCACGATGGGCGGTGAGCCCCGCCGGCACGCCGCCTCCTGCGTATTCGGCCGCAATTCGGATAGCCGTTCGATCAGCGGATGGCCGACATAGGCGCACGGCGGCCCCTTGAGCCGCACATAGGCCGCCGGCTCGAACGGAAGGATCGCCAGCACGCGGTCGACATAGGCGCGCATGGCGCGGGCGCGGCCGGGCCGCCAGGCCCAAACGGACGGCGAGACGTAGTCGAGAATCGGGATCGATGGGGCAATTTGGCGGACCCGCCGCGCCACGCGGTGAGTGAAATCAGGGCTGTCGACAATGACCAGCGCGTCGGGGCGCGCCGCGATCACTTGAGCCGTCGCTTCGCGGATGTGGCGGAAGATCGCCGGCAGCTTTTGCGGGATGGCGGTGAGGCCGACAATGGCAAGGTCGTCGATCGGAAACGGGCTGGCAATTCCCTGCGCCGCCATGGCGCGGCCGCCGACGCCCGCAAGCTTGATCGCGCCTCCGGTTTGCTCCCCGAGCGCCTGCGCCAATGCTGCGCCAAGCGCGTCGCCAGACTCCTCTCCGGCGATGATGTGGATCGACAGCGGCCGCGACACTTGGGTCATCGAGCCCTTTCCTCTCGCGCATCCTCGGACACGCCGACGAGAAAAATGCCGGCGCGGTCGGCAGCGGCGATGGCTTGATCGGCTTCCGCGATCATCGTCGAGCCCGCGGTAACAGCGAGACCGGCGAGACCGGCGCGCGCGATATTCTCGATCGTACGCGGACCGATCGAGGGCAGATCGAAACGCCGGTCCTGACCGGACTTTGGCGCCTTGACCAGGACGCCCGCGCCGAGCGGCGATGTCACGCGCCCGAGTTTGCGCAACTCGGCAATGCGCACGAGCATGTTGTCGGTGCCCTCGGCGGCTTCGACCGCAAGTACGTTATTGTTGGCGACGATCGCCGCCTGTCCGACATCGAACGGCCCAAGCGCGCCGATTACCGTCAGGGCGCGCGCGATATCGGCTTTGTCACGCTCGGTCGGCGCGTGGCGGCCAAGCACACCTTGCGGAACAAAAATCTCCGGTGCGACATCCTTGACGCCGACAACGCGCAAGCCGCCGGTCTCGGCGACGCCGGCCACGCCCGACAAAAGCTTGTCGTCGCCGCCGCGGAAGAAGCGTATGACGCGTGGCACCAGCTTGATCGTCTGCCAGTCAAGCCGCAGCGCCGAGAGCGGCGGCCGCAACACCGTGCCGATGAACAGCACATCGCGGCAATGCTCGTTGCGCGCCAAACGGAAAAATCGTCCGGCCTGGCCGATGGCTATCCAATGATGCGCATAGCGCTCGATCACAGCGGCATCGGCCCAGCCCTTGATGCCGAACATCACCGGCCGGCGGCCGCGCCGCGCCACGGCGTCGGCGACGGCGGCCGGAAAACTGCCGCCACCGCAGATGATTGCCAGTGCATCGTCGGGAGGCTGTACATCGGCCATAGCGAAGCTCACTCGAAGTTCACTTCAATCTATCCCGCGTCGGCGTCATCGGACGGAATATCGACACCGCGTCTCGCCCGCGGCCGCATCAGCGGCCGTTTGCCGCCGGCGCGAATGAACTCAATCATCTTGCTGACGACAGGGTCGTCGGCGAATTCCCGCGCCACCGCCTCGAGCCGGTCGGCAATGCGGCCTTCGACAAAGAACAGCGACCGATAGGCGCGGCGGATGCGGTGCATCTCGGCCTTGGTGGCGCCGCGCCGGCGCAAGCCGACGATGTTCAATCCGACCAACGCGCCGGTCTGGCCGAGCGCAAAGCCGAACGGAATAATGTCGTCGCGCGCCGCCGACATGCCCGCCATCATCACGCCCTCGCCGATGCGGACGAATTGATGAATGGCAACATGGCCGCCGAGAAAAGTGAAATCGCCGACTTCGACATGGCCGCCGAGCACGGTGTTGTTGGCGAACGTCACATTGTTGCCGACCAGGCAGTCGTGGCCGACATGGCTGCCGACCATGAACGAGCAGCGCTCGCCGACGCGGGTGATGCCGCCACCGTCTTCGGTCCCGGTATTCATGGTCACGCCCTCGCGCAGCTCGCAGCGCGCGCCGATGACGAGCTCGGTCGGGCCGCCGCGATAGCGTACCGATTGCGGCGGCGTACCGAGCGAGGAGAACGGATAAACCACGGTCTCTTCGCCGATCGTCGTCACGCCGGTGATGTTGACGTGACTGAGCAAGTGCACGCCACGCTGCAGCTCGACCTGCGGTCCGACGATGCAATACGGCCCGATCTCAACACTGGCGTCAATGCGCGCGCCAGCGGCGACGCGCGCGGTCGGATCAATGGCCATTCATGCCTCGGTAATGACGGCGCCAACCTCGGCTTCGGCGATGAGCGCACCGCCGACTTTCGCCTCCGCGCGGTACCACCACATGTTGCGGCGGTGGGCGGTCTTGTTGACGTGATATTCGACGATGTCGCCCGGCACCGCGGGCTTGCGGAATTTGGCCTTGTCGATAGTGAGGAAATAAAAGATCGCGTTCTTGCGCGTCGCCTCGTCCATTTGCCGCAGGCACAAGACGCCCGCGGTCTGCGCCATGCCCTCGATCAGCAACACGCCGGGCATCACCGGATTGTCGGGAAAATGGCCGAGGAATTGCGGCTCGTTGAACGTGATGTTCTTGATGCCGATGCCGTGGTCCTCGCCTTTGATGTCGACGATACGATCGATCATTACAAACGGATAGCGGTGCGGCAAAAGCTTCAAGATCTCGCGGATGTCGGCGGCTTCGACGGTCTCTCCGGTCATTCGTCCGCCCTTTCGGATTTGCGGCCGCGCCGGACCAAGTGGCGCAACGTGGCGACGCCGCGCTTCCATTCGATGGCGGGCTCTGCCGGATAGCCCATCCAGCGGGCCCCCGGGGGCACGTTCGACATGACGCCGGCCCGCCCGCCGACAATCGCGCCTGCACCGATCGTAACGTGATCGGCGACGCCCGCCTGCCCGGCCATCATAACAAAATCCCCCACCGTCACGCTGCCCGATATTCCGACCTGGGAGACGATCAGGCAATGCCGACCTATCGCGCAGTTGTGTCCAATCTGGACCAGATTGTCGATCTTGGTGCCCTCGCCGATGACGGTATCGCGGGTTGCGCCGCGGTCGATCGTTGTATTGGCGCCGATCTCGACGTCGTCTTGAATGATGACGCGCCGGGTTTGTGGGATTTTTTGATGCCCCCTCGAATTGGGAAGATAGCCGAAGCCGTCCTGGCCGATACGGGCGCCGGGATGAATGATCACCTGGTCGCCAATCAACGCACATAAAACGGATGCATTGGCGCCGACCGCGCAATTGCGCCCGATGCGCACGTCGGGACCGATGACGGCGCCTGGCCCAATCAGCGTCCCAGCCCCGATCTCGGCGCGCGGCCCGACGACGGCAAACGGATCGATCGTCACGCCGGATTCGAGGCGGGCGGTCGAATGCACCTGGGCGCCAGGGGCGCGGCCTTCGGTGCCGAACAGCGACGACGGGCGCAGCATGTCGGGAAACAGTTTGCGCGTCACGGCTACGAAGGCCGGATAAGGATGCGCGGTCTCGAGAATGGCGATGCCCGGCGGTAACGCGGCGGCAAAGCGCGGCGCGACCAAACAGGCGCCGGCGCGCGTTGTCGCGGCGTCGCCGAGATATTTGGAATTGTCGAGGAAGCTCAAGTCGGAAGGTCCTGCGGTATCGAGCGGCGCGATGTTCGTGATGTGGCGATCGGCGGGGTCGCCCTCGCGCAATTTGGCGCGCGTCAACGCGGCGATTTCGCCGGTGGTCAACGCGCAATCGAGTCGGGCAAAGTCAGGCATCCAGCCGTCCGTAGCAAAGCTCAGAGCGCGATCCGCAAAGGCGGGTCCCGGTCTTCCGTCAAAATCATGCGCAATTAGCCGTCAGAATTTGGCGCCGCCGCCGAAGGCAAAGAACTGCGTACGGTCATACGGACCTTTGGTGATCGGATAGGCGAGATCGAAGCGCAGCGGTCCGAATGGCGAATCCCAGATCAAGCTGGCGCCCACCGAGGAGCGAACAAGCGAGCTGTCGTTGTACGCCATACCGCAAGAACAGTTGATCGGGCCGAGCCCGGTATTCGGGACAATCGTGCCGTTGATTTCTCCCGTCGGAGCAAATTGCGTCTCGCCCCGGTAGCCCCAGACCGATCCGGCGTCGGCAAAAACGGCGCCGCGGAAGCCTGAATCCTTCGGCAGGAAGTAGAACGGATATTGGAATTCGAGGCTGGCGCCCCAGTAATTGGTGCCGCCGATATTGTCGTTGGTCGTGCCGAAAGTGATATCGCGTGGACCGATGCCCGCCGGCTCGAAGCCGCGCACGAGATTCGGCCCCATCTTGAAGTCGTCCAGCATGCGTACGTAGCCGCTATTGCCGCCGGCACAAACAGAAGTCGACGGACAATCGTTGAAGCCGCGCATATTGCCGCCCTGCAAATGTACGACGGCGACGAGATCGGACACGACCTCGTAATAAGTGCGAATTTCGACGATCGACTTTATGTAGGCGGTATCGCCGCCAGCGCCGGCAAAGTCCTGCCCGAAATTGAAATAGATGCCGTTCGTCGGGTTCTTGGTGTTGTCGAGCGAATTGTAAACGATGCCATAGCCGGGCGCTGACGTGAAGGTCTGGCCGTTGGCAAGCTCGGCGCGAACCGGCAGCGAGGCCTCACCGTCTGCGAGACAGTTGGTCTGGGTCCCGGCGGCTACGGCAGCATTATAGCCGGGATACATTGGCGCAGGAAATGGCGGGCCAGCGTTGCTCCCGGCAGCGGCATTGATGGCAGATGGCGTCGGGAAGGTATTAAGGAAGTCCGGACTGAGGTTGTTACAGTTGTCCAAAATGCTGGGCAGCTGAATATCTTGCACATAGGCCGAATAGCGCAACTGAATGGCGAGATCCTCGCGTAGCGGCAGACCCCATTTGAGGACGCCGCCGAAGGATTCGGTGCCGTACGATATGTAGGTGTTCGGCAGCGTCTGTTTGGCGAACAAATCGACGCCCAGGCTGGAGCGGGTATCGAGGAAATAGGGTTCGGCATAGTCGAGTTCGACGCCTTTGACATATTGGCCATAGGTCACGGAGGCGCGCGCGAACCGTCCGGTGCCGAGCAGGTTGCGCTCCTGGACCGAAACCTCACCGAGCCAGCCGTCAGATGTCGAATAGCCGCCCATGACGGAGAAGTCGCCAGTCGAGTTTTCCTCGACATCGACATTGATCACTACGCGATCGGGCGCCGATCCCGGTTCATTGGTGATCTTCACCGACTTGAAGAAGTTCAGATTTTTGATGCGCCGCTCGGCGCGGTCGATCAGCGCGCGGTTGTAGGGATCACCCTCACCGATATCGAATTCGCGCCGGATCACATAGTCGCGGGTGCGGTAATTGCCGCGGATATTGATGCGTTCGATATAAGCGCGCTGGCCCTCGTCCACGACAAAAACGACGCCGATGGTCCGAGCTTGCGCGTTGCGATCGCCGCGCGGGCGCACGGTGCCGAACGGGTAGCCGCGCCGTGCTAGTTCGACGGTAATCGCTTCGACTGTCTTTTCGATCGCCTCACCGTTATAGATCTGCCCGCTCCCCATCAGCAGATAGGCTCGCAACGACGCGGCGTCGACGGCGCGCACATTCGACTGAATATCCACGGTGCCGAAATGATAGAGCGGCCCCTCTTCGATCGTGAAAGTGACGGTGAAACCTTTTTGCCCCGGATCGTAGACGCCGGTCGCCGATACGACCTGAACGTCGGCATAGCCGTGCTTGAGATAGAAGCGCCGGATCAGATCGCGATCGGCCTCAATGCGGTCGGCATCATAGACGTCCGTCGTCTGCAGGAAGCTTAGGAAATTTGATTCCGCGGTCTTGATCACTTCTTTGAGACGCCAGTCCGAATAGGCTGTGTTGCCGACGAAGACGATATGCTTGATGCCGGTCTTCTCACCCTCATTGACTTCGAAGATGAGATCGACGCGATTATTGGGGCGCTCGATGATTTTCGGCGTCACCGAAACATCGAAACGCCCGTTGCGCTGATAGATTTCGATAATGCGCTGCACGTCGGACTGCACGGTCGGCTTGGACAGCGTGCTGCGCTCTTTGGATTGGATTTCTTCGCTGAGCTGCTCGTCCTTCATCCGGTGATTGCCTTCGTAGGCAACGCGATTGATGATCTGGCCTTCGACGACAGTGACGATGAGCTTACCGCCTTGCTGGGAGATGTGAACGTCCTGAAACAGGCCGGTGGCATAGAGCGCCTTCAAGGCGGCATCGATGCTGTTGGCATCGAGCGTGCCGTTGGGACCCGGCTTGAAATACGAGCGGACGGTGTCGGCTTCGACGCGGCGGTTGCCTTCGACAACAATAGAGCTCGGAGAAACGCCCACGCCTACGGGCGCCGCCACGGCGGCACCTGAAAATGTGGCAATTGGCAACAGGCCAACAAGCCCCAATCCGAGGAGCAAGCCGGCCATGACAAGCCCTCGCTTTACCCGCACACACATCCCCATGCGCAACGCGCCCTTAATTACCCTCGTGGCCGCCCCCAATGGCGGGCTACCGCAAAATCTCCCTCAGTGCGCCTTGCTCAGTTTCCGATTTCTCTTGAGATTTCTTCCACTTCTACCATCCCCGTAACGTTATCGCCACCCCGCTGGCAGCCTAACCCCGACATAGTTCGATAGTCCCGCGCCGCTTGGATCGCCGCGCGCCTCGTGCGCTGCTCCTCAGGAC
>JBAUCK010000367.1:0-12981 GCA_049677525.1 Xanthobacteraceae bacterium
GAACGGACCGGATCGAGCAGGTCAGAGACGACGCCGACGACACGGGAGGCATCCAGCACGTGCACGGTCGGCCGGTCATAGGCCGGGGCGATCCGGACCGCCGTGTGCTGCCGCGAGGTGGTGGCGCCGCCGATCAGGAGCGGCACGTCGAAGCCCTGGCGTTCGAACTCAGCGGCGATATAGCGCATCTCATCGAGCGACGGCGTGATCAGGCCGGACAGCCCGACGATATCGGCGCGCTCCTGCTGTGCCGTCTGAATGATCTTCTCCGCCGGCACCATGACGCCGAGATCGATCACGTCGTAATTGTTGCATTGGAGCACGACGCCGACGATGTTCTTGCCGATATCATGGACGTCGCCTTTGACGGTGGCGAGCACGATCTTGCCGTTCGATGAGGAATGTTCGCGGCCGTCGCGCTCCTGGTCCATATAGGGCATCAGATGCGACACGGCTTGCTTCATCACCCGCGCCGACTTCACCACTTGCGGCAGGAACATGCGGCCGGAGCCGAACAGATCGCCGACCACGTTCATGCCGTCCATCAGCGGGCCTTCGATTACCGCGAGCGAGCGCGGTGCTTTCAGCCGCGCTTCCTCAACGTCTTCCGCAATGAAATCGGCAATGCCATGCACGAGGGCGTGCGATAGCCGTTTTTCGACTGGCATTTCACGCCAGGACAGATCGGCTTCTTTCTTTTCCTTGCCGTGGCCGCGATGCCGTTCGGCAAGCGCCAAGAGCCGCTCGGCGGCGTCAGGCCGGCGATTAAGAACGACGTCCTCGCAGGCCTCGCGCAATTCTGGATCGAGATCGTCATAGACCGCGAGCTGCCCGGCATTGACGATGCCCATATCCATGCCTGCCTTGATCGCGTGATAGAGGAACGCCGCATGCATCGCCTCGCGCACGGCTTCATTGCCGCGGAACGAAAACGAAAGATTGGACACGCCGCCGGAGACATGCACGTGCGGCAGGTTCTGGCGGATCCAGCGTGTGCCTTCGATGAAGTCGACGCCGTAATTGTTGTGCTCCTCCATGCCGGTGGCGATGGCAAAGATGTTCGGATCGAAGATGATGTCCTGCGGCGGAAAGCCGACGCGGTTCACGAGGATGTCGTAGGCGCGCGTCGCGATCTTTTGCTTTTTTTCGAGCGTGTCGGCCTGGCCTGTTTCGTCGAACGTCATGACCACAACGGCGGCGCCATAGCGGCGCACGGTCTCGGCGTGACGGACGAAGGCCTCTTCGCCCTCCTTGAGCGAGATCGAATTCACCACCGCCTTGCCTTGCACGCATTTGAGGCTAGCTTCGATCACCGAAAACTTCGATGAATCGATCATCACCGGCACGCGCGCGATGTCGGGCTCGGCCGCGACCAGATTGAGGAAGGTGGTCATGGCCTTCTCGGAATCGAGAAGGCCCTCGTCCATATTGATGTCGATGATCTGCGCGCCGCTTTCGACCTGATCGCGCGCGACAGCGAGTGCGGCGGGATAGTCGCCGGCGGTGATGAGCTTGCGAAACCGCGCCGAGCCGGTGACATTCGTGCGCTCGCCGACATTCACGAAGGGAATTTCCGGCGTCAGCGTGAATGGCTCGAGGCCGGAGAGGCGCAGTCGCGGCGCGATCTCAGGAATTCTCCGCGGTGCCTTGCCGGCGACGGCGCGGGCGATGGCGCGGATATGGTCCGGTGTGGTGCCGCAGCAGCCGCCGATAATATTGACGAGGCCGGAGGCAGCGAATTCGCCGAGCTGCGTCGCCATGGCGTCGGGGCCTTCGTCGTAATGGCCGAATTCGTTGGGCAAGCCGGCATTGGGATAGGCGCAGATCAGCGTGTCGGCGACGCGGCCGAGTTCGGCGATATGCGCACGCATCTCTTTGGCGCCGAGCGCGCAGTTCAGCCCCACCGAAATCGGCGACGCATGCGCGATCGAATTCCAGAACGCTTCCGGCGTCTGGCCGGAAAGGAAGCGTCCCGAACGGTCGGTGATGGTGCCGGAAATCATGACCGGCAGATCGATGCCGCGTGCTGCAAGCTGGTCGGCAATGGCGAAGATCGCCGCCTTGGCGTTGAGCGTGTCGAAAATCGTCTCGATCAGCAGCGCGTCGACGCCGCCGTCGATCAGTCCGCGCACCTGCTCACTATAGGCCTCGCGCAACTGATCGAAGGTAATGGCGCGAAAGCCGGGATTGGAGACATCCGGCGAGATCGAGGCGGTGCGGTTGGTCGGGCCGATGGCGCCGGCGACGATGCGCTCGCGGCCGTCTTCGTCTTGCGCGGCGCGGGCCGCTTCGCGCACGAGGCGCGCGCCGTCCAGGTTGAGCTCGTAGGCGATGTCGGACATGCCGTAATCGGACTGCGCGATCCGTGTCGACGAAAATGTGTTGGTCGAGACGATGTCGGCGCCGGCGCGGAAGTAAGCGAGGTGGATGGAGCGAATGGCGTCGGCCTGTGTCAGGTTGAGCAGATCGTTATTGCCGCGCACTTCGCGGTTCCAGGCATCGAACCGCGCGCCGCGAAACGCTTCCTCGTCGAGCCGCAGCGCTTGGATCATCGTGCCCATGGCGCCGTCGAGGACGAGAATGCGCTCGGCGGCGAGCCGGCGCAGCGTCGATTCGGCTTTCGATGTCGGCGCGAGCTTGTTCATCGGCTTACGCGCGCTGCTTCATAACCGCGGAGGCCGGCGCGCCGGCCGCGTTATGGTCCGGCCGCATGCCGAGCAGGTGGCAGACCGCATAAACAAGATCGGCGCGGTTCATGGTGTAAAAATGGAAGTCAGTGACGCCGTGATCGACGAGGTCGATTACTTGTTCGGCGGCGACCGCCGCGGCGATCAACTTCCGCGTCGCCGGATCGTCGTCGAGACCGTCGAAGCGGTCGGCGAGCCAGGCGGGAACCGAGGCGCCGGTGCGTTCGGCGAAATTCTTGGTCTGCTTGAAATTCTGCACCGGCAGGATGCCAGGCACGATCGGGATCGTGATGCCGGCTGAGCGCACGCGGTCGAGATAGCGGAAGTAGAGCGCGTTCTCGAAGAAGAGCTGCGTCATCGCCCGTGTCGCGCCGGCATCGACCTTGGCCTTGAGCATGTCGATATCGGCCGCCACGGTCGGACTGTCAGGATGTTTTTCCGGATAGGCGGAGACCGAGACTTCGATATCGGCAATGCGCTTGATGCCGGCGACGAGGTCGGCGGCGTTCTGATAGCCGCCCGGATGCGGTGTATAGCGTTCGCCGACGCCGCTCACCGGATCGCCGCGCAGCGCCACGACGTGGCGCACGCCGGCCTCGGCATAGCCGCGGATCACCACATTAACCTCGTCGCGGCTCGCCGCGACGCAGGTCAGATGCGCGGCCGGCGTCAGCATGGTCTCGCCGAGGATGCGCTTGACCGTCGCATGGGTGCGCTCACGGGTCGAGCCGCCGGCGCCATAGGTCACCGACACGAAGTTCGGCCTCAACGGCGCAAGCCGCCGGATCGATTCCCAGAGCGACTGCTCCATATCCGTGGTCTTGGGCGGGAAGAACTCGAACGAGACATCAAGGCCGGGGCGGCCGGCCTCGACGAAACGGCTGGGGCGAGGTGTGGTGATCATCACGCCACCTGCGTCGAAGGCTGCGCCAAGAGAATGCGGGGATCGCGCGCCAGCCAGAGCGATATCGCGATCCTGCCTTCTGGTCCCGGCGCAAAGGTTTCCTGCCGCAGCACATCGAGGCCCGCGGCTTCGAGCCATTGCGCCACTGTCTCCGGCGCGAAGCCGAGGCGAAGATGGGCATGCTCTTCGCGCAGGAATTCGAGGTCATGCGGCGCGAAGTCGATGACCAGAAGCCGGCCGCCCGGACGCAGCACCCGCGCCGCCTCGCGGATCGCGCGCGCGCTGTCGTCGAGGAAGTGCAGCACCTGATGGATGATGACGACATCGAAGGAATCGCGTGGCAATGCGAGGTCGTAGATATCGCCGTGGCGCACGCTGCAATGTTTGAGGCCGGCGCGATCGAGCCGCGCCCGCGCCAGCGCCAGCATGTCGAGCGACAGATCGAGCCCAAGTCCGCGCTCGATGTCGCCGGACAACAGTTCAAGCATGCGGCCGGTGCCGGTGCCGAGGTCGAGCAGCGCGCGGATTGGTTTGTCGCCGAGCGCCTTCTTGATGGCCTCCTCGACTGCCGCATCGGCGGCGTGAAGCCTGCGGATGCGGTCCCATTCGGCGGCGTGACGGCGAAAATAATTTTGCGCGGCGGCGGCGCGGGTGGCGCGCACCGCGGCGAGCCGCTCACGATCGCGGGCGATGATCGGATCTTCGGGGTCAAGCCGCGCGATCAGCGGGCGGGCGATATCGATCCCGTCCTGTTCGCCGAGCCGATAGAAGGCCCAGGCGCCCTCGCGGAAGCGCTCGACCAGCCGCGCTTCGGCGAGGAGCCGCAGGTGCCGGGACAGCCGGGGCTGCGACTGGCGCAGGATTTCGGTGAGGTCCGACACCGTGAGTTCGGCCTCCGCAAGCAGCGCTAGGATGCGCAGACGGGTAGTTTCGCCGGCCGCTTTCAGGGTTGCCGTCAGCCCTGAAAAGGTGAGATGTTCTTGATCCATCGGCATTTCCGTATTGCCAAAGCAGTCGATATAAAGATATCTTTATATCATTAAGTGAATCGAAGCAAGCCTGATGGGATACGTCCCACCGTAATGGGCATCGGCTAGGCGCGATACACGTGGGTGTCCGTCTCAGACGCTACCAGCCGCTCGACCGCGGCACTGGCGGCTGCAAAAACTGCATGTCACCTTGCCGTTCATGTCCGAGACGACAAAAGCTTCCGGGACCCCCGATCCTTACGGGCTGCGCGCCGGCGAAATTGCCGTCGAACTGCCGGGGCAGCCGGATGCCTCGCTCTATTACATCGGCCGCGTCCGCACGCCCTGGAAGCGGCGCGAGGATTGTCCAAAGAATGCGCGTGGCTCGGGCGAGGTCTGCACCGTCGAACTCGACCCGCGCTGGGCCGCGGGCCTTCAGGGGCTCGATGCCGTCACGCATGTGCTCTTGCTTTATTGGATGGACCAGGCGCGGCGCGATCTCGTTGTGCAATGGCCGCGGCACTATGCCGAGCATCGCGGCACTTTTGCCTTGCGCTCGCCGGCGCGCCCCAACCCGATTGCACTTTCGGTGGCGCGGCTCATGCGCATCGACGGCAACAAGCTGTCAGTCGTCGGTATCGACTGCCTCGATGACACGCCGCTTCTCGACATCAAGCCCTATTTCGCCTCGACGGATTCCGTGCCGGAGGCCGTCGTCGGCTGGCACAACGAGCGGCACTAGATTTTTCGTTTTCGCATGATCTTTTCCGAAAACCGGTTTCCACCCATCGGATCAAGTCCGATCATGCTCTAAAACAGCGGCGGCACGACGCCGAGCGGTATGACGCCGAGGTAGATCACGCTGTCCTCGACGCGCACCGGCAAGACGGTCGCCGGCTTTTTGTCGATCTCGGTGGGCTGACCCATCTTTTTGATGCTTTCGATGACGCTTGCCGATGCGTTCTGGCGCACCGCGCCGCCCAATCCCGGCACCAGACGGTCGAGCGCATTGAGCCCTTGATCGGCGGAGCCGCTGCCGCCGGTGAGCCGGTCGATGCCTTGCCCAATCAATTGATCGATGCCGAGAAGGGGGATGATCGTGTCGATGCCGACGACCGCGACCTGAACAAGACCGTTGAGCTTGCCTTGCGCGTTCACGGTCAACGTGCCGTTGCCGACGATAATGGCATCGGGCCGTTCGATGCGGAGCGACTTGATTTGGATGCCGCCGCTGGACGCCGCCATCTCGCGGAACAGAACGGGCCATGGCTTTGGCGAGAAGTCGGAAAAGCCGCGCATGACGAAATCGACGTCGCCTTGCAGCGGTTCGCCAAGCAGCGGGTGGAAGGACGGCGCGGTCGCGCCAACGAAATGACCGGTTGCTTCGATCACCGGATTTAAGCGCGCGGAGCCGGAAATGATGCGACCGGCGACATCGACCGCGTTGGCCTGAAAGATCATCCCGCTGCCGGGACCCGCGACGCGGTCAAGCCGCGGCTGACGCAACCTGACGGTGATCGCCTCAGGATCTGGCGGCAGCCCGAGCAGGCCCAAACGCGCATCGGAAAAATTGGCGACCAAGATCGGTTGCTGGCCCGGATCGGCGAGCGTGACCGGTCCGGTGATTTCGCCGCTCAGCAGCGTTGGGCGAAACACTTCCGCCGAGAAGGTGACGCCGGTCGCGCGGACGTCAAATGGCGGGTTATTACTCTTGAATTGGGCGGCAGCCTGGTCGCAGCTGCTGACAATGCTGAATGGGAATCCGCCGATGCCCTGGCTGCCGCAGGCATAGACGCGGCCGAGCGCCGCCTCGCGCGCAATCCAGCCGGCTTCTACTTCGCCGGCAATGTCGGCGGCATAGGACCACAACCAGGTCCAGCCGAGGCCGATGACCACGAGGGCGGCCGGCAGGATGAACAGCCACAGTCGCCTGCGGCGCGGCGGGGCCGTGCGCTTGCGTTGCGGCCGCGGCGCAGTTCGCATCATGCTCATCGGCGATTGGCCGGGCATGGTCGGTCACCCCTTCTTTCGACCCATACGGCGCCGCAAGACCGCAGGCGCACGTCGATTTGATTCTCAACTTCGCATCGGACTATATCGCAAAACGTAGACGCACTTTCGAGGTTCAATGACGAGCGGCGCCGCCCATGAAAATGGGGAACTCTGGGTTTTCGGCTACGGCTCGCTGATGTGGCGTCCGGGTTTTGCTTATCTTGAACGCATGCCGGCGCGCATGATCGGCCTGCACCGCTCGCTCTGCGTGTTTTCCTTCGTGCATCGCGGTACGCCGGAGCGGCCTGGCCTGGTGCTCGGGCTCGATCGCGGCGGCATGTGTCGCGGCGTCGCCTATCGGGTGGCGGCGGCGGCACGCGAAGAGACGATCGATTATCTGCGCGGGCGCGAGCAGGTCACGAGCGTCTATGTCGAAACCGTGCGTCAGATCGAACTCGAGGACAAAGCTCAGCGGCGGGTGCCGGCACTGTGCTACATCGTCGACCGCAGCCATGTGCAATACGCCGGCCGGCTGACCCTTGCGCAGAGCCTGCATCACGTGCGGCAGGGCCACGGCAAGTCGGGTCCCAATCGCGACTATGTCATCGAGACCGTGCGCGCATTGGAGGCGCTTGGCTATCGCGAAGGCGAGTTACATTTGCTCGCCGAATGTCTCGGCGGTCATCCTTCGGCAGGCAAGACTCAAGAGGCCGGCCCGGACGCCTGATCGTTTCGAACGGCTTCCTGGATAAGCCGGTTGGTCGCGCCTTCGATGGCGTCTTCAAGCTGGTTTGAAAACGTCATCTTATCGAGACCCGGTGCGATCGGATCAAGGATTTCGACGACGATTGTTCCCGGCAGCCGTAACAGCGAACGCCGCGGCCAGTAGAGCCCGGAATTCAGCGCCATCGGCACGCAGGGCACATCGGTCTTGCCGTAGAGATAGAGGATGCCCGGCTTGTAGGTCGGCTCGGCGCCAGGCAGACGCCGTGTGCCTTCGGGGAAAATGACGACCTGACGGCCGGCGGCGAGAGCCGCGCGGGCGCGCGCCGTCATGCGCGCCAGCGCGGCCATGCCGGCGGAGCGATCGACCGGGATCAGGCCTTCTTTGCGCATGTACCAGCCGAACAGCGGCAGCCACATCAATTCGCGCTTGAGAATATAGGTCGGGTCGTCGATCGCCGCATAAAGCGCAAAGGTCTCCCAGGCCGATTGGTGCTTGCAGGCGAGGATGCAGGCCGTCTTCGGGATCTTCTCGACGCCGCGCCACTCGACATTGGTGCCGCATATGATGCGGAGCAGCCACAGACTCGTCAGAGCGTAAGAGCGCACGAAGACATGCAGGATACGCCGCGGCAGCAGCAGCGTCGGCAGCGCGACGATCATATGCGCGGTCAGGTTCACATAGAACAGCGCGATGAAAAGAAGAGAGCGAATGTAAGTGGCGAAAGAGCGCGGCACGGATGACCTGTTCGAAGCTTAGGCGTGCAAATCCGAGCCGGGACTATGCGAGGGTTGCCGCCTTGTTCGAAGGCGTCAGAAGTTCGCTCGTCTCCGCGAAGGCGTCAAAGTGCATACGCACCTTGGCCGCAAGGTATTTCAGATATTCCGACAGCACCAGCTTGGTGGTGTCGCCATTCGACCACCACGGCTCGATACGCAGGCGGTCGGAGACGACCGGGTAGGGGATCAGCGCCACGTCGGGAAGCTGGTGCGCGATCTCGGCCAGCGCGCGCGGCATGTGATAGGCCGAAGTGACGATAATCAGCGAACTGAAGTTGTGCGCTTGCGCCCAGCGCCGCGTCTGCACCGCATTGCCCAGCGTGTTCAGCGCGGCATAGTCGAGATCGACGCAGCAGCCGAGCACGCGGTTATAGTCGACGGTTTGATAGGCGATGTCGTTGGTCGTCGTGCCCGGATTGACGCCGGTAATCAGAAGCCGCTTACCGCGACCCGAGGAGAGCAGCTCGAGCGCGTCGCTGACGCGCGACGTGCCGCCGGTCAGCACGACGATGCCGTCGGCATTGCGGTCGAGCGCGACTTCCTGCTCCGGCAACAGCCAGATGAAAAGGCCGAAGCCGGTCACCAGCAGGAATGCGCAGAGGAAGGCGAGCCTCAGGCCGATCGATCTGAAGCGCCGTCTTTTGACCGCCGATCTCAGGCTGTCCATTGCCGCGCGTTCCCTCGCGCTAAAAATCTCAAATCAGAATATACGTCCAGAATAGCGAAACTATAGCCCGGATTCCGGCGACAAGTTGAAGCTGCGCGCCTAGTCGATACTGCCCAGGGTCTGATTGACGGTACGGCGGGAGGTCAGCGCCGTGACCACCGCCATCAGCGCAATCAAAGCCAGGATGACAACGTAGCCCGAAGGGCTGACGGAAAAGGTGCCGAACAGGGCCGCGGTCTCGTCGCCGCCCGGCGTACCGGAAAACCATGCATTGATGGTGGCGACGACCGCAAACAGCGCGATTGCGGCGCCGCCGCCGATGGCGCCGCCTTTGAGGCCAAGGAGAAGAAAGTGGCGCTGGAATTGGTGAGCGATAAAGTTGTCGGTAGCACCGACGTAATGCAGCACTTCGACGACGGCGCGGTTGGTCGCCATGGCGCCGCGCGTCGCGAAAGTCACCGAAAGCACGGTCACGACGATGACCAGCGCCAAAATCGCGATGCCGACCGCGACCGCGGTGTCCGCCATGGTGCGCATGCGGTCGATCCAGCCGCGGTGGTCGTCGAGGATCGCGCTCGGCACCTGCGCGGCGAGCGTCTTGCGCAAGGCGGCAAGATCCGGCTTCGCGCCCGATACGAGCTTGACGACGATCATGCGTGGAATCGGCAGGTCGTTGAGCGCGAGGCCGGTGCCGAGCCAAGGTTCGACAAGCTTTGCAGATTCCGCCCGAGTATAGGCCCGCACGTCGCCGATCCCGGCGGTCGATTGCGTAAGAGTGACCGCGGTGCGCACGTCGGCTTCGATGTCGCGCCCTGAGGCCGGCCGCACCTGGATAGTGACTTCACGCCCAACGTCAGACTGCCAGTCGCTTGCGGTGCCGACCATCATGGTCACGGCGCCCGCTGTCAGCGCGGCGAGGAAGGTCATGATGGCGATTACGGCAGCCAGCGAACGGCCGGAGATCGAACCGGAGGGCACGATCGTGGCCGGAGCCTGTGGCGCAAGCGCATGCACAGCCGAGGCAACCAGGTCATCCCACGGCTCCGTCATGGTGTCGTCGTCGAGGGGTTCAGTCGTAGACATGAAGCCGTCCGTCATGCAGCACCAGCCGGCGCGCGTCATATTCGTCCATGAGCGCGATGTCATGGGTGGCGATCACCACCGACGTGCCCGATTTGTTGAGCTCGATAAACAGGCGCAGCAGCCGTTGACCGAGATTGGGATCGACGTTACCCGTGGGCTCGTCAGCGAGAAGCAGCAGCGGCCGCGCGATCACCGCACGCGCGATCGCGGCGCGCTGCTTCTCGCCGCCGGATAGCACCGGCGGCAGCGCGGTCATGCGCTCGCCGAGACCGACCCAGTGCAGGAGTTCGACCACCTCGGCGCGATAGGACGCCTCCTCTTTGCCGAGCACCCGCAGCGGCAGCGACACGTTCTCATAGGTGGTCAAATGGTCGAGCAGGCGGAAGTCCTGAAACACGATGCCGATCCGCCGCCGCAACGCGGCGCGGCTGTCCTTGCTCAGCCTCGCCGTGTCGCGGTCGAATATGGTGATCAGGCCGCGGGTCGGCTTGAGCAGGAGAAACATCATGCGTAGCAGCGAGGTTTTGCCGGCGCCCGACGGGCCGGTGAGAAACTGGAAGGAATGGCTGTCGATGCGGAATGAGAGGTCGCGCAAAATCTCCGGGCCGAGCCCATAGCGCAGGCCGACATTCTCGAATTGAATCACGCGGTTCTCCGGGGTGGCACGCGCTTTTAACAGCTGCCGGTATTGCCCGTCATTGGCCTATGCTGACCAAGCGATTCGTCCTAACCGCCAACTTAACACCTCCGGGTTGCGAGTCCGGCCCCCAAGTCTGGCTTTAGGTCTGGCTTTAGGTCTGGCTCTGGGTCTGGTTCGAGGTCCGACCCCAAGCCCCGACCGTCGGCCCGCGGGTGTCGGCCGCAGGGCGCCGGCCGGATGGGTTTGGTTTCCAATCCGTTAACGGTTGGCCTGTTAGGGTTTCCCTAAAGATGGTGGGCTCTTGATTCACCTGTGCTGATTGTCTGCCCGAACTGCGCAACATCCTACGATCTGGACGTGGCGAGCCTAGGGCCGAACGGCCGGAAAGTGCGCTGCGTGCGCTGCAAGACGGTCTGGCAGGCCGAACTTTCCCATGCCGACAGGCTGATGGCCGCCGCCGAGGCGCTGGCACCGGTGCGCCGCACCGTCGAGGCGATGGCCGAAGCCGCGGCCGGGGAATGGGGCGACGATACCGAGGCCGGAGAGGCCGTGCCCGCGCACCTGCAGACCCAGGCCGAGGCCTGGTTCGACGGCCCGGAAGAGGATCCGGGTGTCGGTACCGATTCCCTTGCGGTGTAGTCCCTTCCATCGCGCCAACCGATCTCGATGACGACGATCCCGAAACCGACCCGGTGGGTGGTGATGCCGCCGCCGAACAGTCGGTCGACGACATCGAGACACTCGCGGCGCGGCGCTATCCGGATGGCGGCAGGTTTTGGTGGCTGCGCTGGCCGCTGTCCGGCATGCAGTCGTTGATCCTTGCGCTGATCCTGCTTGACGCCATTGTCATCGGCTGGCGCAACGATTTCGTCCGACTGATGCCGCAGACGGCATCGTTTTACGCCCGGCTCGGCATGCCGGTGAACCTGCGCGGCGTCGCCTTCGACAATCTCAGCACGTCGACCGAACAACACGACGGCGTGCCGATCCTGGTGGTCGAGGGCGAGATCGTCAACGAGACGCACAAGATCGTCGACGTGCCGCGGCTGCGCGGTGCGCAATGCCGGGCGGCAAGAAATCTATTCTTGGACTGCCGTATTGCCGCGCACCTTGTTGTCGCCGGGCGATGCGGCGCCGTTCCGCACCCGGCTCGCCTCGCCGCCGCCGGATGCCCACGACGTGTTGGTGCGTTTCCTCAATCGCAATGACATTTACGCCGGATCGCGCTGATGGCCAAAATTCTGATCGCCGAAGACGAGGAGTCCTTGCGTGCGATGTGCGCGCGCGGGCTGACCATGGTCGGTCACGACGTCAAGACTGCTTGTGACGGCAGCGAAGCGCTCGACTTGTTGCAGCGTGAGGGCGGAGGCTTCGATCTTCTCCTCACCGACATCCGCATGCCGATCATGGACGGCATCGCACTTGCGCTTGCAGCGGCGCGTAACGATCCCGAACTGGTTATTCTCCTGATGACCGGCTATGCCGATCAGCGCGAGCGCGCCTATGGTCTTGATGCGCTCATCCACGACGTGATCTCAAAGCCTTTCACACTTGCCGCGCTGCGCAAGACAGTCGAAGAGGCGCTGACGGTCCAAGCTAGATCATAATGCCCAAAGCCGGGACCGGCTTTGGGAACAGATCAGGCTCGAACGAAAAATCTAATTATCTTCGGAGACCGCATAAGGCCGCGGCAGCGGCTCGGCCGGCAGGTCTGGATGGGCACGGCCGAAATCCGGTGCCGGTGAATCCTGGCCGATTTCAACAATGCCGCGGCGGATAGCGCGCGTGCGCGCGAAGTGATCGAACAGCGCCTCACCGTCGCCGCGGCGGATGGCGCGGGTCAATTGCGCCAGATCCTCGTTGAACGTGCCGAGCATTTCCAGAACGGCATCTTTGTTGGAGAGGAAGACGTCGCGCCACATGGTCGGATCCGACGCTGCGATCCGGGTGAAATCGCGAAAGCCGCCGGCGGAGAATTTTAGGACTTCCGAGCGCGTCACCTCCGCCAATTCGTCGGCGGTGCCGACGATCGTATAAGCGATGAGATGCGGCAGGTGGCTGGTGATGGCCAAAACCAGATCGTGATGGGCCGCCGGCATCGATTCGACATTGGCGCCGAGCGCGCGCCAGAACGCGGCGAGCTTCTCGACGGCTTGTGGATCGGCATTGTCGGGCGGCGTCAGAATACACCAGCGCCCGACGAACAATTCGGCAAAGCCGGCATCGGGACCGGAATGTTCGGTGCCGGCAACCGGATGCGCAGGCACGAAATGCACGTTGTCGGCAAGATGCGGGCCCATGTCGCGCAAGATGGCGCCTTTGACCGAGCCGACATCTGACACGACGGCTCCGGGTTTAAGATGCGGGCCACTTTCCTTGGCGACGTCGCCGCAGGCGCCGACCGGGACGCAGACGATGACGAGGTCGGCGCCTTCCGCCGCGGCGGCATTGGTTTCGACAACCTGGTCGGCGATACCGAGCTCGGCGACGCGGCGGCGCGTGGCGGCGGAGCGCGCCGTCGCCACGATCTCGCGCAC
>JBAUCK010000368.1:0-15218 GCA_049677525.1 Xanthobacteraceae bacterium
TCGGCATCAATCGGGTGTCCGGCGCGGACGGCGAATCCAAAATCGTCGGCGACGTGTGTTTTGCCGAAGCGGTCGAGGTCGCGGGCGCGATTACGCCGGTGCCCGGCGGCGTCGGGCCGATGACGATCGTGTGCCTGCTGGTGAATACGCTGCGTGCCGCATGCTTGCAGGCGAAACTACCGCCGCCGGAATTGTGAACGCCAGACATCGGATTCCGGAACGGTTTATTCCGAGCTTGACTACACTTTTAACGAGTGGTGGAGTTCTTCGCAGGGGTCCGGGATTGAGCCAATGCGCGCCATTGAAGTTCTTAACGGCCGAGCGGTGTATGCCGCTGTCTTCGGTAGTCTGTTGCTCGTTTGCTGGAACGGTTCGTCGCAGGCCCAAAACACTGCGATGTCAATTTGCTTGTTCAAGACAAAGCGAAATACGCCCCGAACATCGGCAAGAACTTCTGGATAACAGGCGCCGTTTCGCTTTGTCCTCAACCTGTTACCGAGGAACGCGGCTGTACTTTGGTTGGCCCCGGTCCGCACGTGCGGTTTACGGTTGATCGGATCGAGGAAGCTCGCGAAGAGGTCGGTGGGCGGATCTATCCGGGCGGTCTCGCCTATTGTCACGCAGCGCTTGAGGATGGGCGTGCGGGACATGTCCTTTGCGCAGAATTATTTGCGGGTGCGACCGCCACCGATCCGGCGATCACGGCAGTTGAATGCAAACGCCGCGGCGATCCGCGCATCGGTATGTCGGCACAACAAGTCATGGCAACGTGTTGGGGTAAGCCGGGTAAGGTAAACCGGGTGGAGACAGCTCGTGCGATCAAAGAGGTTTATGCCTATACGGGTAATCGATACGTCTATCTGCGCAACGGTGTTGTCAGGAAAATTCGAACAAGCGGAATATTGCACTAGAAAGCGTTCGGCCAAACCGAGCGGAGCCAAAAGTATCTGCTCGTGGGGCATAAGCCGGCGCATGCCAGCTGAATTGTGTCGGCGAACGTGTCAGCTGTTCCAGCCGAAGGCGACTTTGTCGAGCACGCGCGTGCCGAATTTCTCCGACGACCGCGCCACCGCTTTGCCGCCGAGCGCGCGATAGAATTCCACCGCGTTCTCGTTTTCCGACAGCGCCCACACGATCAAGGACTTCATCGAGCTCTGCACCAGATCGCGGCGCGCGGCGGTGAATAGCCGCCGGCCGAAGCCGAGGCCCTGGAATTCCGGCCGCAGATAAAGTTCGTAGATCTCGCCGTCGTAATAGAGGCTGCGCGCGCGATTGCGCCCGTAATTGGCGTAGCCCGCGATCTTGTCGCCGAATTGCAGAAGCGCGATGCGGCTGCCTTTGCGTATAGCCGATTCCCACCACGCCGGACCGCGTCGATTGATCAGCTTTTCGAGTTCGGTGCCTGGAATAATGCCCCGATAGGCCATGCGCCAAGCCTCATCGTGCGCCTCCGCCACGTCGGTAGCGTCACGCGATGTAGCGCGGCGGATTTCGATAAGGACTGTGCTCATGATGCGATGCTCATGCTTCGATCAAAGCAAGCGATTCCGGGCAACTCAAGGGCCGAGATTCACGTTCAGTTAACGATGTGGATTATTAGCCAAAAGATCGGGCTTGGCCAGAATTGCGAAAGAAAAAATACAGCCGCCCGCGGCGATCCCGATACCGTGTTGCAATAGCGTCACGCTTTCCGGGTTTCCGCGCCGGACATATTCCGAAGGTGTCGCAATTTGTGACAGGATGGGCGCGCCGTGAGGTCAACCGATACCGCGCGCGCGGCGCGGGTATCGGACTTGTTCACACGCGCTCGGCTTCTTTGCGCCGCTCGTCGCGCTTGCGATCGTTCGGATCGAGCAGTTTTTTGCGCAAGCGGATGGATTTTGGCGTCACCTCGACGAGTTCGTCGTCCTCGATATAAGCGAGCGCCTTTTCCAAGGTCATGCGAATCGGCGGCGTGAGCCGGATCGCTTCGTCCTTGGAATGCGTGCGGATATTAGTGAGCTTCTTGCCCTTGAGCACGTTGACTTCGAGATCGTTGCCGCGCGTGTGCTCGCCGACGATCATGCCGCGATAGACCTTCCAGCCCGGTTCGATCATCATCGGGCCGCGGTCTTCAAGGTTCCACATTGCGTAAGCCACGGCCTCGCCCTGATCGGTCGAGATCAACACGCCATTCCGGCGCCCGGTGATTTCGCCGCGATGCGGGCCGTAGGCATGGAACAGCCGGTTCATCACGGCGGTGCCGCGCGTGTCCGTGAGCAACTCGCCCTGATAGCCGATGAGGCCGCGGGTCGGTGCGTAGAAGATCAGCCGGGTGCGGCCGCCGCCGGACGGACGCATCTCGACCATCTCGCCCTTGCGCTCGGCCATTTTCTGCACGACGACGCCAGAATGTTCCTCGTCGACGTCGATGACGACTTCCTCGATCGGCTCGAGCAGATCGCCCGACGGGCCGTGCTGGAACAGCACTTTCGGCCGCGACACCGCGAGCTCAAAGCCTTCACGGCGCATGGTCTCGATCAGAATGCCGAGCTGCAATTCGCCGCGGCCGGCGACTTCCATGGAATCCTTCTCGTTCGATTCGGAAATCCGCAGCGTCACATTGCCTTCGCCTTCGCGCAGCAGCCGATCGCGGATGACGCGGCTCTGCAGCTTGTCGCCTTCGGTTCCGGCGAGCGGCGAATCGTTGATGCGGAACGTCATGGTCAGCGTCGGCGGATCGATCGGCTGCGCCGGCAGCGGCTCGGCGACTTCCGGCGCGCACAGCGTGTGCGAGACGAAAGCTTCCGGCAGGCCGGCAATGGCGACGATGTCGCCGGCAAAGCCTTCCTCGATCGGCGCCCGTTCGAGGCCGCGGAAGGCCAGCACTTTGGTGACGCGACCCTCTTCGATCAACTCGCCGTTGCGGTCGATGACTTTGACCTGCTGGTTCGGCTTCACCGAACCGGACGTGATGCGGCCGGTGACGATGCGGCCGAGATAGGGATTGGATTCGAGAATGGTTCCGAGCATGCGGAACGGACCGTCCTCGACCGTGGGCGGCGGCACGTGCCGCAGCACGAGGTCGAACAGGGGCGCCATGCCCTGGTCCTTCGGGCCGTCCTCGGACATTGCCATCCAGCCCTGCTTGGCGGAACCGTAGAGGATCGGGAAGTCGAGCTGCTCGTCAGAGGCGTCGAGCGCCGCGAACAGGTCGAACACGGCATTGGCGACCTCGGTGGCGCGCGCATCGGAGCGGTCCACCTTGTTGATCACCACGATGGGCTTGAGCCCCATCTTGAGCGCCTTGGAGACGACGAATTTGGTCTGCGGCAGCGGTCCCTCGGCGGCGTCGACCAGGACCAGCGCGCCATCCACCATGTTGAGGATGCGCTCGACCTCGCCGCCGAAATCGGCGTGGCCGGGGGTGTCGACGATATTGATCCGGGTGTCCTTCCAGACCAGCGAGGTGGCCTTGGCCAGGATGGTGATGCCGCGCTCGCGTTCGAGGTCATTGGAATCCATCGCCCGCTCGACGACGCGTTGATTGTCGCGAAATGAGCCTGATTGCTGCAGCAGGCGGTCGACCAGGGTGGTTTTGCCGTGGTCGACATGGGCGATGATGGCGATATTGCGCAGGTTCATAAAAGCTATCCGGGAATCAAAGGCGGGCCCCGAGGATCACAAGCAAGGATCGCCAGGGGCCCGCGTTTGTGCGCTGTATATAGGGCTTTTTGCGCCGGAAGCAATCGAAGTTTGTGCAAAGCACAATGGTGCCGTCCCGTTAAGGTAACGGCGTCCCGGTGGCGGCTGGGGCCTTTAATAAACGCGGATTTTAAGGAATTTATGCCGCGGCGATTTTGGAATTCGCCGCCGGGCCGGAACCGCCGGGCGCGATGGCCGGCGCGGCTTCGTCCGCGCCCGCGCCGGCACGGTCGAGGATCGCGGTCCGGCGCGCGTCGATGGCGAAGCGGAGCTGGTCGAGCGCGAACGAGAACGACATGCGCACGGTCTCGTCGAATTCCTCGTGCTCGCTTTGATGGACGATGGCAATGACCAGATTGTCGGCGTCCAGCTGCAACTGCTCCAGTGCTTCGAGGTTCTGCGCGGTATGCGCCTTGCGCACCATGTCCAGCACCTTCTGCAACAGCCGCAGCCGCCGGGTGCGGGTGTCGCTGCGCAAATAGCTCGCGACGCCGGCGATGGCCGACCCGAAGACCGGGAAGATCAGCAAGCCGTAGAAGATGTCGTCGCCGTATCTGTCCCAGAATGTCTGCGTGCTGTCAGTGAGATATGCGAGCGCGCCGGGATGGGTGACGATATCCGCATCTTTATCCGTTGCCGGCGCCTCGATCTTGGCTTCCCGCGGCAGTGCGGCCGCGATCGCCTGCCGCGATGTGTAGATCACCTTCGACAAGGTGGCGATGGTCGACGAACTGACGGATCGGCGCGCCACCAGATATTCGGCGAAGCTGAGCGTCTTGAGGTCGTCGCTCGGCGACGGCGGCGAACCGCCAAAAGTGCCGGCATCGATAGTGTCCGAAGCGAAAGCAGGATCACGCTTGGCGATGCCATCGGCCTGATCGATCTCGATGAAATTTGGCGCGACGCCGTTCTGCGTGGCCGCCGCAACGACCTCGGAAATCGCTCTGCCAGTCGCTGGCCCGGCAACAAGCAACGCATCGATTTTATTGGCTTTGACGGCGGTGGCGACGTCTTTCAGATCGATCTCGGATATCGTCACTTTGTCGAGCGGCACGCCGTAATGGCTCAGCGCGAGCTCGAGCAGGCCTCTCGTTGCCTCGTTGCCGGTGACGATGCCGACGCGCTTGCCGGCGAGATCGGCGACTTTGCCGAACTTCCTGTCGCTTGACGAATCGCTGTCGTCGCTCTTTGCAATCTTCGCGGCCCCGCCGGATTTGCCCTTTGCCGCTTTCGTAGTCTTGTCGCCCTTGCCGCTCTTGCTCTTGGTCTCTTTGCCGCCCTTGGCTGGCTTCGTGGCTGCAGCGGTTTCTTCCGGCTTCGGCTTCGCCGCTGGCGCTGCTGCCGGAACGACCAGCGCGATAACGTTCTGCCGCAGCATTGCGACGACCGGCCAATTGAGTGTGTCATCGAGATCGCTCGGCAGGACGGCGAGGTCGGCCTGACCTTTGGTCATGGCCTGCGCGGCGCCCTGGGTACTACTCGTCGCAACAAGCTCAAGGTGCAGGTCGCGGTGTTCGTTCGCGATCTGGTCCGACAGCACGCCAACGAAACGGGCGTCGAGAGGGCCCGCAGCGATCCGCAGGCGATCACGCTCCGCCGTGTAGTAAATGCCGGCCCAGACGGCCGCGCCGAGGACGATGGTGCCGACAATGGTGACCAGCACGGTGTTGCGCAGGAACATCCGCACCCGGCCTCGCACCATATGTTCCAGCGATCCGAAATTCATGGCTTTCGTCGACCCAGGGCCGGGCGCAGCCCCCGACGGGCCGCCGGCCCCCTCGGTGCGGCAGAACAACGAAAATTTCTGGGCCACGGGCGGGCGATGTGGTCCGGACGGCATACCAAATCCTAACACGCCTCCTGGCGTCTGGCCCTAGTCGTTCGTCCCCGTTCGGAGGGGGTTCAATGCCGAGCTTTGGTTAATCCGGCGATGCCAGGGCTCACCAATTTCGGCCCGACTTATGGCCCGACTTTGGCACAGCTCGGCGCGCCCCGGCTGGCCACGCCGTCCCGCATTACTGCCCTATCAGGTCCCGATGGCCTACCTCCGTGTTGCCGATCACATCTTGGCCGAGACTTATTGGTTGAGACTTGCGGAACCTCGCGTGGCGAAGCGCTGTTTGCTAGGTAGGGCGGTGCCTTCGAGGGGCCGTTTCCGCTTCACCAAAGGGAATTGCATATGACGCAAAAACTTTCTGGCGAGGCGCGCAGGAGCGCGCTCGGCCGGCTCAAGGGATGGAGCGAGCTCAGCGGCCGCGACGCCATCAGCAAAAAGTTCGTCTTTGCCGATTTCAATCAGGCCTTTGGCTTCATGACCCGCGCGGCTTTGGTCGCCGAGAAGCTCGACCATCATCCGGAATGGTTCAACGTCTATAAGACCGTCGAGGTGACGCTATCGACGCACGATGCCGGCGGCGTGACCGAGCTCGACATCAGGCTCGCCGAGACCATGGACAAAATCGCCGGATAAATAGAGTGGGATCCGGAAAAGTGGAAACCGGTTTTCCGACAAGATCGCGCTCAAGCGAAATGGCGGCGAGAACCGCCTTGCGGCTGCCGCCTTTCGAGGTCAAGTTTATCCGCCATGAGCCGCGGCGCGGCGCAGGGAGGGGCCGATGTGGTTCCGCGATCAAGCTACGACCTGGCAGGGATTTTCTTGGCAAGATTCCGGTCGGACTTCTTGGCAGAATTTTAGAAGCGACTTTGCCGCGCGCACGCGCCGGTTCGCCGCCGACGAAGGCGATCTGCGGCAGCGGATTTGGAAGAAGCTCAAACGCGAAGCGGCGAATATCCCGTTCGTCGAGGATGCGCTCACCGCGCATTATTGCGCTTTCGACCGCGAGACTCCGCTCTATGTGAAGCTCGCGCTCGTGGGCGCGGTCGTCTATTTCATCGTGCCCGACGATCTGATCCCGGATTCTATACCGGTGCTCGGCTATGCCGATGACGCCGCCGTGCTGGCCGGCGCCATGAAGCTGTTTTCTTCACACATCAAGCCGGAGCACCGCGAAGCAGCGAAGGTCATGCTGGAGCGAATGCGGCAAGCGTAGATTTTTCGTCGCGCATGATCTTATCCGAAAACCGTAGCCCCCTCGGATCGAGTCCGAGGGCAGCCTTTTTTCGGGATCATGCGACGTTACGAATGCAAAACGATCTTCCCCATCACTTTGCGATCGGCGATCGCTGTGAGTGCGGCTGCGATATCCGCCAAGGGATAGACCGCGTGCACATGCGCACTGAGCTTGCCGGCCGCCGCCCAGTTGACGATGTCCTTCATCAATCCGCGCTGCGCTTGCGGCTCGCGCTGCACCCATGAGCCCCAGGCGACGCCGCGGATATCGCAATTCTTGAGCAGCACCAGATTGAGCGGCAGTTTGGGGATTTCACCGGCGGCAAAACCGATGACGAGATAACGACCGTTCCAGGCCATGGAGCGCACCGCCGGCTCGGCATAGGGGCCGCCGACCGGATCGTAGATCACGTCGACGCCGCGCTCGCCGCCGAGCCGCTTCAGCGCCGCGCGCAGATCCTCGCTGGCATAGTTCACGGTTTCCGTGGCGCCATGGGCGCGAGCGAATTCAAGCTTCTCATCGGACGAGGCGCAGGCGATGACGCGCGCGCCCATCACCTTGCCGATTTCGACCGTGGCAAGCCCGGTGCCGCCTGAGGCGCCGAGCACGGCCAGCGTCTCGCAGGGCTTGAGCTCCGCGCGCACGCGCAGCGCATAAAGCGTCGTGGCGTAAGTGACGGTGAGGCCTGCGGCGCGGTCGAAATCGAGTCCGGCGGGGACTTTGACCAGAATATTCGCCGGAACGGCGACCGCCTCGCGCGCCGCGCCCCAGCCGGTATTGCCCATCACCCGGTCGCCCGGCGCGATATCGGTCACGCCGGCGCCGACGCTCTCGACGAAGCCCGAGAACTCCGCCGCCGGCGAGAACGGAAACGGCGGCTTGTGCTGATATTTGCCGGCGATGATCAGGGTGTCGAAGAAATTCAGCGCGGCAGCCTTGATACGCACCACGGCCTCGCCGGGACCGGCGACGGGCTCCGGCAGATCAGCGAGTTCGAGTTCGTCGGGGGCGCAGAATTTGCGGCAGAGGACGGCTTTCATGCCCAAGTCTTATCAGACTTTATCGTATCAGGCTTCGGTCACTCCGGCATCAACGAGGCAGCGGCGCAGGCGGGTGAAGGCAAGCCGCAGGCGGGATTTCACCGTGCCGAGCGGCAGCTCCACGCGCTGCGCAATCGCCGCATGCGACAGCCCATCGTAGAAGGCCAGTTTGACCAGCGCGAATTGCTCGCGCGGCAAAAGGCGCAACGCCCGGCGCAGACACTGTTCGCGCTGCGTGCAGTCCATACAGTCGTCGCTGCCGTTTGCGGGATCGGGAATATCGAAGAAATCCTCGATCGCGCAGATCGTCTCGCGGCTGCGGCGTTTCACGTCGATCCGCCGGTTGCGGGCGATGTGGAATACCCAGGTCGCGGCGGCGGCTTTGCGCGGATCGAACAGATGCGCCTTGCGCCAGATCGTTTCCATCACGTCCTGGGTGACGTCGGCTGCGGCAAAAGGCGCCAGGCCAAGCCTCATCATTTGCGCCTGCACGCGCGGCACGAAGTGATCGAACAGCAGCGCAAAGGCCTCGCTGTCGCGATCGGTGCCGACGGCGGTCAGAAGCTCATCGAGACCACCCGCCACGCCCACTGCCTGTCGGGGCGCCGGCGATGGCATTTCGTTGTGGGACCACTCTGTCAGGCTCACGGCGCGCCTTCCCCGTCATCACGCGCATTGGGGAGGCCTCGTATTGCGAGAAACTGGCACCCCACGGCGCGTCGTTCAGCGTCTGCATTATTGGATGGAGCGGCGGCCGGGGCTGTGTCAGCGGTCACACTTTTACCACTCGCCCGAACCAGCCCGGATGGATGAGCGCCCGTTGCGTCATTCCGATACAGCGCAAGCCCGCCAGTCGCGCGGCTTTTCGAACTAAATTGGAATAAATGGGTCAGGTTTGGTATTAATCACCGGGGAGCATTTCCGCGAGGACTGATGCGCATCTGTCAACGGTGGCTGGCTGTCCTTTCGCTGACGTCGCCGACGCTGCTTGCGGCAGCGGTCTTGTCAGCGCCGTTCGCCGTTCCTGCTTTCGCACAACAGACACCGGCGGCGACCGCGCCGGCAAAGCTGAAGCCCAAACCGGCTGCGAAGCCCGCGGCGCCGGCGGCGGCAGCGCCCTCGGCAAAGCCCATGGTGCCGCCCGCCATGGGCGGCGCGCAGCCGAAATTGCTCGGGCAATATGCCGATTGGGGCGCCTATACGGCTGCGCCCGGCGGCAAGAAGGTCTGCTTTGCTATCGCCAAGCCTGCGTCGTCGGAAACGATCCCGCCAGGTCGGTCGCGCAACCCGACCTATATGTTCATCTCGACGCGGCCGGCGGAAAAAGTGACCGACGAGATCTCCATCATCATCGGCTACCCGTTCAAGCCGAGCGCGGATGCGGCCGCCTCCGTCGGTTCGACCGCCTTCCCACTCTACACCCAACAGGACGGCGCGTGGATCAAAAACGCGGCCGAGGAGGCCAATATGGTCGGCGCCATGCGCGGAGGCCAAACCGCCGTGGTGAAGGGCGTTTCCGCCAAGGGCACGCAATCGAGCGACACTTACAGCCTCAAAGGCCTGGCCCAGGCCCTCGACCGGACCGGCCAGGAATGCAAGTAAGAATGCAAATAAACCGGGTGCCGACAGCCTCCTGGGCTGCGGCGTTCCGGCCTGATATCGAAGACTTGGCCTGATATCGAAGACTTGGCCTGATATCGAAGACTTGGCCTGATATCGGAAAGCGGGATTGACGACCGATCTATGCCGCAGGCGTTACGGCATAAGGCTTGCCGCGAGCCCTTGCCACGATTTGGATTGACGATGACTGCTTCGCTGACCGCGACCAAACCTGAAGCCTCGGCTGCTTTTGTCGAGAAGCTTCCGCTCGAACGCTATATGGCGCCGGAACAGCCGTCGCTGGTCGGGCTTTCGCGCGACGCCTTGGCGGAGGCGCTCGGCGCGGCCGATGTGCCGGAGCGGCAGCGCCGCATGCGTGTGCAGCAGATCTGGCACTGGATCTATGTGCGCGGCGCGAAGAGCTTCGACGAGATGACGACCTTGTCGAAAGATTTGCGGACGGTGCTGGCGGCGCGTTTCACGCTCGACCGGCTCGACGTCGCCGCCGAGCAGATTTCGATCGACGGCACGCGCAAGTGGCTGCTTCGTCTTCCCGGCGAGCACAGCGGCGCGCCGCACGAAGTCGAATGCGTCTATATCCCGGAGACCGACCGCGGCACGTTGTGCATATCGAGCCAGGTCGGCTGTACGCTCAATTGCACTTTCTGCCACACCGGCACGCAGCGCCTCGTGCGCAATCTGACGGCGGCAGAGATCGCCGGTCAGGTGGTGCTCGCGCGCGATCGGCTGAACGATTGGCAGCGCGCGGCGGCGCCGGCCGGCAGCGAGCCGGAAAAGCGCCTGGTCTCGAACATCGTGATGATGGGCATGGGCGAGCCGCTCTACAATTTCGAAGCGGTGCGCGACGGGCTCGGCGTCGTCGCCGACGGCGAGGGTTTGAGCATTTCCAAGCGCCGCATCACGCTGTCGACATCGGGCGTGGTGCCGGAGATCGCGCGCGCCGGCACGGAGATAGGATCCATGTTGGCGATTTCGCTGCATGCGGTGACCGACGAATTGCGCGATCAATTGGTGCCGCTCAATCGCAAATATCCGATCCGCGGATTGCTCGACGCTTGCCGCAATTATCCGGGCGTCTCCAACGCGCGGCGCATCACGTTCGAATATGTGATGCTCAAGGGCATCAACGATTCGCTGGTCGATGCCAAAGCGCTGGTTCGCCTGCTCAAAGGCATTCCGGCGAAAATCAATCTGATCCCGTTCAATCCGTGGCCCGGCAGCAAATACGAATGTTCTGACTGGGAGCAGATCGAAAAGTTTTCCGAGATCGTGTTCAACGCCGGCTATGCCTCGCCGGTGCGCACGCCGCGCGGCCGCGACATTCTCGCCGCTTGCGGCCAGCTCAAGAGCGCAACTGAAAAGCTCTCGGCCCCCGAGCGGCTCGCTTTGCGCGCGATGGCTATCACGGATTGATGCGACGGGGTCGCCGCAGGCCATGGTCTTAATCCGATGACCGCCGTTTTCCGCATTATCATGATGCTCGTCGGCTATATCTGGGCCTGCATCGCCGCTTCGGCGGTGCTGACCTTCGGGACGTTGGCGCCGAACTGGGACGATCTCGATGCGCTCGGTCGTTCGCTTGGCGATCCGTCGGGCGACATGCCGACAGTGGCGCTGTGGTCGGTCATCGGCATCGGCGCTGTCATCATCTTTGCCATCGGCTTTTTCCCGACTTTGCTGGCAGTCGTTCTGACCGAGTGCTTCAAGCTGCGTTCGATCATCGTCCACGCTTTGATAGGCTGTGCACTCGCGCTTGCCGCAGTCTATGGACTCGATTTCGGCGGGTATGTCACGGCGCCCAATGCCGACATGATGCATGAGCGCGAAGTGTTCACGGCCGCGGGCATTGCCGGCGGGCTCTTCTACTGGCTGTTCGCCGGCCGCCGCGCCGGGGTGTGGAAGTGAGCGCATGAACCGCACCGGGCTCACCATCGCGCTCACCATTGCCGTCGTCGCCGGCGTGTTCTGCGCCGTCGATCTGCAGCTCGATCTCGATATCGCCCGCATCAGCTTCAATCCCGACCGGCAATTGTTCGCCATCAACGCACAGCTTTGGGTGCAGCACGCTCGCGACGCCGCGCGCCTGATTATCACGCTCTTGGTGTTGCCGGCCTTCCTCGCGATTGCCGGCAAGCTGATCTGGCCGCACCGGCGCATGCTGATCGAAGGCCGCGCCGCCTTGTTCCTGATCGTGACCTTGGTGCTCGGGCCGGGAATCATCACCAATCTCATTCTCAAGGACCATTGGGGCCGCGCGCGCCCGATCGACGTGACGCAATTCGGCGGCACCGACAGATTCACGCCGTGGTGGGATCCGCGTGGCGAATGTCCGAACAATTGCTCTTTCGTCGCCGGCGAACCGTCGGGCGCGTTCTGGACGCTGGCGCCCGCGGCTTTGGCGCCGCTCGAATTGCAGCCGCTCGCTTATGGCGCGGCGCTCATTTTCGGCGTGGCTGTCGGCATCCTCCGCATCGGCGGCGGCGGGCATTTCTTTAGCGATGTCGTGTTCGCCGGCGTCTTCGTCTACCTCGAAATCTGGCTGGTCTACGGCCTGATCTATCGCTGGCCGGCGACGGCCTTGAGCGAGGACGCAATCGGGCAGTTTCTGCAGCGGGCGGGAGACGGAATCCGCGATGCGTTGGCAAAGCTGATGCGCTACGCCCGCACGTCGAATTAGATTTTTTCGTTTGAGCATGATCTTTTCCCAAAACCGACCTCCACTTTCCGGGATCATGCTCTAGCGCCTAACAGTTGCGCTAGTCCGGCTGACCGAGAACCTCAAAGATCTCCTGCAACTGTGGGCTCATCGGCAGATTGAGCGTCTCGCCGGTCGGCAGGCGGTGCACGAACCATTTGCTGTAGAGATCGTCGAGGCGGCGTTGCTGCGCCATCCGCGCGAAGGCGTGTTCGACCACGGCGGCAAAACCCGGATCGTCGCGGCGATAGACGAGCCCGTAAGGATCGTAGGACAGATATTCGCCGACCACCTTCATGTCGTGCGCTGAGGGCTCGGTGGCGATGATGCCGTAGAGCAGAACGTCGTCGGTGGCGAAGGCGCTGGCCCTGCCGGCGGCCAGCATGGCGAAAGACCCGGCATGATCGCGCGCGGTGACGATATTGATGTTGAGGTTTTGCTTGTCGGACAGCGTGCGCAGCGCGCCTTCATTGGTGGTGCCGGCGGTCACTACCGCGGTCTTGCCGGCAAGATCGCGATAGGACGCGATCGACGAGGCTTTTGGCACCATCAGCTTGGTCCCGGCGACGAAAAAAACCGGCGAGAACGCCACGTCCTTCTGACGCTGCAGATTGCTGGTGGTTGAGCCGCATTCGAGATCGGGGGCGCCGGATTTGACCTTGTCGAAGCGGTCGGCGAGCGATCTTGACGTCCATGCCGTCGAGTTCGGTGGAAACCTCTTCGACGACCCGCGGCACAACCAATGCCGCGATGATAAGCGCAAAGACGAGCCGCGCGCGCATGACACGGCCCTCAGGCCGCTTGCCGCAGCGGCGCCGCCTCGGTCGTCGGACGAGGCAGCTTCTCGCCCTCCCATTTCGCCACCACCGCGGTGGCGAGCGAATTGCCGATGACGTTGGTCGCCGAGCGGCCCATGTCGAGGAACTGGTCGATGCCGATGATCAGAAGAAGGCCGGCCTCGGGCAGGTTGAAGCTCGCGAGCGTTGCCGCGATGACGACGAGCGAGGCGCGCGGCACGCCGGCCATGCCCTTGCTGGTGAGCATCAGCAACAGCAGCATGGTGATCTGCTGCCCGAGCCCGAGCTGGATGTTGTAGGCCTGCGCGATGAACATGATCGCGAAGGTGCAATACATCATCGAGCCGTCAAGATTGAACGAATAGCCCATCGGCAGCACGAAGCTGATGATCTTCTTGCTGATCGGGAATTTTTCCAGCTGTTCCATCATTTTCGGATAGGCCGCTTCGCTGCTCGCGGTCGAGAATGCGAGCAGGAACGGCTCGCGCACCAACTGGACCAGCCGCACCGCGTGGTTGCCGAAGAACAGATATCCCACCGCGATCAGCAATCCCCACAGCACCAAGAGCCCGAAATAGAACTCGGCCACGAACTTGCCGTAGGTCACAACGATCCCGAGCCCCTGCGTGGTGATGATCGCGGCCATGGACGCGAAGACTGCGATCGGCGCGAGCTTCATGATGTAGCGGGTGATGGTGAGAATGGCGTGCGAGAGCTCCTCGATGCCTTCGACGAGCTTCTTCGCGCGTTCGCCGAGCGCCGCGCAGGCGACGCCGAAAAACAGCGAGAACACGACGATCTGCAGGATTTCGTTATTGGCCATGGCCTCGACGATCGAGCGCGGCACCAGATGCGCCACGAAATCCTTCATCGACAGCGACGCCACCTTGAGATTGGTCGAAGCCTGCGCGTCCGGCAGCGGCAGGTTGAGATTGTCGCCGGGGCGCAGAATGTTGACGAGAAGCAGGCCGAGCAGCAGCGACACCAGCGATGCCGAGACGAACCAGAGCATCGCCTTGGCGCCGATACGCCCGACCACTTTGGGATCGCCCATATGCGCCACACCGACGACCAGGGTCGAGAACACCAGCGGCGCAATGATCATCTTGATCAGGCGCAGGAAGATGTCGGTCATCAGCGAGATGTAATCGGAAATCGTCTTGGCGGTGACGGGATCCGGCCACAGCGTGTGGCAGGCATAGCCGACCGCGATGCCCAGCAACATTCCGATGATGATGACGGTTGTGAGCGTCGAACGCATGGCTGCCCTCCGCGACGATCCGCGGAAGTAGCTTAGTGCGTTTTTTCCCGGGCGGGAACGAGTCTTTGCCGGCCGGCTTTAGTCTTTGGACGCTTTCCTCTGATCGAGCATCGCCAGCAGTTTTTGCTTCACGGCCATCGGTTGCTCGGTGCCAAGAAATTCAGCCACGGTCATTCGCTTCACCAGCCGCATATAAGGTCGTCCCGAGAGGACTTCGCCGAGCTTGACGTGCTCCTGCACCACATAGTCCTCCCGGTCGTCGGGGTCTTTGACCAAGCTCCATTGATCGCATTCGTCATTGGCGTCCGGCCGGCCCCTGAAAATCAGATTTTCCATGCGCACTCTCGGCTTGCGTCAGCCCCGTACCTCCCTATAGTCCGCGCAAATTTACCCAGGGTTTCCGCGTTCAACGAGGCTTGTTTCAATGCCAAAAGGCGACGTTAAAAAGGTGGTGCTGGCCTATTCAGGTGGGCTCGATACCTCGATCATCCTCAAGTGGCTGCAAACCACCTATGGCTGCGAGGTCGTGACGTTCACGGCCGATCTCGGCCAGGGCGAAGAGCTCGAGCCCGCCCGCGCCAAGGCGCTGACGCTCGGCATAAAGCCGCAGAACATTTTCATCGAGGACCTGCGCGAGGAATTCGTCCGCGACTATGTGTTTCCGATGTTTCGCGCCAACGCGGTCTATGAGGGCCAGTATCTGCTCGGCACCTCGATCGCGCGGCCGCTCATTGCCAAGAAGCAGATCGAGATCGCCGAGAAGGTCGGCGCCGATGCGGTGGCGCACGGTGCGACCGGCAAGGGCAACGATCAGGTGCGTTTCGAATTGTCCTATTACGCGCTCAAGCCCGACGTGAAAGTCATCGCGCCGTGGCGGGAGTGGGAGTTCAGGTCGCGCGAGGCGCTGATCGTTTTTGCCGAGCAGAACCAGATCCCGATCGCCAAGGACAAGCGCGGCGAGGCGCCGTTCTCGACCGACGCCAATCTGCTGCACACCTCCTCCGAGGGCAAAGTGCTGGAAGACCCCTCCGGCGAAGTGCCGGATTACGT
>JBAUCK010000369.1:0-4792 GCA_049677525.1 Xanthobacteraceae bacterium
GCCCCGGGCCTGTTACCCGCAACGTTCACACGCTGGTTTGCGAGCCGCGGCTGGCAACCGCGCGCCCATCAGCTCGAGCTCTTGGCCATGGCGCGCGCGGCGCGCTCCGTGCTGCTGATCGCGCCGACCGGCGGCGGCAAGACGCTCGCGGGCTTCCTGCCGAGCCTGGTTGAGCTGAGCGCGGCGTCGCTTGCGCAAGCAACGCCTGTGGAACGCAGGCGGCTTGTCTCGACAGGCAGCAGCCTGCGCCGCGACGGAGGTCTGCACACGCTTTACATTTCCCCGCTCAAGGCGCTTGCAGTCGACATCGCGCGCAATCTGGAAACGCCGATTGCGGACATGAAACTGCCGATCCGCATCGAGACGCGCACCGGCGACACGCCGGCCTCCAAGCGTCAGCGCCAGCGCCGCGATCCGCCGGAGATTTTGCTGACGACGCCGGAGCAATTGGCGCTGCTGCTCGCGTCCGCCGGTGCGCCGTATCTGTTCGGATCGCTGCGCCGCGTTATTCTCGATGAATTGCACGCGCTGGTGACGTCGAAGCGCGGCGATCTGCTCTCGCTCGGGCTGGCGCGGCTGTTTCGCCTGGCGCCGAACCTCACCAGCATCGGCCTGTCGGCAACCGTCGCCGAGCCCGACGATCTCTGCCGCTTCATGGTGCCGCAGCGCGATGGCGACGGACGCGCGGCGCGCGCCGATCTCATTGTCGCCGAAGCCGGTGCGGCCCCGCATGTCGCTATGCTCGATTCGACCGAGCATGTGCCCTGGGCCGGACATTCGGCGCGCTATGCGCTCGGCGAGCTATACGCGCTTATAAAAACGCATCGCACCACGCTGGTCTTCGTCAACACCCGCAGTCAGGCCGAAGGCATTTTCCAGGATCTTTGGCACCTCAACGACGACAATCTACCGATCGCACAGCATCACGGCTCGCTCGACGTGGCGCAGCGACGCAAGGTCGAAGGCGCCATGGCCGAGGGAAAGCTGCGCGCGGTGGTGTGCACCTCGTCGCTGGACCTCGGCGTTGACTGGGGCGATGTCGATCTGGTCGTCAATATCGGCGCGCCGAAAGGCGCGTCGCGGCTCCTCCAGCGCATCGGCCGCGCCAATCACCGCATGGACGAGCCATCGGAAGGCGTGCTGATTCCGGCCAATCGTTTTGAGGTGCTGGAATGCCGCGCCGCGATCGACGCCATTGCGGTGAATGCGCAAGACACGCCGCCGCAGCGGACCGGCGGGCTCGATGTGCTGGCGCAGCACGTACTCGGCTGCGCCTGCGGCGAGCCGTTCAAGAGCGACGATCTGTTCGCCGAGGTGACGACGGCCGCGCCTTATGCGGCGCTCACACGCACGGATTTCGACGCTGTGGTCGATTTCGTCGCCACCGGCGGCTATGCGCTGAAAGCCTATGGCCGCTTCGCCCGCATCCGCGAGGGGAAAGACGGCCGCTGGCGCGTTGCGCACCCCAAGGTGGCGCAGCGCTATCGCATGAATGTCGGCACCATTGTCGAAGCCGATATGCTGAAAGTTCGCCTGGTGCGCTCGCGCGCGTCGAAAATGATTCCGCGCGGCGGCAGACTATTGGGCGAGGTCGAGGAATATTTCGTCGAGACCATGGTGCCGGGCGACACATTCGCGTTCGCCGGCGAAATCCTCAAATACGAGACCATCGTCGAGGACCAGGTTTACGTGTCGCGGACGACCTCGGAAGATCCCAAAGTACCGGCCTACGAGGGCGGCAAATTCCCGCTCTCGACTTATCTCGCCGACCGCGTGCGCGGCATCATCTCCGACCCGCAAGCGTGGCGGCAATTGCCGCAGCAGGTGCGCGAATGGCTCGAAATCCAGAAGTGGCGCTCGCAAGTGCCGGGCCGCCGCGACTTGCTGGTCGAGACTTTTCCGCGCGGCAACAAGAATTATCTGGTCTGCTATCCGTTCGAGGGCCGGCTTGCGCATCAGACGCTCGGCATGCTGCTGACGCGGCGGCTCGAACGCGCGCGGCTGCGGCCGCTCGGCTTTGTCGCCAATGAATATGCGCTTGCGGTCTGGGGCCTTGGCGACGTGGCGCAGCGCCTTGCGCGCGGGGAACTGTCGCTCGCCGAACTGTTCGACGAAGATATGCTCGGCGACGATCTCGAAGCCTGGCTTGCCGAGTCGGTGCTGATGAAGCGCACTTTCCGCAATTGCGCGATCATTGCCGGCCTGATCGAGCGGCGCTTTCCCGGCGAAGAGAAATCGCGCCGGCAGGTTACCATTTCCACTGATCTTGTTTACGACGTGCTGCGCAGCCACCAGCCCGATCATGTGCTGTTGCGCGCCGCCCGCGCCGACGCCGCGACCGGCCTTCTCGACGTGCGGCGGCTCGGCGAAATGCTCTCGCGCATCAGGGGCCGAATCGTCCATAAAGCGCTCGACCACGTCTCGCCGCTGGCGGTGCCGGTGATGCTCGAAATCGGGCGCGAGGCGGTCTATGGCGAGGCGGCCGAGACGCTGCTCGCCGAAGCCGAGGACGAATTGGTGAAAGAGGCGATGCAGTGAGCCTGTTCTTCGCGCATGATCGCGGCAGCGAGGCTGAGATCGCGATGCCGATGCGGGATCACGTGCGCGAGATTGTGCTTGCCGGCGTCACGCTGATCGCCGACCCGGCCGGCGCGCTCTATTGGCCCGAAGAAAAACTGCTGGTCGCCGCCGATCTGCATCTGGAAAAAGGCTCGGCCTATGCCGCCCGCGGCGTGCTGCTGCCGCCTTACGATACGGCCGCGACCTTGGCGCGGCTGGCACGGCTGATCGAGCGCTATGCCCCGCGCCTTGTTGTCGCGCTCGGCGACAGCTTTCACGACGGCCGCGGACCGGCGCGCATGGCCGACAATAGCCGCGGCGCGCTCACGGCATTACAGCGCGGCCGCGACTGGGTCTGGCTTGCCGGCAATCACGATCCCGATCCGGCCGACAATATTGGCGGCCGTTTCGCCGATGTGTTGGCGCTTGGCGGGCTGACGCTTCGTCACGAGCCGTCTGTTGACGCGAGCGATGGCGAAATCGCCGGACATCTGCATCCACTGGCTTGCATCGTGCAGCGCGGCCGCGCGCTGCGGCGGCGCTGTTTTGCCAGCGACGGCCATCGCCTCGTGATGCCGGCCTTCGGCGCCTATGCCGGCGGCCTGAATGTGCGCCACCGCGCCATCGCCTCGCTGTTTCCGGCGCTGGCGTTCACGGCGCATATGCTTGGCGAACGGCGGCTCTACGCCGTGCCCGCCGCGCGCTGTTTATCGGATTAGAGCATGATCCGGAAAAGTGGATACCGGTTTTCCGAAAAGATCATACTCCAGCAAAATATTTTTAGAGTTTCGCTTCCGGCTTAGGACCGGCGGCTTCGGCTTGACTGCGGGCTTCGCGGTCTGCGGATCCCAGCCGCCCGCCGGCGCCTTCACGTTGATCGCGTCGTCCGGCTGCGCGGCCGCGGTCCATTTCTGCGCGGCGGTCTGCGCTGCTTCGAGCGATTGCGCGTCGGGATGGAGGCGATCTCGTCGCGCTTCTTGCCGGCGTCGGCGTCGCCGCGATTGGCGGCAAGCGTGAACCACTTGTAGGACTCGGCATAGTTCTGCTCCACGCCGATGCCGCGGGCGTAGAGAATGGCGAGATTATATTGGCTGTCGGTGATGCCGCGATCGGCGGCCTTGCGGAACCAATGCGCGGCCGTCTTGTAATCGGCCGGGCCGTTGATGCCTTCGGCATAGAGTTCGGCGAGATTGTGCATGGCCTTGCCGTTGCCCTTGTCGGCGGCGGCCGTGTAGAGGTCGCGCGCCTGGGCGAGGTCTTTCTTGACGCCGATGCCTTTTTCATAGAGCCCGCCGAGGCGGAACTGTGCCGGCGGCAGCCCTTGATCGGCGGCGCGCAGCATCGACCCGCCGATACTCGCCGGCAGTTTGTCGGCATCTACCGCCGCCGGTACCGGAACTGGCAGGAACGGACTTGCGCCTTGCGCCGGCATCGCGCTCGGCGTCGCGCGGTTCGTCAGTGAGCCGGTCACGCCGGGCGAATCGGGCAGCGCCGACTGGCGTTGCGGCGCCACGGCCGGAGACGGATCGGGCTGCACATTCGGAGTGATGTTCGCTGGCTCGGCGCGGCGTTCGGCAGCATATCGGCCGGACCACCCGGAACCGGGAGCACCAGTGGGGCTAGGGTCGCCGCGGGCGGTGTCGTGGCGGAATCTTTTTCGAGCGGGACGTCGATGAATTGCTCCGGCAGCGGCGGCGGTGAAATTGCCGAGCCGCCATTGTCCTGGAACATGTGCAGGACGACGTGAGCGAACAGCACGGCGACCACCACGGCGCCGCCGGCCACCAGGAGCTTGCGCACACGTTGCGACGAGCCGCCCGCTTGCGACCGCTCTCTTTTTGCCTTGGCTTTGCGGTCGGGCTGTGCGGCTGCGGCGGCTTTCGCCGCCTTTCGCGCGGCGGCGATGAAATTCGGCTTGTCATTCGGAGCTGCTGCGGCCGGCGGCTCGACCAGACTGGCGGCGGCTTCCGACGCGGCGATCCGATCGGCGGCAGACGGCAAAGTTCCAGATGATACGTTTCCGATGATACGTTTCCAGATAATGCGCCGCGCGAACCCGGCGTCGAACCGGGCTCCAGCGGATGATCCGGCGGCAGGTTTGGATCGAGCGGCGTGCGCGGCGCAGCGGCGACCATGCGGCGTGGTGCAGCGTCGAACGAGCTCTCGCCCGCCCCCAACAGCACGTCCGCCGCCGAAGTGCTGATCGGCGCAGGCGCGATCGCGGCCGGCGCGG
>JBAUCK010000370.1:0-18636 GCA_049677525.1 Xanthobacteraceae bacterium
GACCGTCCTTCCGCCGAACGCCCGCAACGAGTGCAAATCGCGAGGCATATCAAACGCACAATATGCACTCCGAGGCGGCTCCCCCAACCGTGGGTCACTCAAAAGGCTTCAACCGACGCAAATTTGCATTTATGTCCCTCTCGTCGTCCAAGAAATTTTGTCTATATCATCGAAACCGGCGCGAGACGGTTTCAAAGCCGTGTAACCCTCCTCGACCCTTCCGACAACCGCTCTTATCGGATGTGATCCTGCTATCTAAGCCGCCCGAGAGGGCGCAGATGCACCGCCCCGCGGCTATTATTGCCGCACTACACTTTTCCTGCATCGAGCAATGACTTCTTGCTGGTCTCGATCGGCAGGAACAGGTCCAACACCTCGGGTTTCTTCGAAATGATCTCTTGGTCGTGAAGGTGACGAATAAACGCTGAGATGGCATGTCTGTTCGCGTCAACTCCAAACGGCCAATAGTCGATGCCCATCAACTTTCGTGTGTGCTCGATCTCGTGAATTATGAACGGAACCGCTACTGACAACGCGTTCAGTTCATAGAGGTTAAACAAAGCTCGATCTTTCGCTTCTTGAAACGCGTCAAAAAGGCTCTGCGCGGCCCAAGGATTCTGATCGTAGATTGACCGCTTAATCACTAAGGTGTGCATCATCGGAAAGATGCGGGTTCTGCGGAAATAATCCTCCTCCACCCCACGGCAGTTCTCGAACAAGTAGCGAATGGTCCCCTCACTGCGCGCCATTGCGCGCGGAGTATGGACGGAAAGCAAAGCGTCAATCTCACCGTTCTCAAGCATGAGTTCGAGGCGTGGCTTATCCTGTCTCGTGCCCGCGACCATATCCGCGGCTTGATGCACTTGATCGGCACCCGCCGAAGCCTCAACGTCCGTGCCCGAAATCCAATTAATCTCTCGCGGTTTGACGCCATAGTCATCCATCAAAGCACCGCGACACCACACCGCTCCGCTCATTTGGTACCAGCCGATTCCGACTCGCTTTCCGCGCAGCTGTTCAGGCTTCCGAATGTCTGATTGCGTCCTCACGTAGAGCGCGGAGTGACGAAAAACACGTGAGGGGAATACCGGCAATGCGATCAGGTCGTTCCGACCCTTCGCACGCATCTGCACATAGGCAGACATCGACATCTCGGAGACGTCCCAACGCAAATCCTTCATCTGCTCGTAAAACGTGAGCTCCGGGGCTTGCGGGGTGTAATCGAGTTCAATATCCACCGGTCGAATATCCCCTGTCCGGAACGGGATCGTCCGGTCGTATTCGCCACAAGCAAACTTAAGTTTCAGAGCCATTGCCGACAGACCTTTTTGACGGGAGACTTACTTTTATGCGGTGATTTCAAATATTGTCGATAAAAATGGATGTTGCAAGCTTACCGTCCGTCATCTTGCCTCTATGGTCAGTTCGGAAATGGCGCCAAAGGTGCGTTGTTCGTACCCGCAGAAATCGAGCGTCCATTACCGTTCTTGTCGGCCCCAACGAGTAGGCAGGGAATTTCGCAGCATCTGGCGCACTACGAGCCGGCGTCATTACAGACGAATGTTCGATCTGGGGAATCTCACTTAAGGCGATTGCGACAACGTTAAATGCGCCGTCCGCGATCGGATAGCGGCAGAGCGTGTCTGCAAGCCTCATCTGAGTATCGAGAATGCGTGCAGACCTGCACAAGCCTCATTCATCCGCACGCTTAGTGCCCAACATCCGAAAGGAACTCCAGAAGAACGTCATTAAATTGATCCGGACATTCCATCATTGTAAAGCGTCGTGCACCCGCGATCCATGCTTGCGAGAAATTTGGCATGTCACTCAGGATTTCCGGCCGGTCCGGCGACGGATCTTGGTCACCGCAAATGCCAAGCACAGGACAGCGCACTTCCTTCAGCTTTGGAACGAGATAAGGAATTGACGTGTAGAATTCGCCAGTTTGCAGATAATGGGAGGGAGGGTGACAAGAAAAAATTTCGACTAGGCGTCGAGTCACTTCAGGCTTGTCAGGAGGAAAAATCGGCAGAATCGTCGGGTAGTTGTCCAGCATGTACTGTTCTAGCGCCATCCTTCCCTTTCTCTGCATGATCTCGAACATCGTAATATGTAGTTCCGCAAAGGACATCCGGTGCGCCTTACGACGCTGCTCAAGAATTGGGAAGCCATCGAGCTCATACCAGGAGCACAGAACCAGAGCCGCTAGCCGGTCAGGAAACTGTGAAGCGAATGTAACCGCGATCGTTGTGCTCATCGCTACCGCGACAAGCACGATTTTGTTGAGGTCGAGTTCATCCAAAAGCGCTTTTAAGTCATGGGCCTGATTCCACACTGAGTAGCCGTACGATGTCGACTGCGACCGGGCATGCCCTCGCCGATCGTACGCTATGCATTTGTAGGTCTTGCCAAATTTGGCGAGTTGCGCCGGAAACAAGTCGATGCTGTGCGTTTGACCATGCAAAAAGACGATCGGTGATCCTTTTCCATGTACCTCCACATACAAGTCGCAGTCGTTTGCCCGAATGAACCCCATGCGCCTAACTCCGGAATCGATATTGCCGCTTGACGGGCGATTTACAGACATCCCTCTGACTTGGTTGCCTTATGTAGGCAAGTTTACTCGGTCCAATACGCGTTCAACGCACCTCTTGAATGCTGGCCATGGCGCCTCGCGATCGCTCTGATTGCGCACGACGATCGAGTTGCCGGCGTAGAACTTTTCATACAGCATATGCCGGCCAGCGAATTCTGAGCCGACCAAATCCCAGGCCAACTTGAACAGCTTCAGGCGATCGATGGCATCAATCGTCGGAGTAGCAAAACATGCCTCGAAGGTGTTTCGGAGCGACTCCGATTGCAATACGTTGACGCTGGCAGGCATCTGCAGCACCGACCCGCCCAGTAGAGTGCGAATGGTGTCTACGATCTCGGTATGGTGCTCCTGGCACCAGTTTAGCGCTGCATACATGTAGCGCCGATTGAAACATGCAAAGTCCGACGGCCAATGTTCCCAGCCCTCGAGCTGTCCCGACACCAATCCCCCAATCGTGGCTTCCAATGCTGCTAACCGGCCGAGTGTCTCCCGCACCGATGGAATCTTGTCGATCCCATTGGACTTGGCGATCTCATGCGCGACGCCTACAAGAAGCCCCATTTTAGACCAGAAGCGCACGTTGGATTGGTGATTGGCATAGCAGTTCGCCGGCGAATTGATATAAATTCCGCGCGAATTGGCAGCGTCGTTGTGCAAAAACACACGCTCCCAAGGTACGAACGCTCTGTCGCAGACGATGATGGAATCTGATTCGTCGAACCGATAGCTCAACGGATAATCCGCCTCCAATTTAACCTTCTCTTCGACGGATTGCCGCGCCCAAAGGCTGACACCCTTTGCGTTGACGGGCAACGCACAGGTGATCGCCTCGCTTTTGAACTTCTCATCCAGCGGAATAAGATTACCGATCCACATCTCATCAGCAAAGATTGCACCGGTCGCCAACATCTTGATGCCCGAGAGATAGACGCCCTTATCGTCTTCCTCGACAACGCGGAGCGCGGGATAAATCGGACCTCCACTTTTGGCGATCTCGCCGTTTCTTGCACCCGTCGGCGGCACGCAAGCGAAGACGCAGTACAAGTCGCTCTTGCGCGCGTATTCGTAGTACTTCGAAAGATTGTCGCCATATTGGCGCTCGGGCCGGTCTAGAATATGAGGTGTCGTGGCCAAGCCCGTTATCATCCCAGCGACATGATCTGGCGTGCGCCCCATCATGCCGGACGTGTGATCAGCGATGGCCTTGTGCCCGGCCGTCCTCCTCCGCAGATCACTCTGACTTCTTGGTTTGAGGTAATAAATGCTATATCTGTCGCCGCCTTCTTCGAAGGAAAGCACATCCTTTTGTTCGTCACTTCTCTTGAAGTCGTAAAGGTCCGCAATCGTTTTCGCTGCGCCGCGAAACGCCGGATGCGCCGTAACGTCGTCAATGCGCTCCGATCCGAGATAAACGGTCCGGCCGTCCCGCATTCGCTCGAGTTTATCAGCGCCTGACAAAAGCATTTTATTCTCGCATGTTCAGGTTCGAGGTGCAGTCATACAGTCGGACCTCGACCTTTGGGTTCACTTCGAGTATTCTTCACGGCGGTCGAACGCCTCCCTAACCAGGATAGAAACCAGGCCGCTCGCGGTAGAATGATGCAACGCGCCACCATCTACACAGCCCGCTTTTGCCCATACTGCGAGGCCGCGAAGTCGCTTCTGAAAAGTGAAAGAATTCCCTTCGATGAGGTCGACATTTCTGGCAACTGGGAAGCCAGAGATGAGATGATCAACAGATCGAACGGGCAGACTACTATTCCCCAGATCTTCATCGGTGATCGTCGCATCGGCGGTTTGAACGACCTCAAAGCTCTCCAAAATACTGGCGCGCTCGGAAAACAAACCGAATTCTTTTCGTAGCGTCAGCATCAATACATGCAGGCGCGCAGATCGTCGGCTATCTTGAGCCCCGCGATTTTCGCGGTAGCCCGAGCAGAACTTGCACCTAGATATTTTTCAGCCACTTCCGAAGACTCGAGCAGTTCGGTCGCTTCTCCATGAAGCCCTATCATTCCGTTCTCGAACACGTAGCCGCGGTCTGCGATTGAGAGGGCTTGTCGGGCATTCTGTTCAGCAAGCAAAATTGTTATTCCAGCGTCGCGAAGCCTTGTTATTAGCTCGAAAATCTCGGCGACTAGCAACGGCGCCACCCCCAGAGAGGGCTCGTCGAGGAGCAGAACCTTGGGATTCGACATCAGCCCTCTGGCGATGGCGAGAAGCTGCTGTTGACCGCCGGACAAATTACCCGCGGTGTCGAGCAAGCGATCCTTTAAAAAGGGGAATAGCTCGCAGACCTGTTCATATTGGCGTTTTCTGATCGAGTCATTTTCAATCGCATACGCGCCAAGCAATAGGTTTTCCGCGGTGGTCATTCCCGCAAATATCTGTCGTCCTTCTGGGACATGAACGATGCCAAGGCGAATTCGGTCCGCCGGAAACAGTTTTGTAATCTCAACACTCTCAAACAATACGGCGCCAGACAATGGCTTAAGCTGTCCGGATAACGATTTCACCAAAGTGGATTTGCCGGCTCCGTTGGCGCCGAGGAGCGTCACGATTTCGCCCCTCTCCAGCCGAAGCTCCACGTCTCGCAGCGCCGCGATGCCGGAATAGCCCGCAAACAGCTTCCTGATCTCAATGAAGGACATGTGCCTCCTGTCCGAGATACGCCTCCAGCACACGCGGATTGTTTTGCACTTCTGCTGGCGATCCTGAAGCTATGATCGCGCCTGCGTCGATGACAATAACGTGGTCAGCGACGCTCATGACAAGCGACATGTTGTGTTCGACAAGCAAGACGGGCACGCCTGTCTCGCGAATGGCCCGTAGCAGATTTGCGAGGTCGAGGGTCTCAGAGTCGTTTAGACCGGCCGCCGGCTCATCGAGACATAGAAGCCGCGGCTGAGCCATCAGCGCCCGTATGACTTCGAGAAGTTTCTGAGCCCCCATCGGGAGATCCACAGCATGAGCATTCCCAAACCGTGAAAGGCCCACTAGATCGAGAATTGCTTCGGCGCGTCGTAATACGTCTCGCTGCTCGGCACGCGCAGCCGGTGCTGAGATCATCTGGCTTAGTACACCGGCCTTCAAAATCCGGTGTCGTCCTACTGTGATATTCTCCAAGACCGTCATGCCGGGGATGACGCGCGCCGATTGGAATGTACGGATTAGACCGCGTTGCGCAATGCTGGTTGGAGACAGCCCGCCAAGTTGCTCCCCCGCGAAGAGGACTTGACCTGCGTCCGCGCGAACCAAGTTCGTGATCAAATTGAATACCGTCGTTTTTCCTGCCCCATTGGGTCCGATCAACGCCGTAATCATCCTATCGTTCACGTCGAACGACACATCAGCTACGGCGCGCAACCCCTTAAAACGCTTTTCCAGGTTCTGAACTGAGAGCACCGTACTCGCTCTTTCTTCGCTTTCCTGAAACAACATTTCCTCCCCTTTAAAGCGCCTGTGCGCGAATCACGCGGGAGAAGCGTGGAGTGGAAGTAAGGGCGCTGAGCCAGGCGGCAAAGGTGCCATAGAGTCCTTGGGGCAAATAGAGGAAGCACGCGACAAGGAGCCCACCGGTTGCGAATGTTTTGTATAATGCGAGCGGTTGAAAAACCGTTGGGAGAATAGTGATTATAACGCTGCCCAATATTGGACCGACCAACGTTCCCTCACCGCCAATTACCATCATTGCAACAAGCTCTAGCGAGCGTGCCGATCCGACCATCTCCGGTGAAAGGAAATTAAAAAAGAACGCGTATAAACTCCCCGAGATTGACGCTAAAGCCGCGCTGATCAAGAAAGCTGCGAGCTTGTAGCGCACGATATTGATGCCCAATGCTGAAGCCGCGGTTTGATCCGTTCGAATTGTTCGGAGCGCTCGTCCGAAGCCGGATTTGAGCGCTCCGAACAAGCCTATGAGCACCACGACAACGATTCCTAACGTCAAATAGTACATCGAAACTGGCGAGCTGAATTCGTAGAGGCCGATTGTAAACGGCGGAATGCCTACCATTCCAGACGGCCCGCCGGTGATTTCGACGAATCCGACCGCACAGGCTTCGACCAACAAGCCGAAGGCCAAAGTTGCAAGCGCGAGGTAGAGACCTTTCAGGCGCAGGGAAACCAGCGCGAGAATGAATGCAAAAAGCACGGACAAGCCGATGCCGGCCAAGATACTCATCACTGCCGATAGATCGTAATGAATGGTGAGATAGCCGGACGTGTAGCCGCCTATGGCCATAAAACCGGCTTGTCCGAGACTGACCTGGCCAGTGTAACCCATGAGCAGATCGAGACCGATCAGCGCGACGAAAAGGATCGTAGCGATTGTCAGGCTGCTCATGACGCTGTTGGATGTGACGAATAAAGGAGCGATAACGGCCACCGCGAATGCTAATCCGCCGGTTGTCCAGGCGACCGATGGCCGAAGCCGAATTATTCGGCCCCAATTCCTCGCCTCCTCCCGCACGTCGGTCCGGCGAGAAACGCGGCTTTGAATGAGCCCGGCCGGCCGCAGCACCAGCACTGCTAGAAGAATAATTAGCGCGATCGCATTCGCAAACAGAGAAGAGAGGTATGCGGTTGCAAGTGCTGTTACCACGCCAAGAAGAAGGCCACCAACGATTGCGCCGGGGAACGAAGCCATACCGCCTATTACGGCGGCGATAAAGCCAAAGTTTGTAAACAAGTGCCCGGTGTCAAACTGAAGCGACGTTGTAGGGGCAACGACCACTCCTGCTACCGCGGCGATCAACGTAGCAAGCCCGAAACTCAACAGCGTCATTCGCTTGACGTCGATCCCCATCAAACTCGCAGCTGCCGGATTTTCCGCGCAAGCTCGTAACGCACGTCCGAGGTTTGTTCGCGCAACCAGGAGCCAAAGTCCCGCAATAACAAATGCGGTTGTTCCAAAGACCCACAGTGATTGCGTTGGAACAAGGATGTCGCCCACCCTCGTAGGGTTGTGCCCGGTAAAGGGCATAAGTGAATAAGGCTGGCTGCCCCAAATGATCAGGGTCAGCCCCTCGATCATCGTCAGCAAGCCAGCCGTTAGCATTAGCAGGTTTGCGTTCGACAGCTTACTCAGACCAGGCACAAAACTCATGGCGCCGATCGCGAGGCCGAAACCCGACGTAAAGAGGACCGCAGCCGGCACCGCGAGTAGAAGGGGTACGCCCCATTCCTGGCCCATAGTATAGCAAACGAGCGCGGCAAAGACGCAGAAGCCGCCCTGTGCCAAATTCAACGCGCCGGTCACTTGATAAATCAGCGAGAAGCCGAGAGCGATGAGTGCGTAGAGGCTTCCGTCCGCTAGGCCGCCGATGCAGATTTGCACGAATTGGATCATCGAGCCGGCGCCAAGTTAGTCTCACTGTCGCACGGGTCGGGACGTCAATGTCCGCAGCGTGGACAAGTGCGGCCGGCACGACGAATCGTGTGCAGATACGTCATTCGTATGCATTCGTTCAAGAAGCACCTGCAGACCAGCCTCACGAGACACAGTAAATCACGTGCCACAAATTGGCGGAGCTCTTCGAAGGTACGCAATTCAGACGGCGTCTTGTCCTTTGCAGAGGTACGAGAGCAAGAACCCTGTCGAAGCGGAATTCAGGACCGGCTCGTCAGCACCATCACATGTTAGTTTTTGAAGGGAACACCCATGGCCTCGCTCACAGGTACCCAAGCCTGTCCCTTCGGATCCCAGCGCGTAACGAGCACGTTCTTCTTGTCTATCCCGCGATACGGCACACTCTTGAAATCGTACCCGCCGTTGATCCCGACGAAGTCCTGAGAGTTTGCAAGGTAGTCGCGAAGCTCGTCGGCGGTAGCATCCGGCTTTAGTTTGCGAAGCGCCTCCACAACCATCACCGCCGGATCCCACGCGAAAGTCGACGGTGCGTCTGGCTTGATATTGGTTCCTTCGTAGGCCTTAAAGAAAGTGTCTTTCGCGGCCGTTACAGCCGCCGGTTCGGGATGGTCCGTTTTCGGCCACGCCGAAGTCGGGACATAAAGGTCCTTCGGAAGAAATTGCGCGTATTGATTCATCTGCGCATAGGTCATGTTCGAATTTGGTGTTGTTACAGGAACGTCCAATCCGGCATCGCGAATGCCCTGAAACACTGTCCCGATTGGCGCACCAGATGCCCAGGTGATCAGAACATCTGGATTAGCGCCCTTTATACGCTGGATTTGCGCCGAGACACTCACGTCTGTCGGGTTGAATTGGACGTTCTCGACGACCGTCAGGTCTTTGAATTCGCCACTATCGAGCAGGGCCTTGAGATTCTTTTGTGCGTCCTGACCCGTTGCGTCAGAAGAGGTAATGATCGCAACTTTCTTCCAACCACGTCCTTCGATGTAGCGAAGGAGAGCGTCCGCCAATGAAGGCACCGAAACGCCCGACGAAAAAACGTAGCCGTCCGGTGGCATTTGGATTGAGGGAGAGAAGCAGTACATCACCGGGCCTCGGCGGACGAGCGGGATCATCGCGTTGCATAGTGCCGACAAGGCCGAACCCAGGACTACTGGGGGATTGGAAGCCTTAACCTCGTTCAAGAGCTGAACCGCGAGCTGGGGGCTCGACGTATCGTCACTGATTAGGAAGTGCACAGTCTTTCCGTGCACTCCACCCGTCGCCGCTACAACCTTTTCATAGCGTTGGAGAGCATCCGCCTCCGCCTTTCCGAGGAAGGCCGCACCACCGGTCAACGGCAGGATGACAGGAATATCCAGCGTATCTTCGGCGTGCGCGGCATCGCCTGAAACCGAAATTACAGCGGCGGCCAGAAACGCGTAGAAAACAGAACGGCGCATCTTTTCCCCCTTTGTCCCACCTTTCGACAAGCCCAATTCGCCTCGCCCGATTGTAGCGTTCTTTCTGTATAAACTGTCAAGTCATCGTTGATTTCCTATTTTATCGATAAATGCAAAATCGGTGTGCAGCGTGCTGCTCCGCTAGTCGAAAACGCTTCGTCTTTCGCTCGATATTCAACTGTGACGAAGGGACGGAAAGGGCTCTGCGCCGCGAGGCGCGATCCGCGCTCAGATTGGCTCGGCGCTTCCGCCGCATCCGCAAAAACCCCACCAGCGCCCCGCCGCGATCGGAAAAGGGCATTTTCTCGGCTACACATGAGATTATCGATAGAATCGTGCTTGGCAAGCTCACGGCGACCCTTGCCATCAAGCACTGGCGAGTGCATTTTGAGGTGAATTCAACGCACCGAATGTTTTGTGGCACGCATGCTCGAGCGGCTAAATACAGCAGCTTTTCCCGACGGCAGGGACGATAACTCGACTTCCTCAGAGTCGTTGACCAATCTCGCCCTACGCACTCTTCGGGATGACATCATTTGCGGAAAGCTGAAACCGGGATCACGGCTACGCTTGGGCAAACTTCGCGCTACCTACGGAATAGGTGCCAGCCCTCTTCGAGAAGCGTTATCACGATTGGTTCCATCGGGCTTTGTTGAAAGCCTTGAGCGCCGCGGCTTTATGGTGGCACCATTATCGCTGCGTGAATTTCGTGAGATGACCGACGTGAGGAAGCTTCTAGAAAAAGAAGCTATCAAACTGTCGTTGTCAGACGGTGATGACGATTGGGAAGGCCGCGTCGTCGCAGCGCTTCACCGCGTGACCAAGCTTAAAAATCCAGAAAACAAAATGTCGCAGGCAATGAAGGAATGGGAAGACCTGAACGAGGCCTTCCATGAGGCGCTCGTTTCGGGTTGTTCTTCCGTGTGGCTCCTAAACTTTCGGCGTTCGGCGTACTACTATGCGAAGCGCTATCTTCGAGTTTGCCTTTCTGCTTCCACGCTGGCAGAACTGCAAAAAGATCATCGGGCTATGTCGGATGCGGCCATTCATAGGGATATTTCGAAGCTTCAGAAACTGATCGACGCGCAGCTCGAGCGGATGTATCGGAAGGTTGAAGAGAGCGGAAAAACTTGATTGGCAAAGTCCGGCGCTCAAACCATCCGCGGCGCCTTCAGTTTGCGAGCGAGCATATATCCGGATCCGCCATTGACGCCGCCGCCAGGCCAGGTAGATGCGCCGATCATGTATAGGCCAGTAATAGGCGTTTTGTAATTGGACCAACCCAAGAACGGTCTGAAGAGAAAATTTTGAGCCAAGTGGTGGCTGCCAGAAACGCAGTCACCACCGACGAAATTTGGATTATCCCGTTCGATCTCCTGCGGCGTTTGCGCCGCCTTAGCGATGATGCATTCGCGTAAATCCGGCGCGGCCTCTTCCACTAAATCCAGAAGTCGCTCAGCGAATGGCTCTTTCGCGGCGGTCCAGTCCCGTGCTTCGATCTTTCCCGCAGCATCGCCGGAAAACTGACCAGGCACGGTCCGCACGTGGACGCGCATCACATGCTTACCGGCGGGCGCTCTCGAAGGGTCGATATTAGTGGTTTGACTTACGATCAAAAGCGGACGGGCGGGCAGTTTTCTGTCCAGCGACGATAGATATGTCCCTTGAATATCCGCTTGCCCAACATTCAGATGGATATACCCAAATTGGTTTAAGTCCGAGCCTAGCCGCCAATTTGGCACCCGGTTGAGGGCGAGATGGACAACGAATGTCCCCGGCCCATAACGAAAACGCCGAGCGCGCCGAAGAAACTTATGCGGCACCTCAGACGGCTCGATTAGCTTTCCGAACAGATTTCTCGTCGTGACGTTCGCAATTATGGCTCGCTTCGCCGTAAGCTCATTGCCGTTATGCGTTCGAACGCCGACCGCGCGCGATCGACGAACGATTATTTGGGACACTTCTGCTCGGGTCAGCACGACACCACCTGCCCGTTCGATCACGATCCTAAGGCCGTCGCTGACCTTGCCGGCACCACCCTCCGCCACCTGCATTCCGTATACCTGAGCCGACATCGCCGAAATAAATGCAAACAGTGCTCCACCCGGCTTGTCCGGCGGAAAATCCAGATGATAGCCCCACGCTTGAAAAACGGAGGCAATCTCCGAACTCTTGAAAAATTGCTCCGAGAAACCCAGTGTCGATTGGCCTAACAGTTTCATAAACCGCAAAGCGTCGATGGGGTGACTTCCGATCAACATCTCAACCGCTCTCCTAAACGCCAGCAAGGACGGCATCTCGGTGTAAAAGAACGGCTGAACGAAGGGAGAAATTCGCTTATACAATTCGACCAAATTCATCCACTCGCGCGCATCATCAGCGCTCACAGATGAAAAGCCCGCGACGGTCCGATCAACATCGGTGACGACCTTTATCGCCTTGCCGCGATGAAGGTTCACGTACGGCTTTTCGCAAGAAAGAAAACGCACGCCGAGTGCGTCAAGGTCGCTTTTTAGTTCGCGATATGCGGGCGACGCAGCGAACAAGCCTAAGTTGGTGGCGTAATTATCGTGAATAAATCCGGGGAGCGTCGTGGCGTCGGATCTCAAGCCGCCACCGACTTGATCCGCCCCCTCAAGCACCGCAACACGCCATCCTGCTCTGGCCAGATAACAGGCGCAGGTCAAACCGTTGTGACCTGCACCGATGACGATTGCGTCGAAATCGGCCATCGCTAACGAAGCTAGCCTCGGGCTGTCGGCTCTATCGGATCCCAAGCTTTACGTCGATAGAATCCTCGCGTAATGGCCGCCCTTCGAGCTTTTCCAAATAGCGGATGAACTTGAACTTGCCTTCAACCTCGTTGAGGCGGGAATACGACGTATTGGCGTCCTCTCCAGAAGGCTCCACATTGGCAACGATGAAATGAGGACCGTCCGAAGCAAAGGCGCTTCGCACCGCCTCCTCGAACTCGTCGATGGTCCTTACGTCTCGCACGCTCTGAATGCCGGTGGCACGGCCGAAATCCGCGATCGACAGATTATAAGCGCTCGCCGTGGGGATACATCCCGAAGATTCGTAAATCTGGTTATTGAAGACGATGTGGATGAGATTTTTCGGGCGGACTCGTCCCTCGGTGACGAGACCATTCACGTTCATGATGACAGCGCCGTCTCCGTCTAGGACGACGATTTTTTGTCCGGGCAGCGCGAGCGCAAGGCCAAGACCCAGGGAGGAGCCGCTTCCGAGCGTTTTCAGATGAAAGTTGCCGTCACTTGGACGAGCTTCGTTCCAATCGAGCCAAGCGAGTCCCACCGTCACAAAGCAGGGAGCGTCGCCGAAGAGGTCCTTCGCCGCTAACAACGCCTCTTTGCGCTTCATGATCAAAGCACCCCTTTTGTTATCAAGATCGCCACAGGGCGCTGAGCATTGTAAGCTTGAACCATCGCCCCCGCGAATAAGTCAGGCGCTTTTTCTAGATCGTTCAAAATGTAACTGGGAATGCCCAGGGCCTTCAGTACAGGCTCGGTGACATCGCCCAGCATCGGAAATGCCATATCGTTCAGTGCTCCAGCGTAGAGCACGAGCAGTAGCATCGGGATTTCAATCTGCCGCGCGGTGGTCGTCAGAGCGTTGCAAGAGTTCAAAAGACCCGCGTTTTGCATCATGAGAGCGCAGCGTTTTCCGCCCAGATTGGCGCCGGTACATACGCCTACACCCTCCTCTTCGCGACTCAGAGGCACGTGAATGATGTCGGGATCGCGGTCAAATCCCTGCACGAGCGGCGCCAGACTCGCATCTGGCAGCGACGCAACAAAGTTGCAGCCAGCTCGTTTAAGAGCCTTGATTATTCGGTCGGCATTTTCGGCGGAAGGCATAGGGGGTTTCCATTACGGAGTTGCGAGCGAAATTCTGTAATTCTCTCGCAACGAAGTCAACACTTTATCGGTGGTATTCTTTTTTATCGATAAAATGAGTTTGAGGCCGCCGCATTCTGATATTTAATCGATGAAACGTCAGCCGTCATGCGGTGCGTCAGGAGCGATAGATGGCGCGGAAAGAAGGGTTCATTGCGAAGCATAATCTCTGGTCGGCCGATCAGATACAGCGCGCAAATGAGCTCAAGGCGAGGATTAAAAAGGGCAAGATCGAGCTGTTTCGGATCGCCTGGGCGGATCCGCACGGCGTTTCGCGCGCAAAGACCGTCACGCTACCGGCATTCCTGAGTGCTTTGGAAGATGGCCACAACATAAACGTCGCGACAACGACATTGGACGCTTCCGGGGCGCGGACGTTCGCTTCGTTCACCAAAGGTGGCGGAATGAATCTGGAAGAGATGACGGGTTCTCCGAACCTGATCGTCGTCCCGGATCCGTCGACCTTCCGCATTCTGCCCTGGGAACCGAACGTCGCGTGGATCCTAGGCGATGAATATTTCGTTTCGGGCAAGGGCTTCTATTTCTCTCCTCGCCGCCTTTTGCGCGATCAGCTGGCGAAACTGGAGTCCCAGGGCATGCGTTGCGTCGTCGGGCTCGAGGTTGAATGGTATCTGCTCCGGTTGGCGGAAGATCACCTGGCTCACGACAGTATCGGCGCGCCCGGAATCAAAGCGCACGCGCCGCGCACTTATCCGGTGGAACCCGGCTATTCGTTCCATTCAGAAAGCAACATGGACAGGATCCAGGCCCCCGTCGCCGCAATTGCGAAATCGCTGCAAGAGTTGGGGCTGCCCCTTCGCTCGATCGAAAAGGAGTGGGGACCGGGTCAAATAGAATGCACGTTTGCTCCGCGCGATGCCCTTGAAGCGGCGGATAATCTGGTACTGTTCCGCACCGCTACGCGACAAGTTTCCCGGAGGCTTGGTTATCTCGCGACATTCATGTCGCGTCCGGCCCTGAAAGGCTTCTACTCGAGCGGATGGCACTTGCATCAATCGCTGACCGACGCGAAATCGGGCCGCAATCTGCTCATGCCCAAATCGAAGGAAGAGGCGCTTTCTCCGCTCGGCATGAACTACCTGGCTGGACTGTTGCATCATGCCTCGGCGGCTACACTCCTCTGCAACCCCACAGTCAACGCTTATAGGCGCTTTCGAGCCAATTCACTCGCGCCCGATCGAATTGCGTGGGGAACAGACCATCGCGGCGTGATGCTACGTGTTTTGGGGGGAGTGAGCGACCCTGCCAGTAGGATCGAGAACCGCGCAGGCGAGCCGTCCGCAAATCCCTATCTCTACATAACCTCTCAGTTGATCGCCGGCCAAAACGGCATCAAGAACAGACTTGATCCGGGCCCTCCCGATACGGATCCGTACAACACGCGACACACAATGCTGCCGCGTTCGCTCTCAGAAGCTCTGCAGCTCTTCGAAAAAGAGGACATCTTCGTCGACGAACTAGGACAAACCTTCGTCGACTACTACACGCAACTCAAGAGAACCGAGCTGAGTCGGTTTGAGGCGTTCGTCAAAGAGCACCAGATCGATCCCAGTAATGATGCGACGACCGATTGGGAACAGAACGAATATTTCGACTTCTTCTAGGCGGCCGATCCGCCAACCGGAGGACATCCATCATGACTACACTTGAACACGCTTCGGTCCCTCATCGATCGAACAACTCGCCCCGGTTCGATTGGGATCATCTGGTTCAGGAACATCGCGTCCACCGTACGATCTATACAGATCCCGCGATCTTTGATGCCGAGATGACTCATGTCTTCGGAGGAACATGGGTGTATCTCGCCCACGAGAGCCAGATTCCCAACGTGAATGATTACGTGACCGCCAAATTGGGCGTCCGCCACCTCATAGTAACCCGCAGCGATGACAGCAAAATCCGCGCGCTCTACAATCGCTGCTCTCATCGCGGCACGACACTGTGCCGTTGGGAAAAAGGCAACGCACGTTCTTTCCAGTGTCCGTATCACGGATGGAACTTCTCCAACACGGGCAAGCTACGAGGCGTGCCATGGGCTGACGGCTATGCTGAGCGACTGATCAGAAATCCGGAATTCAATCTGGCCCAAGTGCCGCGGGTCGAGTCGTACCGCGGATTCATCTTCGGCACGCTCAATGCTGACGCACCGTCGATAGAAAAACACCTTGGTCCGATAAAGAAGCCGATAGACGATTGGCTCGACCGTAATCCCGGCGGAAAGGTCGTTGTCTGCGAAGCCAACCGCTTTAAATTCAAAGGAAATTGGAAGCTGGCCTACGACAATTCTGGCGACGGATACCACGTCATCTATTCGCACCAATCTCTCCTCGAGACCGAGAATAGATTCAAGGACGAGGATACCGCCAAAGGGATGTCTTACTACAAGAACGATCCGGACAAGAAACCCATGTACATCCAATACATGGGCAACGGTCATCACTTCAAAGACAAACGCCCGGCGCTTGAAAAACGCCCCGGCGGGCTGTGGGCGATCGAGTCCCTTCATCCAGGCATGGAGCACGTTGCGGAAAAGTTGCGTGGGCGTTTCGGCGAACGTGCCGAAACAATTCTCGACCTTGCTGGTTCCGAACCGGTCAACATCAACGTGTTCCCGAACCTTTCCCTGCTCGGAAACCACATCCAGGTTTTCCAGCCGATCAACGTGGGTGAAACAAATTCCGTCTGGTACGGAACGAAGATTGAGGACGCCGACGGCAGCTTGGGAAGCGACGTGTTGAACGACATCAATACGCTAAGGATGCGCACGCAGGAAGGATTTCCGAACTTCGGTGAGGTCGACGACCTGACGAACTTCGAACAAATTCAGCGCGGCCTCGAATGCATCGAGGACGAATGGATCTACATGAATCGAGGCCTCGGCATTCCCGATCGCTTCGAAACCCTTCCCGATGGCACCATCAAAGGTCCGTCGACTGACGAGGTCTTCATGCGTGAATACATACGCGAGTGGAAGCGTTTGATGGTCGACCTACCAAACAACGGAATCCTCCGGGAGATCTAGCGATGAATGTACACATGAACAGGGATCCGTCGCGTTTTTCGTACTACATGACGGATGAATTCTACCAAACGATGGTTGCGGACTTCTCCGACTGGCAAACCGATGATCGCTCCATTGCCGATCCTGCCGAACGTGACCAGTTCCGCCTACTTCTGGAGAAGGAGGCTCGTCTTCTCGATCAGCTCCTTTTCGAGGACTGGCTCACGCTTTTCGTGCCGGAGTGTGCCTATTGGGTCCCGTCCACGAGAAACCAGGGCGACCCGCGGTCGGAAATTGCAGTCATGTTCGATGACCGCCGGCGCCTCGAGGACCGCGTCTTCCGCCTACGCACCGGCTATGCTTGGTCACAAGCGCCGTCGTCTCGGACGGTGCGGATGATCTCGAACGTCGAGGTGTTTACGGGTCGCACCGCGGACCAACGGATGGTTCGCTCCAATTTCTTGATCAGCGAGTTCTGGGATAACGAGATCCGACAATTGACCGGCTGGGCTGCCCACCGAATGCTTCGTGATGCAGCCAACTGGAAGATATCGGTGAAGCAGACCAACTTGATCAACTGCGATCAATGCATTCGCAATCCTAGCATCATCCTCTAAACGCCTTTCGCCATGCGGGTAGATTGCTGATCTTTGGCGGCTCGTAGCTGCATGTCAGATCGCGTCGTCGGCCCGGGTTGAAGATCGCGGCGCTGATGAAGACGGACCGAGGGAACATCCGAATGCCCTTCCGAAGCGAGGTCGATAATGCGGCGCCTTGAGGTTCCCAGATACGCAGACCTTCTTAAGCGAACCGACGCACCCCGAGGGTCGAGCTGGCGTCTCTTCGGTACTGACGATGAAGTCGGCACGCTGAACTTTCTCGCTCCGGACACGATCCTTGCCGCCCGCTCCTGCATCAGGCGCGGAGCGTTCTTCAACCTTGATTGCTCCCTCAACGCCTTCCATCCGCCAATCCTCGCCCATCGAAAAACGCTGCAGCACTCGATTTTCGGCAGCAGCCCACATCATCGCGATGATTGTATTGATTCGTTCTATCTTCAGAGTGGCACACAGGTAGATGGGCTCAGACATTTTCGTCATCCCGTCCATGGATTCTACAATGCGCGGCCAGATAGTGAAGTTGCGGTCGGAAGCCCAACACTAGGCGTCAATCGCATGGCCGATCATGGAATTGTAGGGCGTGGCGTGCTTGTTGATATGGAGCGATACTATTCTGCGAGGGGAAAAAAGCTGAACTACTTCCAAGGCGACCCTATCGACGTCGATTCGATTGATGAAGCCGCCGATGAACAAAGCGTTGAGTTCCGCTCCGGTGACATCCTCATGCTCAGAACGGGATGGTTGAAGCACTATTTCGCGCTATCAGACACGTCAAAGGCTCAGCTTCCCTCGCACATGTCGTGCCCGGGCCTGGAGCAAAGCCACAAATCCCTGGGATGGATTTGGGACCACCAGTTTTCCGTCTGCGCCAGCGATAACTTTGCTCTTGAGTGTTTCCCGCCGGTTCGAACGTCGCCCTTCACCGACGAGGTACGCGATATAGCTGACGTTCATCCGCGGCACGCAGGAATGATGCATGCTTCGATGATAGCGCTGCTAGGGCTCACAATCGGTGAGCAATGGGACCTTGAGAAATTGGCTACAGATTGCGCATCCGACGGCATTTGGGATTGCTTCGTGAGTGTAAAGCCGCTGAACCTTCTTGGTGGCGTTGGCTCGCCAGCTAACGCGTTTGCTCTCAAATAATAAACTTGATGGCGGAAAGGCTCTCCGCCCAATTAGACAACCACAGCAGACTTTCCGCTAGCTTTTCAACGTTACCCTCAGCGACACGATCTTGGCGCGAGAAGCCATTTGAGCGAGTCCGGCTTTGCTGAAATGGCAGTTCAATCGTCGACGCCGTAAACGCTGCGCGCAGCTCCCGGTAAAATATAGCCGCGCGGCGAGTCCAGGCGGACGCGATCGCGATTGCGGCGCTTAGGGTCGCCATAACCGCCTCCGCCACCAGTGTGGGTTCGGACGCGATCGCCGACGCCCAGCATGACGACGTCTTTGAGCACGTTCTGAGTCGTACCGTCGCCCTTTCAATAATTGCGGCGCCCGGGGGCGCCCAGCGCGGGATGTCCATTGAGGGCCAGAAGTGGGTACTACCCATAGGCTACGCGGAGAGCTGTGAGCTACGTCACAAACGCAGCATGGATGTGGCCCGATTTCCGAGGCGGCTTAGACCGGCATCGCCAAGTTAAAGTGCGAACAGCGCGATCC
>JBAUCK010000371.1:0-2924 GCA_049677525.1 Xanthobacteraceae bacterium
CTTGCGGCCTGTTCGCCGGCGCCGTGCAGCGCAAGCCCGACTTTGCCGCTCGCGCCCGCGGCAACCGCGGTCCAGCCGCTGCCATTGCCGAGGCGGCGCGCAACGTCGTCACGTAGACCGGGCGCGATGGCATCGGCGCTGGCCGGACGAAAAAATCCGGTCGCCTTCATCATGGTCGGCACTGGTACGACGAAATTGTTGTCGACCGCGACGATCAGACAGGGCACGCCGGCATTGTTGCCGCAAAGCTCGAGGGCGCGGCGTGCCGCTTCATCTTCCGACTGCTGACCGTGCAGCATATAAAACCCGCCCAGCGGGCCGAGCGCCAGCGCTTTCGACGAACGGCCCGGCAAATAATTGCGCTCGATATTGGTCTTGCCGCCATCGCGCATCAGCGGGATATCGCCCGGCACCAGCGGTCTTTCGATCGACGCACCATGCGTCACCCATGGCGTTGGCGGCATCGGCGGATGGCCGTCGGTGTAAACGATCGTATCGCCGACGGCGTAAAGCTCGCATTTGCGCTGCTGCGGCAACGCGTCGGCGCGCTTCTGGCACATATCGAGCGCGGCGGCCTTGGCCGACTTGTCGTCGGCTTGTCCGGAGCTCAGCCCGATCGGACCGGCGGAGATCGCGAGCGCCTTGTGGTCGGCGGCCGACACATATTCTTCGCGCACCACGGCGCGACCGCGGTCGGTGATGAACGGTACAGTCTCCGGCACCAAGGCCTCGGCCGCGTGCGGCACAGGCGGAGGAGGCGTATTCGATGATGCGCTTGTGAGTGAGTTGGCCGCGGGTGCGATCATCGCCGGCGCGACTTGCGCCGCTTGCTGCGGCGCCGGCTGGCTTGTCGCGAGCGGCGCGCCGGGCCGGAATAGCGCCTTGTAGGCAAGACCCGAGACAGCCAAGAGCACGGCGCAAGCCGCTGCGATGGCAATGGGGACTCCCGTTGACTTCGGCTTGGCCGGCATCTTGGCGCGTGCCTCGGCCTGCGCGTCGTCCGGCCGCATCGAAATGTGATAGGCGTGAACAGGGGTCGGAATATTCTTGACCTGCTGCTCGCCGATATCGGCGAACTGCACCGACAATTTGTTCGCCACCTGCTCATGCACGGTGCGCGAGATGCAGATGCCGCCGACGGGCGCGATGCCTTCCAGCCGCGCCGCGATATTGACGCCGTCGCCCAACAGATCGCCGTCGCGCTCGACGACGTCGCCGACGGTGATGGAAATGCGAAAGCTCATCTGCCCGCTCGGCGGATAGGCCATGTTGCGGGTGCGCAGGCTTTCCCGGATGTCGATGGCGCAGCGCACCGCCTCGACGGCGCTGGAAAATTCGGCGAGCACCGCGTCGCCCGCGGTATTGAAGATGCGCCCGCCGGCGCGGGCAATGAAATCGTCCATCACCGCACGATAGGACGCGAGCCGCCGTAGCGTCTCTTCCTCGTCCTCGGCGACAACTTGTTGTAGCCTGCAATATCGGCCGCAAAAATGGCCGCGATCTTTCGTTTCATGGCCGCCTGCCCATCAGATTTTTCGATCTGAGCATAATCCTACCCGCAATCCGGCATCCACTTTTCCGAATCACGCTCCGGCAAATAAAATCGAATAAGGGTATAACATGCCCGACCGGCGTAGGCTTACGCAACTGACTGGGCCGCACACCCGCCATCCGGCGCAAGGTATCCGGTCACCGGTATGCAGATTATGAATCTTATTTGAAAACTAAAGCACGATCCGGAAAAGCGGGAGTCACTCTATCCGCAAAGCTCACGCGCAACGCGACTGTTAGTGCGCGCCTTCCGGACGTTGCGCGCCGAGCGCCGCCTGCAACGATTTCAGCTGTTCGAGATGCCGCTTGAGGTTGTCGCGCTGCGCGTCGTCCTTGGCGTCGGCGACGTCTTCTTCGGCGTCCTTGATCTCCGACGCCAGCATGGTCGTGTCGAACTCATCGCGCGGGGTGGCCTGATCGGCAAGAATGGTCAGGCCGGCCGGGCTCATTTCGGCAAAGCCGCCGACCACGGCATAAGGGTCGCGCCGGCCGCCGTTGAATACCGTCACGATGCCCGGCCGCAGCACCGTCACGATCGGCGCATGCAGTGGCAGGATGCCCATATCGCCTTCGGCGCCGGGCAGATCCACCTGATCGACCACGCCCGAGAACAAGACGCGTTCCGGCGAGACAAATTCGAAATGCAGTGCGGCCATCGTTCGCTATGCCTCGTTTCGCTCTATGCCTCGGCGGCGAGTTTCTTGCCCTTCTCGACCGCTTCTTCGATGGTGCCCACCATGTAGAAGGCAGCTTCGGGCAGGTTGTCGTATTTGCCCTCGACCAGGCCCTTGAAGCCTTTGATCGTGTCCTGCAGGTTGACGAGCTTGCCGGGCGAGCCGGTGAACACTTCGGCGACGTGGAACGGCTGCGACAGGAAGCGCTCGATCTTGCGGGCGCGCGCCACTGTGAGCTTGTCCTCTTCGGAGAGCTCGTCCATGCCGAGAATGGCGATGATGTCCTGCAGCGCCTTATAACGTTGCAGCACCTGCTGCACGTTGCGCGCCACCTGATAATGCTCCTCGCCGACGATCAGCGGCGACAGCATGCGCGAGGTGGAATCGAGCGGATCGACGGCCGGATAGATGCCCTTGGCCGCGATGTCGCGCGACAGCACCGTGGTGGCGTCCAGATGCGCGAATGACGTCGCCGGGGCCGGGTCGGTCAAGTCGTCGGCCGGCACGTAGATCGCCTGCACCGAGGTCACCGAGCCCTTCTGCGTCGTGGTGATGCGCTCCTGCAGCGCGCCCATGTCGGTCGCCAGCGTCGGCTGATAACCCACCGCCGAAGGAATACGGCCGAGCAGCGCCGACACTTCCGAGCCGGCCTGGGTGAAGCGGAAAATGTTGTCGATGAAGAACAGCACGTCCTGACCC
>JBAUCK010000372.1:0-6428 GCA_049677525.1 Xanthobacteraceae bacterium
CGACCAGGACGTGCTCGACACCTGGTTCTCCTCCGCACTGTGGCCGTTTTCGACGCTCGGCTGGCCGGACCACACGCCCGAGCTCGCGCGCTTCTATCCGACTAGCACGCTGGTCACCGGCTTCGACATCATCTTCTTCTGGGTCGCGCGCATGATGATGATGGGGCTGTACTTCATCAAAGAAGTGCCATTCCACGACGTCTACATCCACCGCCTCGTGCGCGACGCCTCGGGCGCCAAAATGTCGAAGTCAAAGGGAAACGTTGTCGATCCGCTCGGCATTATCGACCAATACGGTGCTGACGCCTTACGCTTCGCGTTGGCGCGCGGCGCCGCGCAAGGTCACGACATCCGGCTCGGTTCGCAAGACGTCGAGAACAACCGCAACTTCGCGACCAAGCTTTGGAATGCCGCGCGCTTTGCCGAGATGAACGAGTGTTTCATATTATCGGACTTTAACCCTGCATCAGTGAAAGAGCTGATCAATCAATGGATCATCTCGAAACTCGGCGACACGCTGGGCAAAATCGAACTGGCGTTCAGCGATTATCGCTTCAATGACGCGGCCAATACGATTTATCATTTTGTGTGGGATTTCTACTGCGATTGGTATTTGGAGCTTACAAAGCCAATCTTCGTCACACCTCAGCCGAGCGATGCGGCAAAACGTGAGACGCAGGCAACCGTTGCGTATATTCGTGATCAAATATTGAAGGTTCTGCATCCGTTTATGCCTTTTATTACTGAAGAGCTTTGGCGCGTCACACAAATAAATCGTCGAGAACCAATGCTCGCCCTTGCGCAGTGGCCGGGGCATCAGCCTTATTTTATGGACGCGCATGAAGAAGTGAGCTGGCTTATCGAGCTTGTCACTGCAGTCCGTTCAGTGCGCACAGAGATGAACGTTCCAGCTGGATCGTTTATCCCGATTGAATTTGTAAACCCATCAGACTCAACCCGAAAGCGGGCCGAATTCTGGGATCCTACATTCAACAGGCTCGCGAGGATCTCGGGAAGCACGTTTCCACTTAAAGTGCAGCCCGGGTCAGCCCAAATAATTGTCGGCGGTGAAACTATCGCTCTGCCGCTCGTCGGTGTCATCGATCTCGCCGCCGAAAGCGCCCGGCTCGCCAAGGAAATGGCCAAGGCCGATGCCGATATCGCGCGCGTCGACGCCAAGCTGAATAACGCTAATTTCGTCGCCCGGGCGCCTGAGGACGTGGTGGAGGAAGAAAAAGAGAAACGTGAGGAAGCGCTGGCGCGCAAGGCCAAGATAGCTGAGGCGATCGAGAGGCTGCGAGGCGCGGCGTAAGGGGATCGCTGTGAAGATCTTTCTGGCAGGTGCCACAGGCGTGATCGGACGCCGGCTCATCCCGCTTTCGACCGGTGCGGGCCATTTCGTCTCCGGCACGACGCGGGACGCCGACAGTGCCGGCGCTGAAGCGCACCGGCGCGCAAGCTATTGTGCTCGACGTATTCAACCAGCGCGCCTTGCATGACGCGGTGACGCGGGCCAAGCCGGATGTCGTGTTTCATCAGCTGACCAATCTGCCGAGGGTGTTCGATCCGGCGCAGCTTGCCGACATGCTTCCGGAAAACTCCCGCCTTCGCGTCGAGGGCACGCGCAATCTGGCCTCCACCGCGCGCGTCGCGGGGGCGCGCAGGTTCATCGCGCAAAGCCTTGCCTTCGCTTATGCCGACGGGCCCGAGCCGCACGCCGAGACCGATCCGATTGCTTCAGGTGAGGGCAATTCGCCGAGTGCCGTTACGGCGAGCGGCGTACGCGCGCTTGAGGAGTTCGTGCTTGAGTCGCCTTCGGATTTCGACGGCATCGTGCTGCGCTATGGCCGAATGTGGACGCCGCCGCGCACGCTGCGCTCCTTGCAGTGACGAACGGGTCGCCTGGCGTCTACAACATTGCCGAGGACGACGGCGCGGTGAAGATCGACGAGGCGCGTAAGGAATTGGGCTTCAATCCGGCGTTTCGGATCCGCACCAGCACCTATTAGGGCGCTTTGGCTGGACTTTCGTGGGCATGATCTTTTCCGAAAACCGGTATCCACTTTTCGGGTTCATGCTCAGGTTTCCGGAAACGGCTTGCTCAAGAACCGCGAGCCTTTCTCGCCATAGCGCCACGGCTTCTCGACCGCCTTGGTGAGGCCGATGCGGACGCCCACCGCAATCTCGACGGGTTCAGACTTCGCAAACAGCGCGAAAGGCGGCGCGTCGAGCGCAAGTCCGTTGTGCACTGCAGTAACGCGGAGCGCCTCGCACAGCCGTCCGGGGCCGGAGCAGAGCAGGTCCGGATCAGATAAACCGCGCCGCCGCCGCATCTGCCGCAGGCCTTCTGTGGGCTCAAGCGCCCGGATCAGCACCGCGCTGGCCGAGCCTGCCGGCTCGCAGACGAAGTTCAGGCACCAGTGAATGCCGTAGGAGCGGTAGATATAGGCAAAGCCCGCGGGGCCGAACATCACGGCGTTGCGCGGGGTCGGCCCGCGGTAGCTGTGTGCCGCCGGGTCGGTATGGTGATACGCCTCGACCTCGACGATCCGCCCGCCGACGCCATCGACCAGCAGCATCGCCCCGATCAGATCGGGTGCGACCTCAAGGACACTGCGGTTGAAGAAGCTTTTGGCGAGGCTTTTGCCAAGATTTTTGGCAAGTCCTTTAGTTTGGGGTTTGTGCACCGCTCATCGTCGCAGGCTGCAACGGGCCTCGCAAATGCCGGCGTGGGTGCAGCCGTGGCAAAGCTGTTGGTAAATACCCACTTAACAAACAGCCGAAAGCAGCCCGCGATTCTGTGGCTCGGCGGCAACAGCTTTGGAACATTTCAAAGGATCATATTCCAGGACGCCTCGCGCCGCTTTTTAGCCATAGGATTTTTTGAAACGATTGGGTGCGGCGGGCCGAAAGAAACTAACGCCGCAGCGTGCTTCCGGTTCCAGAGCGCAAGCGCTTTTTTAAGCTTGGCTTGTTTGGTCCGGGTGGGAGGCGAGGGCCTGTTCGGCCTTTAAGAGTTTAGATGGACGCCAAGACCGATCTGAAATCCCGGCTGCCGTCGCGGCATGCCACCGAGGGCGCCGACCGGGCGCCGCACCGCGCATTCTATTACGCGATGGGACTGACGCGCGAGCAGATCCACCAGCCGTTCGTCGGCGTTGCGACCTGCTGGAACGAAGCCGCGCCCTGCAATATCGCGCTGATGCGCCAGGCCCACGCAGTGAAGCTTGGGGTCGCCTCGGTCGGTGCCACCGCGCGCGAGTTCTGCACCATCACCGTGACCGACGGCATCGCCATGGGCCATGCCGGCATGAAGGCCTCGCTGCCGTCACGCGAGGTGATCGCCGATTCGGTGGAATTGACGGTGCGCGGCCATTCCTATGACGCCCTGATCGGGGTCGCCGGCTGCGACAAGTCGCAGCCCGGCATGATGATGGCGATGTGCCGTCTCAACGTGCCGGCGATCTACATCTACGGCGGCTCGATCCTGCCGGGCACGTTCAAAGGGCAGCCGGTTACCATTCAGGACGTCTACGAGGCTGTCGGCAAACATTCGATCGGCGGCATGACCGACGCCGATCTGGAAACCCTCGAGCAGAATGCCTGCCCGTCGGCCGGCGCCTGTGGTGCGCAATTTACCGCCAACACCATGGCGACGGTGTCGGAAGCCATCGGTCTCGCTCTGCCGTATTCGGCGGGGGCGCCGGCGCCTTACGAGATTCGCGACAAATTTTGCGTGCTGGCGGGCGAGATGATCATGGATCTGATCGTCAAGAACATCCGGCCGCGCGACATCGTCACCCGCAAGGCCTTGGAGAACGCCGCCGCCGTCGTCGCGGCGACCGGCGGCTCGACAAATGCTGCGTTGCATTTACCAGCGATCGCCAATGAATGCGGCATCAAGTTCGATCTGTTCGACGTCGCCGAGGTCCTAAAAAGGACACCTTATATCGCGGATTTGAAACCGGGCGGCCGCTATGTCGCCAAAGACATGTTTGAAGCTGGTGGCGTTCCGCTGCTGATGAAGACGATGCTCGACCATGGCTTCCTGCATGGCGACTGTCTTACCGTCACCGGCCGCACGATTGCCGAGAATCTGAAGTCGGTGAAGTGGAACGAATTTCAGGACGTCGTCCGCCCGGCAGACAAACCGATTTTACCGACGGGCGGCGTCGTCGGACTGAAAGGTAATCTCGCACCCGACGGCGCCATCGTTAAGGTTGCCGGGATGGAGCGCTTGCAATTCAGCGGCCCGACGCGCTGCTTCGACGGCGAGGAAGCTTGCTTTGAGGCGGTGCAGAAGAGGCAGTACAAAGAAGGCGAAGTGCTGGTCATCCGCTACGAAGGACCTAAAGGCGGTCCGGGCATGCGGGAAATGTTGTCGACCACCGCGGCGCTTTACGGACAGGGCATGGGCACCAAAGTCGCGCTCATCACCGACGGCCGCTTCTCCGGGGCCACGCGCGGATTCTGTGTCGGCCATGTCGGGCCTGAGGCTGCGATCGGCGGGCCGATCGGACTCATTCGCGACGGCGACATCATCAAGATCGATGCCGTCAAGGGCACGCTCGACGTCGACGTGTCGGAAAGCGAACTCGCCAAACGCAAGCAGGAATGGAAGCCGCGGCCTGAGGAATACGGCTCCGGCTATTTGTGGAAATACACCCAGCAGGTGGGCTCGGCACGGTTCGGCGCGCTGACTCATCCGGGCGCTGCGGCCGAGAAAGAGTGCTATGCGGATATCTAGCGCCATAGCGCGTTGTGCGCAGAGCGGCAGGTCGGCCGGCCTCGCGGTCGGCCTGGCCGGCGGCCTGTGCGTTGCGCTGGTGCTTGGGCTGAACGGCCGCGGCGTCGTCAGCATGCCGGCTTTCGCTTTCGACGGTTCGACGTCGCCGAGCACCGCCGCGCTCACGCCGAGCGAGAGCCTGCGCGCCAACGCGCATGTGCCCGACGGCAAGACCACGGCGCTGACCGCTCTGCAATATGCCGCCGATCAGGGCCAGCCGGTCGCGCAATGGAAGCTCGGCCGCATGTATGCCGACGGCGACGGCGTGCCGCGCGACGATCTGCGCGCCTTCAACTATTTCAGCCAGATCGCCAACAGCCATCCCGATGAAGTGCCCGGCACGCCGCAGGCGCGGTTCGTCGCCAACGCCTTCGTCGCGCTCGGCCACTATTATCTGACCGGCATTCCCAATTCGAAGATCACGGCGGATCCGGTCCGCGCGCGCGACATGCTGGGCTATGCCGCGACTTATTTCGGCGACGCCGATGCGCAATACGAGCTCGGCCGGCTCTATCTCAACGACAAGCCGAGCGATCCGCACCAGGCCGCGCGGTGGTTTCAGCTCGCCGCGACCAAGGGCCAGTGCCGCGCCGAGGCTGCGCTCGGCGACATGCTGTTCCAAGGCCACGCGGTGCCGCGCCAGGCGGCGCGCGGCTTGATGTGGCTGACGCTCTCCAAGGATTGCGCCGGCAGCGACGAAGCCTGGATCAAGCCGCTCTATGACAGCGCCTTCCAGCACGCCAACGATGACGAGCGCACCATGGCGCTGGTTTATCTCGAAGACTGGATGAAGGGCCGGCGCGACTAGAGCATGGTCCGGAAAAGTGGACGCCGGTTTTCCGAAAAGATCATGCTCAACATACTCGCCACCAGCCGCTTTCACAGCAACCGCAATGACCTCTGACCCACTGAATTTCCGCATTATCGGCGAAGCGGAGATCGGCGCCTGCTACGAACTGATGCGGCAATTGCGGCCGCATCTCGCCTCGGTCGAAGAATTCGTCAGCCGTTGGCGCAGCCAATCGGCGGACGGCTGTCGCATTCTGGCGCTGTGGCTGGAGCAGGGGCCTTATCCCGGACCGCGCTCGCTCGCCGGCTATCGGATCACCGAGAACCTGGTCCACGGCAAATTCCTCTATGTCGACGATCTCGTTTCCGATCAGGCCGAGCGCAGCCGCGGCTATGGCGAGAAGCTTCTGGACAAACTGAAAGAGGAAGGCCGCACGCTCGGCTGCAAGAAGCTCGTGCCCGATACCGGGCTCGATAATGCGCTCGCCCACCGTTTCTATTACCGGCAGGGCCTGCTCGCGCAGGCGCTGCGCTTTAATATTCCGTTGTAGCGGACGCTGGTAGCTCTCCGGCGAACTATCTTCGCTATGGAGGAGGAAGGCGTATAGCGAAGACGGGCAGGCCATTGAAATTCGGAGAGTTCACAGCGCGCACTTTAATGCGTTCGTTGGCAGACTCTCCAATTGTATCCCCGTCATTCAATTCGATCCCGGGCTGCAGAAGGTAATTGATGAGGCCCTGCTCAGTCGTCAAAACCTCTTTGAGTTGCGATCTTTGCCCCTCAACCGCAAGCTCGCGGCCGATAAATTTCCTCAATCCGACGGTCACAGCGCGGACAATGGACGTTCCGGCA
>JBAUCK010000373.1:0-2538 GCA_049677525.1 Xanthobacteraceae bacterium
GATGACGCCGGCGCGCCAGCGCGTGCTCGCGCTGTTGGCCGACGGCATGACGCGCGGCAAAAGCGAAGCGGCGCGCGAAGCCGGAACCTCTGCGGGCGTTGTCGACGGGTTGATCGACGAAGGCACGTTGCAGACCGTGGTGCTGCCGCCGGAGCCGGTCGCCGAACAACCCGATCCGGATTTCGCGCAGCCGGAATTCTCCGCGGCGCAGCGCGCCGCCGCCGATGCGCTGAAAGCCACTGTGGCCAAAGGCGGCTATACGGTGACGCTGCTTGATGGCGTGACGGGCTCGGGCAAGACGGAAGTCTATTTCGAGGCGGTTGCGGATACGATCAGGAGCGGAAGGCAAAGCCTGATTCTGATGCCGGAAATCGCGCTCACCGCGCAATTTCTCGACCGCTTCACCACGCGCTTCGGCACCCGGCCCGCCGAATGGCATTCCGAGCTGACGCCGCGCCGACGCGCGCGCACCTGGGAGGCCGTCGCCAAAGGCGAGGCCTCTGTCGTCGTCGGCGCACGCTCGGCTTTGTTCCTGCCCTACGCCGATCTCGGCTTGATCATAGTCGATGAAGAGCACGACCCCGCCTATAAGCAGGAAGACGGCGTGCATTATCACGCCCGCGACATGGCGGTGGTGCGCGGCCACATCGCCAAAATTCCGATCGTGCTGTCGTCGGCGACGCCGTCGGTCGAACGCGAGGCCAATGCGCGCCGCGGCCGCTATCAACGCCTGGCGCTGCCGGAGCGCTTCGGCGGCCAGCGCCTGCCGTCGGTCGAGGCCATCGATCTGCGTGCCGCATCGCCGCCGCGCGGGCGTTTCATTTCGCCGGTGCTCGCCGGCGAAGTGAAAACGGCGCTGGAGCGCCGCGAGCAGGCGCTGCTGTTTCTCAATCGCCGCGGCTATGCGCCGCTCACTCTGTGCCGGACTTGCGGCTTCCGCTTTTCCTGCCCGAATTGCGCGGCCTGGCTGGTCGATCATCGCTTTCGCAAGCAGCTCGTTTGCCACCATTGCGGCTTCGCCATGCCGCATCCGGCGAATTGTCCGAAATGCAGCGCGCAGGATTCTTTCGTTGCTTGCGGCCCCGGCGTCGAGCGGTTGGAAGAAGAAGTGCATGAACTTTTCCCTGAGGCGCGCGTGCTGGTGCTTTCCAGCGATCTCGTCGCCACGGTGGAACGCATGCGCGAGGAATTTGCCGAAATCGCCGAAGGCCGCTTCGACGTGATCATCGGCACGCAACTCGTCGCCAAGGGTCACAATTTCCCGATGTTGAACCTCGTCGGCGTGGTCGATGGCGATTTGGGCCTGAGCAACGGCGACCCGCGCGCCGCAGAGCGTACCTTCCAGCTGCTGCATCAGGTCGTCGGCCGCGCTGGCCGCGACGCCGGTATCGGCCGCGGCTTCTTGCAGACGCATCAGCCCGACCATCCGGTGATGCGCGCTTTGATCGCGCAGGACCGCGAAGCGTTCTACGACGCCGAAATCGAGCTGCGCGAAAAAACGCATTACCCGCCGTTCGGGAGACTCGCTTCGATGGTCGTTTCCGGCGCCGACAAGCACGAGACCATGGCCTATGCGCGCGAGCTCGCGCGCTCCGCTCCGATCAACGAGAACGCCAAGGAAGGCGTGCGCATGCTCGGTCCCGCCGAAGCGCCGCTCGCGCTCATTCGCGGCCGCCACCGCATGCGGCTTCTGCTCAAAGCGCCGCGCCAATACGATCTCTCGGCCTATCTGCGGCGCCTCCTCGCCAAGGCGCCGAAGCGGCGCGGCACCATCAAGCTCGACATCGACGTCGATCCGCAGAGTTTTTTGTGAGGGGAATGTCTAGGGTTCGAAAATATGCATCAATGACATGCCAGCCAATCGTCCACGACGACAATTAAGTTATGTCCGCGCTTTCACTGGTCCGTTGAGTTTGGCTACCAGCTCCCCATCGAAGGGGATCGCAAGCCCAACATCGGCAACCGCTTCGGCCGGGAGGCTTGCCTTGCGACGAAAGTATTTCTGATCAACGATCCCAGCGTTGTGAACTATGTTGTTGCGGACCAAGCTAAGCGCATCCAGAGACTTATCTGTGAGAACGACATTAATCTCCTCGGAACCGACGAAGAACGCTCTTCGTATGCTCTTTTAATTCCATCAAGTCGATCGAATCGATATTTGCTCTTTAATATCGTACCCATGCTCTTTGATAAGTCGTAATTAAATCTTTGAAGCCACTGCAATTTCACTTCTTTACTGTCTTCGACAGGATATCCAGAGCCGTTTCCTCTTTCCTGTCCACGCCCTTTTCGCCGACCACTCAGTTCTGCAACGCCCCTCGGCTTAGAGTTTAGCGCCGTCTCCCATAAATCCTCAGCCATCGATTCAAAGGCGGTCCACATCCCGATTATTTGAGCGGATAACCAAGCCTCGGCGCCCTCGGTAATCGCGCGGGTCACGCCAAGGCGTATCTGCTTCTTCTTGCGCCATCGAAAAACTTCATAGGGATTGTTGCTTGCGGGCCAATTTGCGGAAATGCGATATCACCGTAACTATAG
>JBAUCK010000374.1:0-2453 GCA_049677525.1 Xanthobacteraceae bacterium
CTGTCGTAGTCCGAGGTAGTTTCTTCTATCTGCGCCTTGATCTGGCCAATGCGTGCCTCGATGTCGGACTTCTTACCGGCGCCGCTGACAATTGTGGTGTTCTCTTTCTCGATCATCACCTTCTTGGCACGACCGAGCATGCTCACCGTAACCTTGTCCAGTTTGATGCCAAGCTCTTCGCTGATCTCTTGAGCCCCGGTGAGGATCGCAATGTCCTCAAGCATGGCCTTGCGCCGATCGCCAAATCCCGGCGCCTTCACCGCGGCAACCTTAAGACCTCCGCGCAGCTTGTTGACGACAAGCGTCGCTAGGGCTTCGCCTTCAATGTCTTCGGCAATGATCAAGAGCGGCTTCGAAGTCTGCACCACTGCCTCGAGCAGAGGCAACAATTCTTGCAGGCCAGAAAGCTTTTTGTCGTAGATCAGAAGATAGGGATCATCCATCTCCACCCGCATCTTTTCGGCATTGGTGATGAAATAAGGGGAGATGTAACCCCGATCGAATTGCATGCCCTCGACAACCTCGAGCTCAGTTTCTAGAGCTTTTGCTTCTTCGACCGTAATCACGCCCTCGTTGCCGACTTTCTTCATCGCATCAGCAAGGAATTTGCCGATTTCGGAATCGCCATTTGCGGAAATCGTGCCGACCTGGGCAATTTCCTCATTCGAGGTGACTTTCTTCGAATTCTTCTTCAGGTCCTCGACCACCGCTTCGACCGCAAGATCGATGCCGCGCTTGAGATCCATCGGGTTCATGCCGGCGGCCACGGACTTGGCGCCTTCCCGGACGATCGCATGCGCAAGAACCGTGGCGGTCGTTGTACCGTCCCCGGCGTAGTCGGATGCCTTCGAGGCGACCTCGCGCACCATCTGCGCGCCCATATTTTCGAACTTGTCTTCGAGCTCGATCTCTTTAGCGACGGTAACGCCGTCCTTGGTGATGCGGGGCGCACCGTAAGACTTATCGAGCACGACATTGCGGCCCTTGGGGCCGAGCGTCACGCGCACTGCATTGGCGAGAATGTCGACGCCGCGCATCATTCGGTCACGCGCATCTACTGAAAATCGAACGTCTTTCGCAGTCATTTTGAAAACTCCTTCATTGTCTGTTCAAACGAGGACCGAGCTATCGGCGACAGGCGTCATGCGGCTTTTCTATTCGCCGGCAAACCGGCGGCGCCGTCGAGCACGCCCATGATGTCGCTTTCCTTCATAATCAAGTATTCGACGTCATCGAGTTTGACCTCGGTTCCTGACCATTTGCCGAACAACACGCGATCGCCGACTTTCAAGTCGATCGGGATCAACTTCCCGCTCTCGTCGCGACCGCCAGGCCCGACAGCGACGATTTCGCCCTGTGAGGGTTTCTCCTGGGCGGTGTCGGGAATGATGATGCCGCGAGGGGATTTCGCGTCGGGATCAATACGCCGGACAACAACACGATCGTGTAAGGGGCGAAATTTCATTTGCTTCTCCTGAGACATGTCGCTTTTGCAAGTTCGTGAGGTTTGGCTCACCGGGGGTTGCGGCGCGAAAAGAGTTTCTGTCCTTTTTTGATCGGGTAATTTTAGAGTACGGCGCGAACAGAGGCGCGTGGCGTGTCCGCGCGGACGCTAGTAGCATCCGCTACGCGAACCAGGATCGACTTTGAGATTAGAAATGTGAGATTAAAACTGCGTCCGCCGATAACAGCAGCGCTGCCCTTGAGTGAATGGCGATTTCGGCATATCGTTGTTTTGTGGGCAACTGCCAGGCAAACTGGTGCTTGCCATCACCACACACGTATGGTGCCGCAACCAAAACACAAGTACGCGCCGGGACTTTATTTGTCATAGAGGCAGAGCGTCGGCTCAGCTGAAATCCTACTCCGCATCGCCGCATCGTGCGCCAAACGCTCAGAGGAAGAGTCGGAACTGATTTGATTGCGCTATGAGGATGCCGAATTCGGGAAAGCGAAACATGAGGTTGAGGGTAGGCAAAAGCCCGATCAGACCTAATGCCAGAACTACTTTGTATGTCGGGAATTGTAATCGCGGTCCAGCTGCTCCCGGCGATAACGCAGGTTGCTGAGAAGCGATCCGCTGGACGGTAAGAAAGGGTTCGGCGTTTGACTTCCCCTCCCTATTGCGCTTCATATCCCGCACCACCATGTGAACTGCAAAGGCGAGCTGTGGCTTGTCCGAGAGCTGCCCGCAAAACAGGGACGTACCGAAGTCTCCGTTCTCCATAGGTGGCAGCGCAGGTGCCGTCGGCAGGCACATTCACACTTCAAGTAGAGTAGAATTCGGCAAGACGCCGTCAGCGGCCGCATCCGCTTTGTGCGGCGCACTCCCCTTTGATTGAAAGGCCGAAAGCCATGCAAGTTCCTTCAATTCTGCGAGGCGAGTCGCGGACTGGTCTTCTACAAGGAATAGCCATCGGCGCCGTCGCGTCGATTGTCATAGGATTTTCTTG
>JBAUCK010000375.1:0-9271 GCA_049677525.1 Xanthobacteraceae bacterium
GCTATGGCGCTTGCAAGTGACGCAGACGTAGATGGTCGGGGTCTCGCGGGTCATCGCTCGGCCTCACGCACGCTCGATGGCGGGGCGATCGAAGCCCTGCCAGCGATAGATCAGATAGGACAGCGCCCAGCTCACGACGAAGATGCCGACGACGAGATAGCCAAAATTGGCGAGTCCGCCGTTGAGATCGCCGATCAGATCCCAGAAGCCGCCTTCGAGCCCGAGCTTGTCGGCAATGAGCCCGAGCGCTTCGATGCCGCCGATCAAGAGCGCGACCAGAACCGAAATCGCGGTGATGGTCAAATTATACCAGATCTTGCGGATCGGATTGAGAAAAGCCCAGCCATAGGCGCCGACCATCAGCACGCTGTCGGTGGTGTCGACCAAAGTCATACCGGCGGTGAACAAAGCCGGGAAGATCATCACAGTACCGAAGGTCATGCCGCCGGAGGCCTGACTGGCCGCGACCGTGAACAAGCTGATTTCTGTCGCGGTATCGAAACCCAGTCCGACCAGGAATCCGATCGGAAACATCTGCCAGCTGCGCGACACCATGCGAAACAACGGCCGGAACAGCCGGGACAGCAAGCCGCGGCCGGAGAGCAGCATATCGAGCTCTTGATCGCCGACCGGCTCGCCGCGCCGCGCGAGGCGAAAGCTCTGCCAGACGTGGCGCAGGATCACGAGATTGATGACGGCGATGGCGAGCAGAAAAAACGCCGAAGCGCCGGTGCCGATCAGGCTGCCGATCGCTTTGAAGTTCTCAAAGCGTCCCTGCAGCGCGAAGGCCGTGGTCGCAATCGCCGCGACCGCAAGCGCAATCGACAGCGAGTGGCCGAGCGAAAAGAACAAGCCGACCGCGACCGGCCGCTTGCCCTCTTGCATCAGCTTGCGCACCACATTGTCGATGGTCGCGATATGGTCGGCATCGACGGCGTGGCGCAGTCCCAGCACGTAAGCGAGGAACGCCGTGCCGAGCAGAGTCGGCCGTCCGGCCAGCGCGATGACCGCCCAGGTCCATACCAGGGCATTTGCCGCGAGAAGAAAAACATAAAGCGCGACGACTTTGCCGCGATGATTGGCCGACGCATCGTCGACCGTGGCTTTCAAGAAATTCAGCACCAAAAAAATCCTCGCATGGCCTGCCGTCGGCGCGAGCGAGGACCAAAAGACCTGGCGGTCTTTTGGATCATCCACAGGTACACCCCGACCCATGTTTGTCGCGTCGACACGACCGATGGCAGGTCTCCTGGCTCGCGGATCGTCGCCTCGTCCTGCCTTCCCGGCGCTAGGTCGCAATCGTTTCAGATTGAAACGATTGGCGCCCTAGCATCTTTATGGAGCATGATCTTTTCGGAAAACCGGATTCTACTTTTCCGGATCATGCTCTAGCCAGTGGCGTAACCGAACGAGACTTCCCGCTCACAGTTGCGGGGGCAGCTGCGGTTTTGGCAGGCGTTTTCACGCCGCCGCACCGCATTCCCTCTTCGCCCTCTCGCGAGGGACCATCGATGCGCTAGTGATAGATTTCGCCGGGCCGGGCTGTCAATCTGGCCGCAAAGTTCCCAGTGATCAGGTTATGTCCAGCACAGTAAAAATGACGCTCGTCCTCGGCGGCGCTCGCTCCGGCAAAAGCCGCTATGCCGAGAGCCTGATCGCCGCCATGTCACCGCCTTGGACCTATGTGGCGACGGCGGAAGCGGGCGACGCCGAAATGACCGAGCGCATCGCCGCGCACCGAGCGCGGCGCGGATCGAACTGGCAGACCATCGAAGCGCCGCACGATCTGCCCGTCGCCTTGAGAACAAGCCAAGGCCGTCCGGTGCTGGTCGATTGCCTCACTTTGTGGCTGTCGAATCTGCTGCTGGCGGACGGCAATATCGATGAAGAGACAGCGCTGCTGGAACAGGCTTTGGCCGTAAGCTCCGCGCCCGTCGTACTGGTCGCCAACGAAGTCGGTTACGGTATTGTGCCCGAACACCCGCTCGGGCGGCGGTTTCGCGATTTGCAGGGCGTTCTCAATCAGCGTATCGCCGCGCGGGCCGATCGCGTCGTGCTGGTGGTCGCCGGAATTCCGCTTGCGGTGAAGGGCGCGCTCTGAGGTGATGAGATGACCGACACAATCAAAGGCAATGACGAAACCGAGGCCGAACGGCATCGCGCCAAGATGGCCAAGCGCAAGGCGGTGCAGGACGCCGAAGTCGCCGAAAAGAAGATCGAGAAAGGCTTGCTCATCGTTCATACCGGCACCGGTAAAGGCAAATCGACGGCGGCGTTCGGCTTGACGCTGCGCATGCTCGGCCGCGGCCATCGCGTCGGCGTGGTGCAATTCATCAAGGGCGGCTGGCACACCGCCGAGCGCGATGCGCTCGCCAAATTCGGCGATCAGCTGGTCTGGCACACGATGGGCGAGGGCTTTACCTGGGAGACGCAGGACCGCGCCCGCGATGTCGCGGCTGCCGCGCGCGCTTGGGCGAAGGCGCAGGAGCTGATGGACGATCCAAGCTTTGCCATGATCGTTCTCGACGAGATCAATATCGCGCTACGCTATGATTATCTGAAGCTCGACGATGTCGTCGCCGCTTTGACGGCGCGGCGGCCCGATTTGCACGTCGTCGTCACCGGCCGCAACGCCAAGCCGGAAATGATCGCCGCCGCCGATCTGGTCACGGAGATGACTTTGGTGAAGCACCATTTCGCCGCCGGGGTGAAGGCGCAGCCCGGCATCGAGTTCTAAAACATGCCGGCGCGCGCGCTGATGTTTCAAGGCACCGGCTCCGACGTCGGCAAGTCGCTCATCGTTGCCGGTCTCTCGCGCGCCTTGGCGCTGCGGGGCCTGAGCGTGCGCCCGTTCAAGCCGCAAAACATGTCGAACAACGCTGCGGTCACCGCCGACGGCGGCGAAATCGGCCGTGCCCAGGCGCTGCAGGCGCGCGCGGCGCGGACGGCGGCGAGCGTGCATATGAACCCGGTTCTGCTCAAGCCGCAGAGCGAGATCGGCGCGCAGGTCGTCGTGCAAGGCAAGGTCCATGGCAGCGCCAAGGCCGCCGCCTATCAGCAGCTAAAGCGCGAGCTCTTGCCTTATGTGCTGGAAAGTTTTGAGCAGCTGCGCAGCGAATCCGAGATCGTTCTGGTCGAAGGCGCCGGTAGCGCTTCGGAAGTGAATCTGCGCGTCAACGACATTGCCAATATGGGTTTTGCCCAGGCCGCGGGCGTGCCCGTGGTGCTGATCGGCGATATCGACCGCGGCGGCGTGATCGCAAGCCTGGTCGGCACCAAGGCCGTCATCGCGCCGGAAGACGCTGCCCTGATCTGCGGATTCATCGTCAACAAGTTCCGCGGCGATCCGGAACTGTTCGATGCCGGCATGGAGCGCATCGTGCAATTGACCGGATGGGAGGCGCTCGGCCTCGTGCCGCATTTTGCCGGAGCGCGGCGCCTTCCGGCTGAAGACGCGCTGGCGCTCGATCATATCCGGCACGGCAAATCTGGCGCCAAATCGGGGGCTAAGTCGGAGCACAAGCTTCGCATCGCCGTTCCGATCCTGCCGCACATCGCCAATTTCGACGATTTCGATCCGCTCGACGCCGAGCCGGCGGTCGATCTCGTTCGCGTCAAGCCGGGTCGTGCGCTGCCGGGCGATGTCGGCCTCATCGTGCTGCCCGGCTCGAAGGCGACGATTGCCGATCTGGCCGCGCTGTGCGCGGCGGGTTTCGATATCGACATCGCCGCACATCACCGCCGCGGTGGCGCGGTCTTGGGCCTGTGCGGCGGTTATCAGATGCTGGGGCGCAGCGTTGCCGATCCCGACGGCATCGAAGGTCCGCCGGGAAAAGTCGAGGGGCTTGGCCTGATCGACGTCGAGACCACCCTGTCCGAGGACAAGCGCCTCACGGCGGTGCGGGGCACGACGACCGACGGCGCACCGTTCTTCGGCTACGAGATGCATATGGGCGTGACCGAAGGCCCCGATCGCGCGAGGCCTTTTGCGCATCTTGCCGATGGCGCGCCCGAAGGCGCGATCTCAGCCGACGGACGCGCCGTCGGCACCTATATCCACGGCCTGTTTGCCGACGACCGGCAGCGTGCCGCCTGGCTCGGCCGGTTTGCCGCGGGCGCAGCGAACATCGCTTATGATGCGCTGGTCGAGGAGACGCTCGATGCGCTGGCCGCGCATCTGGAAACGCATCTCGACATCGATCGCTTGCTCAAACTCGCGCGATGAAGAGGGCACCAATGAGCGCGAGCAGCATGACCAGCGCCGCATCGGCGCGGCGGTAGAGCTTAAGCGCCCGGCGGATGTCCTGCGCATCGGCATCGCGGCGGCCGGATCCCATGAGCGCATCGTCGACCTCGACGCCGTCATAGACGCGCGGGCCGGCCAGCGCTAGGCCGAGCGCGCCCGCCATTGCTGCTTCCGGATAGCCGGCATTGGGCGAACGGTGGCGCGCAGCGTCCCGCCAAGTCGTGTGCCATGCGGTGCTGACGTTGAAGCCTTTTCCGGTCGCAGCTGCGGCGATCAAAAACAGCGCCGAAAGCCGCGATGCCGGCAAATTGACCAGATCGTCGAGCCGCGCCGCGGCCCAGCCGAAAGCCGCATAGCGCTTATTGAGGTGGCCGATCATGCTGTCGGCGGTATTGATCGCCTTGTAGATCGCGGCGCCCGGGAGCCCGGCAAGGGCCATCCAGAATACCGGGGCGACGATGGCGTCGGAAAAATTCTCGGCGAGACTTTCGATCGCGGCGCGCGCCACGCCCGCGGCATCGAGCGCCGTGGCATCGCGGCCGACAATGTGCGCGACCGCCGCTCGGCCGGCTTCAACGCCGCCGGTTTCGAGCGCTGTGGCCACATCGGCCACATGGCGGTACAAGCTTCGCTGGGCGAGCAAAGAGCTTCCCGCAAGCGCCGCGGCGAATATGCCGAATGGCAGGCGCAACAGGACGTGCTGCAGCAGATAGGCGACCGAACCGGTGATGGCCGTAACAGCTAAGACCGTGATGATCCCGGCGGCCCGGCGCCGGATTTGTCCGCCCGCCTCGCGGTTGAGCAAGCGGTCGAGCGCACCGACCAGATGGCCGATCCAAGTCACCGGATGGCCGATGGCGCGCAACAGCGGTTGCGGATAACCGAGAGCGAGCTCGATCAGCATGGCAAGGAGCGCGAGCGCAACGAACATAGTGGCGACTATGACGGCCTTTCAGGGCGCGGACGAGCTGCTTTGGCACGGTGGCGATTTGAGCACGGCCAGGGAGATGTTCCCTGGCGCGCCCGAACCCTTCGTCGACCTTTCGACCGGGATCAACCCCAATCCGTATCCTGTTCCGGCTCTGCCCGCGGGTTTGTATGCCCGGTTGCCTGATTCCACTGCACTGGCAAGGCTCGTGGCGGCGGCGGTAACGGCCTATGGCGCGCCCTCGGTGGCGCATCTTGTAGCCGCCCCCGGCACGCAAATTTTGCTGCCGCTGATCGCGAGCCTCGTGCCGCCTGGACGCGCCACAGTCCTTGCTCCGACCTATGTCGAGCACGCCCGCGCTGCCGCTCTCGCCGGGCATGCCGTGACAGAGGTGAGCGATATCGGCGCGCTTGGCGATGCCGGGCTTGCGATCCTGACTAATCCGAATAATCCAGACGGCCGCGTTCTGGCTAAAGACGGATTGATCGCTGTCGCGAGGAAGCTGCAGGCGCGCGGCGGCTTGCTTGTGATCGATGAGGCTTTCATGGATGTCGGGCCGGCGGACGCAAGTTTTGCCGGAGAGAGTCTTGCTGGAGAGAGTCTTGCCGGTGAGGTTGGGCTCGGCAACATCGTGGTGTTGCGCTCGTTCGGCAAATTCTTTGGTCTCGCGGGTCTGCGGCTCGGCTTTGCGATCGGCGCGCCGGCGCTGGTCGAGCGCATCAAGTTGTTGCTGGGCCCATGGGCGGTTTCAGGACCGGCACTCGCGATCGGCAGGCAGGCGCTGGCCGATCGCGCTTGGATCAGCGCAACGTGGGATCGCCTCGCGCAAGCGGCAAACAGACTGGATACAATCCTGACCGGAGCCGGCCTCGACATTGTCGGCGGCACGACTTTGTTCCGGCTGGCGCGCAGCCACGCGGCTGCGGAACTGTTTCATCACCTCGGCCGCGCGGGAATATTCGTCCGCAGATTTCCCGATCATGCCGAATGGCTGCGTTTCGGCCTGCCGGCGGTGGAACCGGATTGGCAGCGGTTGCAGAATGCCATGAGTCAAAATGCGATGGCCGCCATCGCCGACAACGGCTAGGCTTGAGCAATGACTTTGCGCGCGCATCAAAAAATCGAAGGCGGCGCGCCATCGATGAGTTTCGATGGCGCGTTTCGCGCGCGCCTGCGCGACCTTCTGACCTGGCGGCGCGACGTGCGGCGTTTCCTGTGCGATCCCCTGCCGGACGGCGCTTTGGAATCGCTCATCGAATTTGCCTGTCTCGCGCCGTCGGTCGGATTGAGCCAGCCGTGGCGCTTCGTCATTGTCGAGGACCGCGCGCTGCGCGCGTCGATCCGCGAGAATTTCGCCGCCTGCAATGCACAGGCGCTTGCGGCGCAGGCGCCGGAACGCGCGAGCCTCTATGCCAAGCTCAAGCTCGCCGGACTGGATGAAGCGCCCGCGCATTTTGCCGTCTTTGCCGATCGCACGACCGAACAGGGTCATGGTCTTGGTCGTCACACCATGCCGGAAATGATCGACTATTCCGCGGTCACCGCGGTGCATACGATCTGGCTTGCGGCGCGGGCGCAGGGCGTCGGCATGGGGTGGGTGTCGATCCTCGATCCCAAAGCGGTGGCGGCTATTCTCGACGTCCCGGCGCACTGGAAATTCATCGGCTATTTCTGTCTCGGCTATCCGCAAGCCGACGATAGCGTGCCGGAGCTCGAACGCGCCGGCTGGGAACAGCGCCAGCTATCGCCATCGGCGATCATTCGGCGTTGATCTTAACGTCCGCGCCGGGGCACGATCCCGAAAGGTGGGAACCGGTTTTCGGATAAGATCGTACTCAAATGAAAATCTACCGCCATTTATCTTAAGTCATGTGCCAAAACAGGGCACTCGCGGTGGGGTGGCTACGGCGATCCCTATATCCGGCAGGTCGCGCCTGCGACCGAAGCCGAGAAAGCGCAGCAGGCCGATCATCATCGCAAATGGCAAAAACGCTGCCAGCCGCTCGTCTATCAGGACCCTTACGGCGTTCCGCGCTACGAATACGCCGCCCCTGGTTGCGAGTTCGGCGTTATCCAATAGCGGCCGTCGAAGCTTAGTGGAGAGTGTTGGCCGGCCTCACGGCGTCTTGTCCGAGCGCGGCGACCGGCGGGCCAACCCTGACCTGACCCGCTAAATTCCGCCCCGGCAAATTCTGTCCCGGGGCGCGTTGGCCTGGGAAATATTTGGCGATCACGACTGGATCGAGCTGCCGCACCGCGCTGTCGGGCAGGTGGTGCCAAGTCTCATCGCGACCGAACAAGGCAATACCCAGATAGCCGCGCACGGTCAGCGTCTGACCGTCGGGACTCAAGGTCATCATCGCGTTGTAGATGTTGCCGTCCCGCGGATCGAGAATATTGCCGCCCTGATAGCTCAGTCCGTCGCGCGTCATGTTGCGGATGAACGATATCCCCAGTATCGGCGCGTTTCTGCGGTCGTCCTGGCAGCGCGAGCAGATCGGATTTTTGGGGTCGTCCGGCGCCGGAAACATCTTTGCAATCGCGCCTTCATAGTAGCCGCCGCGTTCGACGAGGAGAAACCAGGCGACCGTCGCTCCGGTCTGCTCGTCGAGCTTCTGCCACAGCCCGACCACTGAAGGCTCGGCCGCGGCGGGACGCGTGGCCGAAAGTGTTGCGACGAGCACTAGGAACAGCGCTGCTACGACCGGCTTCAGGATCAGCTTCATGCTATGCGCGACCACGGTACTTCTCCATTCGCCCCAGTAAGAGAATCAACGACTAACGTCGCGGAAATTCTTGGGTGACAATGCGGTGATTTCTGGACGATTCCGGCCGGCTTTTTGGTGGCCGAGCCGGTCTCTCCGCCGTGTCCGGGCCGTTCTACGCGAATCACTCATCGCCGAAAGTACGGCAGGGTTGGTAAAAAGGTTTGAACGCCGCGCGGCGGATGTTATGTGGTCGCGGGAGACCAAGCTCACGGCCCAAGGTTCGGGAAGGAAGCACCTGACCAGGGTCGCGAGCTTGGCCTGCATCAGCATTCCGCATCGAAGTGGCGACTTTCACGACAATCCCGTGACAGCCATTCCGCGATTGCTAGGCCGTGACACATGCGCGTGAACGTCCCGATTTCCGCAGGCGCTTGGGCCCGCTTATTCAGCCGCTGGGACGTGCTCGCATTTCTTTTGATCCTTGGACTGCTGGTGTTTCTGGGCGAGGCGAGCCGGCATCTGTTTGAGCCGCTCACCGAGTTGCAGCAGCAACCGACATCGCTCGATCCGCGCAATCTGCCAGAATATGCCGCGCGCACCACGCTGCGCATGCTCATCGCCATGGTGCTGTCGCTGATCTTCACCTTCACCTATGCGACGCTTGCAGCGAAGAACCGGACCGCCGAGCGGATCCTTGTGCCGCTCCTCGACATCCTGCAATCGGTGCCGATCCTGGGCTTCATCTCGGTCACGGTCGTATTCTTCATGGCGCTGGCGCCGGGCCGCGTGCTTGGCGCCGAATTCGCCGCGATCTTCGCGATCTTCACGAGCCAAGCCTGGAACATGGCGTTCAGCTTCTATCAGTCCTTGCGCACGATCCCGACCGAGCTTGACGAAGCATCGCGCAATTTCCGGCTCGCGGCGTGGATGCGGTTTTGGCGGCTCGACGTGCCGTTCGCGATGCCGCAACTCATCTGGAACATGATGATGTCGATGTCGGGAAGCTGGTTCTTCGTCGTCGCCTCTGAAGCCATCAGCGTCGGCAATACGACGGTCACACTGCCCGGCATCGGCTCCTATATCGCGCTCGCCATCGAGCACCGCGATCTTGTCGCCGTGGGCTGGGCGATCGGCGCCATGCTGGTCGTGATCTTTATCTACGACCAGGTGCTGTTCCGCCCGCTTGTGGCCTGGGCCGACCGTTTCCGTTTCGAGCAGGAGCCGGGAGCGCTCGCCCCTGAATCCTGGGTGTTCGACGTGCTGCGGCGGTCGCGCTTGATCGAGCGGTTGATCACGCCATTCGCGGCGCTGTGGCAGCTCACCTTCCGTCCGCTGCGGCCCGACAAGACCGGGTTCGTGCCCCGATCGGGCTCGATTGCACAAGGCCGA
>JBAUCK010000376.1:0-3272 GCA_049677525.1 Xanthobacteraceae bacterium
CGCTACATCGCTGGCACCGCATGGTCCGCCAAGTGCTACATGAACATGAGACCGCTCTATCAGCCGCAAGTCCCGCAAACCGAAGCCGTGGCCTGATCAAATGTGCGAAAGAATCTGCACGCTACCACCTGGACCGGATTAGGAGGGGCTAAGGACGCGAGGTTACACCGGCCATCGGCGCATTCCGCATAGGGGCGTCCACCACCGCGCCGATATGAACGCGCTGCAAACGTACCAGCGTGTGCGGGCACGGGGTCTAACAGGTAGCGGTACTGCGAATTACCTCAGAGAGTTCTTTTGAGCTTGGCTTCTTTCGAAGCCGTTCCCTATTCGATGGGACTCGCAATCTGCAGAATTCAGCCGCCAGCCTAATAGGCCCACGTCAAACGAGCAGAGATTGTAGACCAAGGAAAGCGGCAGCGGGATGCACGATCACGTACGAGGGTATGGCTTCAAGATAACTCCGAAATCTGCCCTTGGCTTCAAAACGACTACGGAATTCCGATTCCCTCAAAAACTTCAGGATTCGCGGTGAAATTCCGCCCGCAATGTACACACCGCCTTTCGCGCCAAACGTTAGCGCCAAACTACCAGCGAAGGAGCCTAAAAACGCGCAGAAGGTACGAAGCGCCTCGTGGGCGATCTTACAGTTGCCGGCGAGCGCCTCGTTGGTTATTTCCGCTGCACTTTGAGTGCCGACAGTCAGCCCATCGATTGCTGCAATGGCTTGATAGAGATTCTCCAATCCGCTGCCCGAAATTGCTCGCTCAGCGGAAGCATGTCCAAACTTTTCACGCAGATATTGAATTATCCTGTCTTCCCGATCGCAAGTACCCGCCAACGTAGCGTGTCCACCCTCACTGGTGACGACCACAGGATCTGCCGAGCTATTGGCAAGACATGCAACACCCAAGCCTGTGCCGGGACCCAGAACTGCCTTGGGCCCCCCCTCTTCAACCTTGCCGCCCCCGATCGCCACTAAATCTCCGGACTTGAGTAACGGCAAGGAAAGCGCGACAGCCCGAAAATCGTTGATAATCCGAGCCGCCAATCCAAAAGAAGTTTTCAGCTCACCTGCATCAATCGTCCAGGCTTGATTTGTGAGCTTTGCGTGCTGCTGGACGACAGGGCCGGCAACCGCGATCGCCGCGTCCGTAACCGGCAAGCCAACCTCATCAAGGAAGAGGGTCAGGGCGTCCTCAAATTGAGGATACTTGGCAACCTCGAAGGTCCTGATCTGGCCCAGCACATCTTTGCTAGCGAGTGCGAACCGAGCATTTGTCGCACCGATATCACCCAACAACACATGCTTTGCCAAGTCCTGGTACTCCCAAACGATCGCGTGACGAAAATAATCGTTTGTCAGGTCCTAGGCAAATCTACATCCACCGCGCCTATGACACAGAGCCCCGACATCATTAGTTGGATTCTGCCGGTTTGGTCGACCATCCTGTTAACGAGGCTAACCTTTCATCGATTTTCCGCCGGCGCTACGTTAGAAAACGACAATAGCGAACATCTCGAGAGCCTCGATGCCATATTTACCTACCGACTACGCTTCGATGGCAAGCGCTTTGGAACAATCTGGCGATTACGGATCTTGCGTCGGCTAGTTCCGCGACTTCTGTCAAAGCCTCCTCTCGACAATTCTAGGATTGCCATCGTCATTGACTTCGAAACGACCGGCCTGAATACCGCCCAGGATGAGGTCATTGAGATTGGCATGGTCAAGTTTTCCTGTTCAGATCAGGGCGAGGTAACTGCAGTCATCGACACTTTCGGCTCGCTAAATGAACCATCCACATCTATCCCACCAGAGATCACCGCACTCACCGGCATCACCGACGACATGGTTCGTGGACAACACATAAATCCAGACGCCGTAGTTTCCTTTGTCTCAAACACGAATGTCGTAATTGCTCATAACGCGAACTTCGACCAAAAATTTGCCGAGCGAGGCTGGCCGATTTTTATCGGGTCGAATTGGACCTGTTCCGCACAGGAAATAGAGTGGCGCAAACATGGTTTTGAGGGCTCTAGGCTGGCTTATCTATTGGCCGGCGCTGGCTATTTTCATGATGCGCATCGCGCCGTTGATGATTGTCAGGCTCAGTGGGAGATCCTAGCAATGCGCCTCGCTGAAACAAACGCTACCGCGCTGCTGCAACATCCCATCGAACTCGTTCAGCGCTCCAGAGCTCGCCCACTTTCTGGCGTCCGATATCGCCCCAAATACCTTCCAGGCTGATTCATTGTCAGGACTCAGAACTGTTACGACCAGCACGAGGCAGCTCTAAACGAGTGGAAAAGACGCGGCTCAAGTCAAAGCTGGGTTAAAGGATAGGTTTCGTTGTAAATATCCCTCAGCGACCGACCATTGAATGTCCCAATATGGACCTGGTGCAACACTATAATCTAACCCCAAAAGCGACCGAGTAGCAGCGGTTAGTGACATTTCGTCGCCGTTTAAATTCACCTTTTTAGGCGTCGTAACAAAAGCACTTGCTTCGCTCTCAGTAAATTTTAATTCGGACCCAATTGGAATTCCCATTCCTATCCAAATTCCAATTTGAATGGAAATGGCACCCCAGTTGAATAATAGCTGCGCAATCCGAGTTACTGCTTCTTCGGAGGATGTACGACCAATCTTAACTAAGCCAGGCATCACAGGGTTAGAGAGAACGTAGACGATGCTAAGCGGCACGACACCACACTCCGAGCTTTGGTTTGAAGATCAATATCTTCGCTAATGCTATACGAGCAGCGTCCGACCTGTTTTCCGTCGTGACCGCGGCAATGGCTCATACCAGTGTCGATTGCCAGTTTCTTCGATTGCCCAAGTCCAAGCCACATCGAAAGCGCTTTTCGAGACTCCGAACCGTTCAATGGTTTCGGCACGAAGATCGTCCTTGGTTCGCGTACGCTCGGACGAAGCGCTCATAATGTAAAGCAGCCAGTCGCGACATAGCTTACGCTGAACATCTGCCGCTTCATAAACAGCGCATCGATTGTGCGATATTTTGCTCTTCGTACTGGTCATGGCTGCGTTCTTACTTCGGCAGATCACTCGCCAACGCGTTCCTTACATTAGATTGGGAAATACCGAACTGTCGGGCAATACGTGACGGCGTAACGCCTGCCTTAAAAGCTGCGCGAACCATATTCACTTGATTGCGGGTCAATGCGACCTCTGCGGCGTTCACTTTCGGCTGATGAGCCGACCTATCTGCAGATGACGGTTTCGTCGTTGAACGTCGAGACGATGGCATTGG
>JBAUCK010000377.1:0-1502 GCA_049677525.1 Xanthobacteraceae bacterium
GGTCTCTTGATGCCGACGACTACAGACCGAACACCGGAGCGACCAACAAATGACGATGACAATCGAGGATGTGGATCACAACGGCCGAATATCGGGAAAGGTGCGCACGGCCTTCTCTGGTCAAATCCAGGACCGCGAATTTGACGATGACGAACGTATTATTTTTGATCGCGTCGTCAGCGCGATCACCGCGATCATTGTTCTTGATGCTAGAGCGAAGCACGGCCCGCTCCTGCCATATCAAGCGGAGTTGCTATTTGTCGGCTTCCGATTGGCGCGATGCCGGTCTAGAGGCGCTTCAGCTTTTCGATCCCTACCGGCCCCGAGCGCACTGATGACCGAGCCGGACATCGACGCGATCATGCATGCCTTCGCCCGGGCGGGTCTTGATGTGCCGCTCTCGACTGCCGGGTTTCTCAAATGCTTGACGGCAATTCAGCCGACACAGCACCGGCAAAAACGGACGCGGGGCCGTGCGGCCAAGCCGCATGCGGCGAAGGCGGCGGACTTCGTGATGATCGCCATCGAGATCGCCACCGGCTGTCGCCTCGATTTGCCGGTCAGCGACCACAATGCCCGGCCGCGCTGCCTTGAGCCGGTTGTCGGCGAGGTGCTGGCCTTGCTCGGCATCGTCGCAAACCCGAAGGCGGCAATTCATGCGGCGTTGGCCATGCGCGACCAGTGCCGCGCCAGTGGCCGCAGACGCCTATTCCCCGAGCGTGGCACCGACGCAGCGGCTCGGCGCATTAATATGAACGCGGCGATAGGGCCGGTAGGCACCGGGTACTATGCTGCATGACCGAGCCGCAGTCCTGCACAGGCCATGCGCCGGGTATCGAGAGGTGACAACAGAGAATGGCTAACGAACCAAAACTCGCAGGCGAAATTGAAGAAGCGGTCAAAGCCAGCACCGGCGCGAAACTGGACCAGCTCCTCGAACACCTCAGCACCGTCACGGACGGCATGGCAAGCCTCGGGCAGCGCATCGAGGCGCTCGAAGCTCGCCACCGTGCTGGCGACGATGCCGACGGTGACGAATCCGAGGAGGACGAAAACAAGATGGTTGAACCCGGCAAGGCGCGGCCCGTCGCCGCCGATCATGCCGACACTGTGCGGCGGCATGAAGCGAGAATGGCCGACGCCCAGGCAATGGCCGATGCTGTAGCTGCTGAGTTTGGTGAGCGCGCGCCGCCTCCGCTGAGCGGCGAAACTCTGCACGGATATAAATGTCGGCTTCTTCGGCGCTACAAACATCACTCGAAAGAGTTCGCTGATGCCGATCTCGGCGCGATTAAGGACCCGAAGCTTTTTGCCGGAATCGAATCTCGCATTTATGCGGACGCCCGATCCGCCGGTGCGACGCCGGATGTCCCCGCCGAACAGTTATGGGAAAGACTAAAAACCGATGCTTCCGGTCGCCGAATTAGTGAATTTTATGGCTCGCCTCGGGTGTGGATGCGAACGTTCTCGGGACATCGACGATACGTGAAGTCATTCAAATC
>JBAUCK010000378.1:0-10911 GCA_049677525.1 Xanthobacteraceae bacterium
CGGCTGCCGGAAGCGACCCAGACGCCGAGCGATGCCGTCTCAAGATGCGGCATCGCATCGGTCACTACACTGATACCGGATTTCAGGGTCGTTACTTCAACACTCATGCTGCCGCTCCTTCCTGCGCCGCGCGGCTCGTCGCAAGGACGAAACGCTCGACAGCAGATTGATCCGCCGGCAGCACAGTGACGCGCTCCGGACGGTGATTGATGTCGGATAGCCAATCGGGCAAAGCCGGCCGCACGCCGGTGGCCGCCTCGACCGCATCGGGAAATTTCGCCGCATGCGCCGTGGAGAGCACCACCATCGGCACGGCCGGATCGCGCGGCTCTTTCTCGGCAACAGCGATGCCCACCGCGGTGTGCGGATCGACGAAATTGCCGGTTTCGCGCTTGACCGTGCGGATGGTGGCCGCGACTTCTTCCTCGCCGGCACGGCCGGCGGCGAACAAGCCACGAATATAAGCCAGCGCCGGGGCTGACAGCGTGAAGCGCCGCGACTGCGCAAGCGAGCCCATCACCGCCCTGATTGCGCTCGCGTCACGGCCATAGGCGTCGAACAACAGGCGCTCGAAATTCGACGACACCTGGATGTCCATCGACGGCGACGACGTCGCGACGACGTCGCGCAGTTCATAGGTGCCGGTCGCGAGCGTGCGCGCCAAGATGTCGTTGACGTTGGTCGCGATCACCAGCCGGTCGATCGGCAGGCCCATGCGGCCGGCGACATAGCCGGCATAGATGTCGCCGAAATTTCCGGTGGGCACAGTGAAAGCGAGCTTGCGCTGCGGCGCGCCGAGCGCGACCGCGGCCGTGAAGTAATAGACCACTTGGGCAACGATGCGCGCCCAGTTGATCGAATTGACCCCGGAGAGCCGCACGCGATCACTGAAGGCATGGTGATTGAACAGGCCTTTGACGATGGCCTGGCAATCGTCGAACGTGCCCTCGATGGCGAGCGCGCTGACGTTGGCGGCATCCGTGGTCGTCATCATGCGCCGCTGCACGTCGGAGACGCGCCCTTGCGGGAACAGCACGACCAGGTCGACCTGATTGCGGCCGCTGAAGGCTTCGACCGCGGCGCCGCCGGTATCGCCCGAGGTCGCGACGACGACGGTGCGGCGTTCACCGCGCGCCGCGAGCGCGTGGTCCATCAGCCGCGACAATAATTGCATCGCCAAGTCTTTGAAGGCGAGCGTTGGGCCGTGGAATAGCTCGAGCGCGAAGGTATTCACGTCGAGCTGGGTGAGCGGCGCAACGGCGGGATGGCGGAACGTGCCATAGGCCTCGCGCGCCATGCGGGCGAGATCGGCTTCGCCGATCGCATCGCCGACGAATGGGCGGATCACCTCGACGGCGACTTCGGCATAGGGGCGGCCAGCGAAGGCGGCGATGGTTTTCGGCGCGAGCTGCGGCCAGTCGGCGGCGCCAATATCCGGCACATAGAGGCCGCCATCGCGGGCAAGACCCGCGAGCATGACCTCAGCGAAACCGGATGCGGGAGCCGCACCCCTGGTCGAGACGTAATGCACCCTGTGGCGATCCCAGATGGCCGGACGGTCCCTGGCCTTGGCACTTAACATGTTGATTCCGAACTATATTTACCGGGGGTTGGCGGAGCCACCCGGGGCGATAAAGCCAGAACCGAGAGCAACAGTAATAGGAAAACCGAGGGCTCTACAAGGAACAGCGGAAGGGACGGAACCGGCCTCAATCGAGGGGTCTAGGACCCCCCGGTTCCCTGCCCTCGGCGCGCCTGGAACTGACCGTCCAGGAGATAAAAACCCCTGCCAGAACGGCCGCCAGCCCGAACCAGGTCAGCGCATATTGCAGGTGGTTGTCCGGCAGGCTCACGACGAGCTTGCCGGGCTGCGGCAAGCCGCCGGGCGGCACCGGTGTCTCCTGCTCGACATAAAACGGCGCGACGGGGCCCGCATCCTTTGCGGCGGCAATCGCCACCGGATCGCGGGTGAACCAGAGATTATGCGCGGCATCATCACCTGGCGTGAACCAGTGCCGGCTGTCGGGCCAGCGCATCACGCCGGCCAGCGCGACCGGGCCCGACACCTCGCCCTCGATTCGCGTTTTGGGATTCTTGCGGGCGTCGGGAACGAAACCGCGATTGACGACAACGATGCTGCCGTCGGCAAGCCGCGCGGGCGTGAAGACCCAATAGCCCGGACCTGAATCCGACACGTCGGGGCGGAAGCCCGAGGCGGAGGCGAAGACCAGAGCTTCTTCGGCGTTGTCGAATTGCGCGGTGAAGGCGACGCGGCGGTATTCGTCGTTCGCTTGATCGAGCTGTGGCCAATCGCGCGCCGGCGGCAGCGCCTGCGGCGGTGCAGCGAGCCGCTCGGTCAGCGCCGCAATCAAGCCTTCCTTCCAGGCCTTGCGCTCGATCTGCCAGACGCCAAGTCCGATCAGGATGGCAAAAGCGATGAGTGCGGGCACCAACAGGCCAAGCCAGGACCGGCGGTGAGCACCTCGCGCGTTTGGTTCTGCCTTAGTCAGCATCGTTACGCCCGCGTTGGAAAATCGACGCCGTGCTCTTCCCGCCGCACATCACGGCTTATCCGCGGTCTGGATACGGCCTTCCGCCGCTTTGTGATGGAATTGCAGCGCGATCATCAGGCCTTTCATCGGCCGGAGCGGCCCGAGCGTCACCAGCAGAATAAGCGGCAGCCACAAGGCGGCATGCAGCCAATAGGGCGGATGAAACTCGACCTCGGTGATGAGGGCTGCTGCGACCACGACGGCACCGCCGAGCAACATGATGAACACCGCCGGCCCGTCGCCGGCATCGGCGAAATCGTAATCGAGCCCGCACACATCGCAGCGCGGCCGCAACGACAGAAAGCCGGTAAACAGCTTGCCACGCCCGCAGCGCGGACAAGCGCAGGACAAGCCCGCGGCGATCGATCCGCCAAGCGTCGTAATCGTCTGATCGGCCATAGCTGTGATGTCGTAATCGCGCCGCTATCCGGCGTGCGCTCCGCCGCCCCAGACATAGATGCAGGCAAACAGAAACAGCCACACCACGTCGACGAAGTGCCAGTACCAGGCGGCGAATTCGAAGCCGAGATGCTGGTCCGGCTTGAACTGGCCGGACATGGCGCGGAACAGGCAGACGATCAGGAAAATCGAACCGATGATGACATGCGCGCCGTGGAAACCCGTCGCCATGAAGAAAGTGGCGCCGTAGATATTGCCGGAATAGTGAAACACCGCATGGGCGTATTCCCAGGCTTGCACGCAGGTGAAGCTCAGGCCGAGCGCGATAGTGCAGACCAAGCCCCAGATCAGGCCCTTGCGATCGTTCTCGAGCAGCGCGTGATGCGCCCAGGTCACCGTCGTGCCCGAGGTGAGCAGGATCAGCGTGTTGAGGAGCGGCAGATGCCACGGATCGAAGGTCTCGATGCCCTTGGGCGGCCAGACCCCGCCGGTAAAGGCGATCCGCGCCACGTCCTGCGCGTCGCCGGGAAACAAAGCGGTGTTGAAATAGGCCCAGAACCAGGCGACGAAGAACATCACCTCGGAAGCGATGAACAGGATCATGCCGTAGCGGTGCGAGATCTGCACCACCGGGGTGTGGTCGCCCTCGACTTCGGCCTCATGGATGACGTCGCGCCACCAGCCGATCATCGTATAGGCGATGCCGATCATGCCGGCGCCCATGATCAGCGGCGCATAGTTCGCCATCTGATGCATCCACAGGATGAGGCCCACGGCCGCGACGAAAGCCGAAACCGAACCGATGGCCGGCCACGGGCTCGGATTCACCAGGTGGTAGTCGTGCTGCGGTTCGGCATGCGCATTAGCCATCGTTATCTTCTCCACCCTGGCGCGGTCTTCCACAAGCCGCGCCGCGTTGCTGTTTCAGGTTCTAGATGCGTCCAGATTTTTCCGGATTGGCGCCCGCCGCGACCGGCTGTTCCGGCGTGCGCACCGGATAGAATGTGTAGGAGAGCGTGATGTTCTTCAGTGCGTCCTGTTCGGAATCCTTGGCGAGCTTGGGGTCTACATAGAAGACAACCGCCATGTCGCGCTTCTCGCCCGGCTTCATGGTCTGCTCGGTGAAGCAGAAGCAGTTGATCTTTTCGAAATAGATGCCGACGGTCGGCGGCGTGACATTGTGGCCGGCCTGTGCGGTCGTCGTGCGCGCGGACTCGTTGGTTACCGAATAATAAACGGTGACGACTTGCCCGAGCTTGACATCGATGGTGCGGCGCTCGGGCTCGAAGCTCCAGGGCAGACCCGGCGCGACGTTGGAATCAAAGCGCACGGTGATGGTGCGTCCGGCAATTTCCGTCGGCGGCGCCGACGTCGCCACTTGCGTCGTGCCGCCGAAACCCGTGGTGCGGCAGAACCAGGAATAGAGCGGCACTGCGGCGTAGGACACGCCGACCATCAGCGCGACGAAAGCGCCGCAGGCAAAGGCGACCACGAGGTCGGATTTGCGCGGGCCGGTCTTGCGCTGGGGGGCCTGCGTGTTCACAGCGGCCGCTCCAACACGCCCGGCCCTTTGACCAGCGTCACGATATAGAACAGCAGCACCAATAGGCCGAGCGACACCGCGATTGCGATCGAGCGCGAACGGCGCGCGCGCAATTGCTCCTCCGTCAGCCTGATGCCGGGCTCGGGCTTCGGTGGACCAGCGGATGTGTTATCGCCGTCGTTCATCAATTCGCTCGTGCTCATGCCGCGAAGTGGCCGAACAGCCCTCCCGACAGCCGATCGGCCAACAGCACAGCAAACAGCAGGAACAGATAAAGGATCGAGAAGGCGAACATCTGCTTGCTCGCCGTGTAACCGTGCTTTTCGGCGCGGATGCGGAACGCCAACGCGATCATGATGGCGCCGGTGACCAACGCGGCGATCCCATAGGCCGCCCCGGCATAGCCGAGAAGCCACGGCACGACGCCGAGCGGAGCCAGGATCAGGGTATAGAGCAGGATCTGCCGGCGGGTCGTCTGCTCACCCGCGACCACGGGCAGCATCGGCACGCCGGCGCGGGCGTAATCTTCCGCGCGGTAGAGCGCCAGCGCCCAGAAATGCGGCGGCGTCCACATGAAAATGATGAGAAACAGCACGACCGGCTCGAGCGACACACCGCCGGTCACCGACGCCCAGCCGATGATCGGCGGCAACGCGCCGGCGGCACCGCCGATGACGATGTTCTGCGGCGTCGAGCGCTTGAGCCACATCGTGTAAACGACGACGTAGAAGGCGATGGTCAGCGCCAGCAAAGCTGCGGCGACGACATTGACCAGAAGCCCGAGCACGCAGACCGAAAAGCAGGCGAGCATCAGGCCGAAGGCGAGAGCCTCGCCGCGCCGCAGCCGGCCCGCCGGGATCGGGCGCCCCGCCGTACGCTCCATATGCGCATCGATGTCGGCGTCGTACCACATGTTCAAAGCGCCCGCGGCGCCGGCGCCGACCGCGATGCAGATGAGCGCGGCGAGACCGATGACCGGATGCACATGGCCGGGCGCAAGCACGAGCCCGACCAGCGCCGTGAACACGACGAGCGACATCACCCGCGGCTTCATCAGTTCGAGATAGTCGCGAGCGCCAGCGATGCTCGGCGCGATACTCGGATCGACGCCGGATGGAAGCTCCGCTTGGGCAAACGTTACGCTCATCGGATCAGCGGCAGCGTCTCATATTGATGGAAGGGCGGCGGCGACGACAGCGTCCATTCCAGCGTGGTGGCGCCGGGCCCCCACGGATTGTTGCCGGCGCGTTCCTTTTTCATGAAGGCGAGCGCCATGCCAAACAAGAAGATGAGCACGCCGAAGCCGGAAATATACGAGCCGATCGACGATATGAAATTCCACCCGGCGAAGGCGTCGGGATAATCGACATAGCGGCGCGGCATGCCGGCGAGCCCGAGGACGTGTTGCGGGAAGAACACGATGTTGACGCCGATGAACGTCACCCAGAAATGCAGCTTGCCGATGAACTCGTTGTACATGTAGCCGGTCATTTTCGGGAACCAGTAGTACCAGCCGCCGAAAATGGCGAAGACCGCGCCGAGCGACAGCACGTAGTGGAAGTGGGCGACCACGTAATAGGTGCCGTGCAGCGAGCGGTCGACGCCGGCATTGGCGAGCACCACGCCGGTGACGCCGCCGATGGTGAACAGAAAGATGAAGCCCATCGCCCACAGCATCGGCGTCTTGAACTCGATCGAACCGCCCCACATGGTCGCGATCCAGGAGAAGATCTTCACGCCAGTTGGCACCGCGATCACCATCGTGGCAGCGATGAAATAGGCCTGCACGTTGGCCGACATGCCGACATTGTACATGTGGTGCGCCCAGACGAGGAAGCCGACGCCGCCGATCGACACCATCGCATAGGCCATGCCGAGATAGCCAAACACCGGCTTCTTCGAGAACGTCGCGACGATCTGGCTGACCATGCCGAAGCCCGGCAGAATCAGGATGTAGACTTCCGGGTGACCGAAAAACCAGAACAAGTGCTGGAACAGGATCGGGTCGCCGCCGCCATCCGGATTGAAGAAGGTGGTGCCGAAATTGCGGTCGGTGAGCAGCATGGTGATGGCGCCGGCGAGCACCGGCAGCGACAACAGCAACAGGAACACCGTCACCAGGATCGACCATACGAACAGCGGCATTTTGTGCATGGTCATGCCGGGCGCGCGCATGTTGAAGATCGTGGTGATGAAATTGATGGCGCCGAGGATGGAGGAGGCGCCGGCGAGATGGATCGAGAGAATGACGAAATCCACCGCCGGGCCGGGATGGCCGGTGGTCGACAGCGGCGCATAGATCGTCCAGCCGGTTCCGGCGCCGTTGGTGCCGGGCTCGCCCTCGACGAACATCGAAGTCAGGAGCAGCGCGAACGACGCCGGCAGCAGCCAGAACGAAATGTTGTTCATGCGCGGGAACGCCATGTCCGGCGCGCCGATCATCAGCGGCACCATCCAATTGCCGAACCCGCCGATCATGGCCGGCATGACCATGAAGAAGATCATGATCAGACCGTGGGCGGTGACGACGACGTCGAAATTGTGGGTGTCGTGGAAGATCTGGATGCCGGGATACATCAGCTCGGCGCGGATCAGGATCGACAGGACGCCGCCGATGATACCGGCGAAGATCGCGAACACGAGGTACATCGTGCCGATGTCCTTGTGGTTCGTCGAATAGACGAAGCGCCGCCAGCCATGCGGGATCGCGTGTCCGCCTTCGTCACCATGCGCCACGTGTGCCATCGTATCCATTGCCAGTCCCTTCGTTAGCGACTGCCCGTCGCTCTTGCTCTCGTTTTCTCGGCCTTTGGCTTTTCTTGCGGTCTTTAACTTGCCGTCAGTGCGCCGACGCTTCGCCGGCCGCCGCAAACGTATTCGCGGGAGCCTTGTTGTCGGTCGCGAATTTCTGTTTCGCCGTGGCGAGCCAGGCGTTGAAATCGGCCTCGCTCGCGACACGGACCGCGATCGGCATGAAGGAATGATCCTTGCCGCACAATTCGGAGCACTGGCCGTAGAACATGCCGGGGATGGTAGCCTTGAACCAGGTCTCGTTCATGCGGCCGGGAATGGCGTCGATGCGCGAGCCGAACGACGGCACGGTGAAGGAATGGATCACGTCGGCGCCGGTCACCAGCACATGGACGACCTTGTTCACCGGCACCACCATCTCGTTGTCGACGGTGAGGAGCCGCGGCTGGCCCGGCTTGAGATCCTTTTCCGGCACCATCAGTGAATCGAACTCGAAATTGCCGTTGTCGGGATAGCTGTAGCTCCAGAACCACTGCTTGCCAGTCGCCTTGATGGTGAGGTCGGGGGTGGGCACATCGAGCTCGGTGAACAGCAGCCGGAACGACGGCACCGCGATCGCCGCAAGGATGATGACCGGAACGATGGTCCACAGCACTTCGATCGGCGTGTTGTGCGTGGTGCGCGACGGCACCGGATTGGCGCGGGCATTGAAGCGCACGATGACGATGAGCAGGAGCGCCAGCACGAACAGCGAGATCGCGCCGATCACCCAGAGCAGGAAATAGTGGAATCCGGCGATCTGCGCCATCACCGGGGTCGCAGCCTCCTGGAGATCCATCTGCCAGGGCGCCGGTTGCCCGAGTTGGGCCAACGCTACACCTGCGCTCGCCAGAACGGCGCTCGCGGCAAGGACGATGGCGGTCAAATGTGCACGCACCCTCATCTGTCGTTCTTCTCCCTGCCTCTATTATTTGTCACGGCTGCCAACAGCGAGCGCGGAAACATTACTTCAGCGCAGACCGCAACAGTATGACGCCGCCGCTCTGGACGCCATTTTCGCCTCGGCCCTAAGCCCTTATTAGTCTCAGTACCAAGTTCTAGGTGGGTCCTTGGCGGGTAGCGACGGGATAGGGGATCCCGCGTTCTCCAAACCACAAAACCGGCTTTGCCGCAATGCGCTCTTGGGTGCGAAACCTGCAGCCATGCACAGCGGTTTGACCGGCGACAGATCGGCCGATTGCAGCGTGTTGCGGCGCCCGGTGTAACGCCCCCAGTGCGACGACTTTGTCGGCAACCGTGGCAGTCACTTTGGCCACGCGACCACTGACTGGCCACAATGGCTTGTTCTGGATCGCGCTTGACACGGAAAGCTCACGATGTAGGCAAGCGCGTCGCGCGGCGGCCTGCCGAGTTTGGCTGATTCGCGCGATTGGCGGGCCCGCCGGGGCGACAGGCGGCCGCGGGGTGATGGGTTGAGGCGATGGCTTAAGCTAGGGCGGCTCCCGAGGAGAAACCTGACATGGCGATATTCGACAGCGGATGGCAGTCGCGATTGAAGTCGCGGCGTTTGGCATCCACGCTCGCCGGCGGCGCTATTCTGCTGGCCGTGCTGTCCGCCGGAACGTGGACCCATGAAGCCCGCGCCCAAGGCGCGGTCAAATCGGTTCATGGCGATTGGCAGATCCGCTGCGACACCCCGCCCGGCGCGCAAAGCGAGCAATGCGCGCTGATGCAGAGCGTGACGGCGGAAGACCGGCCCAATGTCGGCCTCACCGTCATCGTGCTCAAGACCTCGGACCAGAAGAGCCGGCTGATGCGCGTCGTCGCACCGCTCGGGGTGCTGCTGCCGTCAGGGCTCGGACTGAAGATCGACAATGCCGACGTCGGCCGCGCCGGTTTCGTGCGCTGCCTGCCCAATGGCTGCGTCGCCGAAGTGGTCATGGACGACAAGTTGATCGGCGAACTGCGCACCGGACAGACTTCGACCTTCATCATTTTCCAAACGCCCGAGGAAGGCATCGGTTTCCCGATGAGCCTCAAGGGCTTTGGCGAAGGCTACGATCAGCTGCCGTAGCCGCGACCCCGCCGCCGCGACACTGATTGCCAATTGACGCGCGGCGTCGGGCCGCTACCCTCGCGCAAAACAATCGCGAGGGGAAATGTTCATGCGCGCTGCCGGCACTGTTGCAGCCACTACAACCGCTTCGGCAACCGCTCTGTCCGTCCTGATCGTCGCGGCGCCGTTGCCCGCCTTCAGCGGCAATGACTATCCGACGCGGCCAGTGACGCTGATCGTGCCCTATGCCGCGGGCGGCGTCGCCGATCTCGGCATGCGCATCATTGCCGACAAGCTCTCAAGCAGGCTCGGCCAGCAATTCATCGTCGAGGATCGGCCCAGCGCCGGCGGCGTGGTCGCGGCCCAAGCCGGCGCCAGTGCCGCGCCCGACGGCTATACGCTGCTGATGACCGGCAACAACACCGCGATCGCGGCGGCTCTGTTCAACTCGCTGCCCTATAACGCGCTCACCGATTTCGCCTCGGTCTCGACCGCCGCCTTCTTCGACCTGTTGATCGTGACGCGCGCCGGCTCGCCGCTCACATCGGTGCAGGACATCGTCGAGGCGGCACGGAAGAATCCCGGCAAGTTGAATATCGGCACCATTAATCCCGGCAGCACGCAAAATCTCGCCGCCGACCTCTTCATCAGCTCAGCCGGCATCAACGCGGCGATCGTGCCGTTTCGCGCCTCGCCCGACATGGCGGGCGCGGTGATCCGCGGCGATATCGACGTCGCTTTCGAATTCTATGCGGCGATCAGCGGGCTCCTCGCCGACAAGAAGGTCGTGGCGGTCGCTTCGGCCGGCCCGCAACGGACGGCTTACCTGCCTGACGTGCCGACCGTGATCGAAAGCGGCTTCAAGGGATTTGAAGTCCAGAGCTGGAACGGGCTGTCGGTTCCCGCGGCGACGCCGCCAAGCGTCATCTCGACCCTCAATCGCGCCATGAAAGATGCCATGCCCGCGCCCGAGGTCCAGGACAGAGCCAAACAGCTCGGCATGGCCATGCGCTGGAGCACACCGGAGGACATGACCGTCCGCCTGAAGGCTGATATCGCCAAGTGGGGCGCGGTCATCGCACAGGCCGGCATCGCCAAGCGCGATTAAACGGCTGGGTTGCAGGCCCCTCGCCGGAAGGCCGCGAAGCGCTTATGTATGGGCGAGCGCTTCCCCGACAGCATCTGCCCCAAAGGTTCTGCCCCAGAGGATTATGCGATGACCGATGCCCCCATTTCGCTCGTTGATCGCGCCGGCCTCGACCGGCCGCGGCTTGCCAAAATTATCTCGCGCGGGCTCGACGGCGCCGATGACGGCGAATTGTTCCTGGAATATCGCCAGTCCGAGGCGCTGGTCTTTGACAATGGCCGGCTGAAACAGGCCACCTATGACACCTCGCAGGGCTTCGGGCTTCGCGCCGTCAAGGACGAGGCGGTCGGCTATGCGCATGCCTCCGATGTGTCGGAAGCGGCCATTGCGCGCGCCGCCGACGCCGTGGGCGCGGTCAAAGGCGGCTATTCCGGCCAATATGCCGACGCACCGGCGCGGACCAATGTGAAGCTCTATGGCGAGGACTCCCCGCTCGGCAGTCCGACTTTCGAAGCCAAAGCGC
>JBAUCK010000379.1:0-4727 GCA_049677525.1 Xanthobacteraceae bacterium
ACTAACGTCGTCTGGAAGGGCGGGCTTGTCCGAAATCTTCCAGATCGAGATCAACAACGAGGGTGTGCTAACCGGTCGATTATGCGACCCACGACGGCTGACAGCTTAGGCTGAGCGAAACGTCATCCGCAGGAAGCGGGAGAACGCCACCGCCTTAGCCGCCTGATCAAACAAATAATCAGATTACAAGAGACCGCTGCTAGGCGATATCTCTGGTTCATGCCGTCGCTTTTGCTGCAGTGCGTGAGGCAGGTTATGGCCCATAGCGGACGCGACGTTTGGCGGCAGTCGCGGCAGCTTTCGGGGGTAAAGCGGACATCCACAATTGAGGTCGGAACGAGTTGCTCAGGTCACACGGCGCCGGGCGGCATCCGCTTGCCCCGCGTCATTGCCGGATATCTCGTGCCACCATGGAACGCTCCATTGACGAGCTCGTTCTTATAGGAGCTGTCGTCCTTCGTGACCGAACATCAAGCCGGAGCTTCCAGCAATGCGTAAAACTATTTTTACTCTCACTCCCGCTATACTCATCGCGAGCGCCACGATTGCATTGGCTCAAGCAAGCGGCGGTGCGGGTGTGGGAGCTGCCGGTGCCGGAGGTCATGCAGGTGGTGCATCGGGCGGACATCCGGCCGGCGTGACCGGCAACTCCGTTGGCACCGCGCCTTCGGGCAAATCCGGAGCCGGCACTATGCCTCAGTCTGGCCAGCAGCCCGGATGCGCCGGCACAGCGACGCCTTCCAGCACGACTGGCATAAAGCCCCCGTGCTGAAACCAATTAATGTTGTGAGGTCGTCCTGAAAATCTCGCTCATCAGTAGGGTTGTCGTCAAGAACTCGGCGCCGCACGTGAGTGATACCGACCGATATCTTGGCCTGTCGTCGTGCATCAACCTGCTTTTTGCCGCGGCAATTCGCGCCGAGCGCACACGCTCTGGCTACCGTATTTCCCGCATCGGAGGCGTTTCACGAAGCTGGCAATTGGCGCTTCGGGGCGGATTCCCCGCCGGACCAAATCCGATCCCATGAGACGGCCGACATGACGGCACTTCAGGCATTGGATCTTGACCGGTTCTGCCATTTTAACGGCCCCAATCTTCTTCCGCCTCGCATCGCACAGCCGGCGCCTTCGGATTCTTGATCTTCACCCAGCTATCAGAGCGGCCGGAGCGGTATTTCGATCCAAGACGCTTCGACACGATCCCCTCGCAGCCGAGCGCGCAGGCCCCCCGGAAGACGATCGCGCCGTCGGCTTCGTAGTGCTCGTTAAGGGAGGGCAACCACGCTTGGCGTCATTCTTTCAAACAAATTGCAGATCACGTGCATATCTCTGAGCGCATGTCCGACTACATCACCGGGCACGCAAACAAGAGTGAGGGCGCTGGCTGCGCACCAACGCTTGAGCACATGGAACTTGAGCGATAACTGGCAGGGCCGTAGCGTGAGACTGAGGCTCCGCCACCTTCCGAACCATCGTGGCTGAAGCCAGCACCGAAGCTCAGCGTGACCTCTGGTTCAATCCTCACCTCCGGCCTGAAGGTCAGCGCGCGCAGGAGGCTAAATGAGCTAACGAAGGACTGATCACTCGACCGCAGAACGAAACAGAAGTAAGCCACTTTTATCAATTCTTGGGCAACCCGTGGGCAACGCACTGGCGCTGAACTCGCGAGAGCGGAAGTACATGCAATGAATGCTATATACGACACGCTCGGCGGGCTTGAGGTCGGGTTCGATATCCCAGCCGTGCGCGGTATGGCCGAGGCTGAAATTCAAACTCCCTGCCTCATCCTCGATCTCGATGCGTTAGAGCGGAATATCAAAAAGATGGGCGACTACGCCAAGGCGCACGGTATGCGTCATCGCGCTCACGCGAAAATGCACAAGTCGATAGACGTGGCGAAGCTGCAGGAGAAGCTGGGCGGCGCGGCTGGCGTGTGTTGCCAAAAGGTGAGCGAAGCGGAGGTGTTTGCACGCGGCGGGATGAAGGATATTCTTGTCTCCAACGAAGTCCGCGATCCGCTCAAGATTGACCGGCTCGCGCGGATACCGAAGCTCGGCGCTCGCACGATTGTTTGCATCGACGACATCGCCAATGTCCCCGAACTCTCGGCAGCGACACAGAAGCATGCAACTACGCTTGAATGCCTGGTCGAGATTGACTGTGGTGCTGGCCGCTGCGGTGTAACAACCACTGCGGATGCCGTCGCCATTGGCAACGCGATCGCCGCGGCACCCGGGCTGAGGTTTACTGGGATCCAGGCTTATCAGGGCGCCATACAGCACCTGGACAAGTACGAGGATCGCGAGGCCAGGCTGAGTGCCGCCATCGCGATCGTGAAACAGGTTGTCGAAGCACTGACCGTCGCCGGTCTTCCACCCGAACTTGTCTCAGGCGGCGGTACCGGTTCATATTACTTTGAGAGTGCGTCAGATGTATTCAACGAGCTGCAGTGCGGCTCCTACGCTTTCATGGACGCCGATTACGGCCGAATCCATGATAAGCAGGGCAAACGCCTCGACGAGAGCGAATGGGAGAATGCCTTGTTTATTCTCACGTCGGTGATGAGCCACCCCCGACTTGACAGAGCCATCTGCGACGCCGGTCTCAAAACGCAGTCGGTCGACTCCGGACTGCCGGTCGTTTACGGGCGCAGAGACGTGACATACGTCAAGTGTTCCGACGAGCATGGCGTCCTCGAGGATCCGAGGAGCGTTCTGAAAGTGGGCGACAAGCTGCGCCTCATACCAGGGCACTGCGATCCGACTTGCAATGTACATGACTGGTACGTGGGCGTGCGCAAAGGGATGGTCGAGTGCCTTTGGCCGATCTCGGCGCGCGGCAAGGCGTATTGAGGCTTGCGCGGACTAGCTGAAGCGGCGATTGCAGTAGCGTGCGCTCAGATCCAGTCCGGTGTGGCGATCACGCACTCAATTTTTTCGCTCTGGAGAAAAGCGACACCCCGCGGTGTTGTGGCGACCCTTCCTCCCCGTCCGACGACCGTTCCGGTCTGCACGACGATGTCGCCGTTGGCGACGACCCACGTCGGTTTGCTGCATCACAGTCTCAAACGATCGTGACGCAAACAAAAGCTGTCGTGTTTATGCCGCTGCGCTTTCAACTTTGTCTCTGAGCGCGGCAATCCGAAACTCACAAAGCTCAAAACATCGGACTCCCAGCAAACAAATAACTGATTCTAACGAATCAAACACCAAATCAGACGCGGGGCGAGCGGATGCCGCACCTCGGATTAGACCGGCATTGCCAATTGTGGCCCCGTGTTCTTCACGTTGCCGACAGCTTTGCCGACGCGCCAGATTTTCAGAACTTCGTCGGGGCAGGGTCGAAGCAGCGCTAGCAATTCATCATCCGTGGCCGGCGCTTCACCAAGCCACTTCGGCCAATCGCTTTCGGCGAGGATGACTGGCATACGATCATGCAGTGCGGCCAGCACTTCGTTCGGCGCACATGTCAGTACGGTGCAGCTAAGAATTACGTCACCTGATTTCGGGTCCTTCCATCGTGACCAAAGGCCGGCCATGACCATCATGCCGTCGACCATTGCGATCGCGTAGGGTTGCTTTTCCTTCACCATCGGTGACAACGAGACAGCGCTGGCCTCGCTGCCAAGCGTCGCGAAAGGCAGGCTTGGTGGTGAAATCCTCGGAACGCGCATTGAAGGTCGAATAGGAAAGCTTCTCGTCCTTCGCCCAATGCGGCAGCAGACCCCAACGCATCATTTTTGGAATGCGCTTGCCATCCTCCGATCGGATCGCGACCAGCATCGGTGCAGTTGGGGGCTTATTCCAATCGACTTCGAAGTTCGGCGCCGGCGCGGCTAGATCGAACTTGAGGGCAATTTTGATTTCGCTGTAATCACTGGAAAGGCGAACACGACCGCACATGCCGAATGCCTATGACCCGCTTTTCCGCATAACCATTGTGCCCTTGCGCAGCGTCAGACGTTCGCCCGCGAATTGTTCGACCGCCGCGTCGAACGCCGCGTTCGCGACTATGACGCTCGACGTTGCGACGATACACATGCGCAAGTCGTCCCGGCCGTAATGATCCCATATCTCGATTTTAAATGCAGTGGCGAGATTCAAATCGTGGAGATTCGGATTGGCCAGCTCGCGCAACGCGCTGTCGACGCGATGATACAGCTCGTTATTGGTGATGCCGACCGATCGTAAATCGTCGCGCAATTGCTCCAACAGCCCGAGCGTGTGGATTTGACCATCTGCGGCGGATTCATCCATAGGAACAAATTGAGAACGCTATCGACGAATGTCAAGCCGTAGACAGGCAACACGGATGTTGATTGGCATCGAAAAATGTTGCAAGATCAAATACTTAGTGACATGTTTTATAATCCATGATTTATAGTGATCGCGGTCGATTCACGGCCGCGGGAACGAGAGGTTTGACCACGCGCGCGATCTTCCTGGACGAAAAAGCGTTCGCCGATTGCGAACCGGAGGCCGCCGACTATGAGGCGATCGTCAAAGCCTACGAACTCGACGGCGACGAGGACGACTTACGCGACGGTCTGAGCCGCTTCACGTCATGCGATGACGAGGAAATCGAATGGCACGCTGATCACCGCGGCGAGCGCATGCCACAGGCTTATATGTCAGGCTAGCCGGGGAAGCTGGCGGGGTTTCGTTTAGACGAGCCTCCGTCGGCGCCGCGGGACGCTAGCTTTGTTCCGACTCGCCAAGATTACCATT